>JBKOUQ010000211.1:0-16894 GCA_046723475.1 Candidatus Methylomirabilota bacterium
GCGCGGCGAGTGGCAGCGCCGGAACGGGCGCGGCGATCGGCGCGGCGACGGGCGCGGTCGGCGGCGCCGCGGTCGGCGGTGGCTACAAGTACACGAAATCGAAAGAAGGGTACGAACAAGCGTACGCCCAATGCATGTCGCACAAGGGGTACCAGGTGCGCTGAGTCGTCCCCGACGGGGGGGCTGACTCTTCCCCGAAGCGGGAAGAACTTACACGGAAGTTACGCCGCGGCGAGCTGGTCGCGACCCGCGATTGCTCTGGCGATCGTGCTCCACACGACGGGCTTGTTGAAGACGGCATCGGCACCAGCCTGACGCGCGCGGCTCACGAAGGGCTCGTCGTAACCGGTGATGACGATGACCCGCGGCCGACGCCGAGCAGCCGCGATCACGCACCGAATCACAATATCGCCGGGGATATCGGGCAGCCCGAGATCGGTCACGAGCACGTCGAACTCGCGGCGCGCGGCCAGCTCGGCCGCCTCCCGACCGCTGCCCGTGGCGACCACCTCGATGCCCTCTCCACGCAGCAGCAAGGTGAACACATCACGGATGTCGGTCGAATCCTCGACCAGAAGAACCCGCAACTGACTGCGGTCGGGCCGTGCCCCGTCCGTCATGCCTTCTGGAATAGCAAGCGGGATGCCGGGAACCGGCGGCATCGCGGCCGGCCCCGGCCCTTGACCCGTCTGGAGGCCCGGTGGTCTACTGGGTCGCTCGTGAATACGCCTCTGAAGCGCACTCCGCTGTACGACGCGCACGTCAAAGCGGGCGCCCGCATGGTTCCCTTCGGCGGCTGGGAGATGCCGGTGCAGTACACCGGCATCATCGAGGAGCATCGCGCCGTGCGTGCCGGCGCTGGCTGCTTCGACGTCAGCCACATGGGCGAGCTCGAGATCGACGGGCCGCAGGCGCTCGCCACGCTGCAGCGGCTGACCACCAACGACGTGTCCGCGCTCGAGATCGGCCAGGTGCAGTACTCGCTGCTTTGCTACCCCGACGGCGGCATCGTCGACGATCTGACCCTTTATCGGCTCGCCGCGGACCGTTTCATGATGACGGTCAACGCGTCCAACATCGACAAGGACTGGCGTTGGGTGACGGAGCACGGCAGCGGCGCGCAGTGGCGGAACGTTTCCGACGCGACCGCGCTCATCGCGGTGCAGGGCCCGAAGGCCGAAGCGCTCGTCGGCCGGCTCGCGGACACCGATGTGACGCGCATCGCCTACTACCATTTCGCCGAGGGACGCGTGTCGGGCGCGCGCGCGATCATCTCGCGCACCGGCTACACGGGTGAGGACGGCTTCGAGCTCTATGTCCCGGCCTCGGACGCACCGGCGCTGTGGTCGGCGCTGCTCGAGCGCGGCCGCGGCGACGGCGTCGTGCCCGTCGGCCTGGGCGCGCGCGACACGCTCCGCCTCGAGATGCGGTACGCGCTGTACGGCAACGACATCGACGCCACCACCAACCCGCTCGGGGCCGGGCTCGGCTGGATCGTCAAGCCCGCAAAGGGCGACTTCATCGGCCGTGACGCCATCGAGCGGGTGCGCACCACCGGGCCCGCGCGCAAGCTCGTGGGCCTCGAGATGGCCGACCGCTCGGTAGCGCGACACGGCTATCGCGTCCTGCACGACGGTCGCGAGACCGGCGTCGTGACCTCCGGCTCGTACGGGCCGTCGGTGGATCGTTCCATTGCGCTCGCCTACGTCGCGAGCGCTGACGCGCCGGTCGGCACGCCGCTCGGCGTCGAAATCCGGGGCCAGGTGAAGCCGGCTCGCGTGGTGAAGACGCCGTTTCATCCTTCCCGCGTCAAAAAATGATCGGACAAGAGAGACCAACTCATGGCTAACGTCCCCGGCGACCTTAAGTACACGCGCGAGCACGAGTGGGCCAAGCGGGAAGGTGACCGTGTGCGAGTGGGCATCACGCACTTCGCCCAGGAGCAGCTGGGTGACGTCGTCTTCGTCGAGCTGCCGAAAGTCGGCGCCAAGGTCACCGCGCACCAGGCGTTCGGTGTCGTCGAATCGGTGAAGGCCGTCTCCGACCTGTTTGCGCCGATCTCCGGCGAAATCGTCGAGGCCAACGCTGAGCTCCCGCAGAAGCCCGAGACGGTGAACAAGGACCCGTACGGCAAGGGCTGGATGATCCTCGTGAAGCCGTCGGACGCCGCCGAGCTCGACCAGCTGCTGACCGCGCGGCAGTACGAGGAGTTCGTGGCGCAAGGCGGACATTGATGGCCAATCGCTATATCGCAAACACGCCTGCCGAGCAGCGCGAGATGCTGCGCACGATCGGCGCGGCGTCGATCGAGGATCTGCTGACGAAGATTCCGCCGAAGGCGCGACTGTCGCGTCCGCTCGCGCTGGCGCCCGCGCTGAGCGAAACGGATCTGATCCGGCACCTGCGGGCCCTCGCCGCCACCAATGCCGACGCGGATCGCTACGTGTGCTTCCAGGGCGCCGGCTCGTACGACCACTACGTTCCGAGCCCGATCAATCACATGATCTCGCGCGGCGAGTTCTTCACCGCGTACACGCCCTACCAGCCCGAGGCGAGCCAGGGCACGCTGCGCACTATCTACGAGTACCAGACCATGATCGCCGAGCTGACGGGCATGGACGTCGCCAACGCGTCGATCTACGACGGCGCAAGCTCGCTCGCCGAGGCCGCGCTGATGGCCCACGCTGCGACCGAGCGCATGGAGGTCGTGCTCGCGCGTGGCGTGAACCCGCTCTATCGGCGCGTCGTCGCCACATACTGCGATGGTCCGGGCATCCGGTTGCGCGACGTCGCGGCGCCGGACGGCGTTCTGGATGCCGACGCCGCGCGGAAGCTCGTCGGCAAGAAGACGGCGGCCCTCATCGTCCAGTCGCCGAACTTCTACGGCTGTCTCGAGGACATCGCCGCGGCCGCCGAGCTTGCGCACGCGGCCGGCGCGCTGCTGATCGTCGTCGCCGATCCGGTCAACCTTGGGGTGCTCGAGGCGCCCGGGCGGCTCGGCGCGGACATCGTCGTCGGCGAAGGGCAGGGGCTCGGCGTGCCGATGTCGTTCGGCGGGCCGAATCTCGGTGTGTTCGCCGCCAAGAATGAGCTCGTGCGCCGCATCCCCGGCCGCCTGGTCGGCGTCACGGTCGACGCCGATGGCCAACGCGGGTTCGTGCTGACCCTGCAGACTCGCGAGCAGCACATCCGACGTGCGAAGGCGACGTCGAACATCTGCACGAACGTCGCGCTCTGCGCGCTCATGGCGACGGTCTACATGGCGCTCCTCGGCAAGCAGGGCCTGCAGCGCGTGGGTGAGCTCTCCGCCGCGAAGGCGCACTATGCGGCCGAGCAGCTCACGAAGCTCCCCGGCGTGACGCTCCGTTTTCCGAGCCCGTTTTTCAAGGAGTTCACGCTGCGGCTGCCGAAGTCGCCCGCCACCGTGATGAGCCGGCTCGCGCGCAAGCACATCCTGCCCGGAGTGCCGCTGCGGCCGTTCGATCGCACCCTGGGCGACTGCCTGCTCGTCGCCGTCACCGAGCAGCGAACGCGCGAGGAGATCGACGCCTTCGCCGCCGCGCTCGCGGAGGTGGTCCGGTGAACTACGACAAGCTCGTGTTCGAGCTGTCCTCCGCCGGGCGCGTCGGTTTCTCGCTGCCCGACAGCGACGTGCCGGGCAAGCCGCTGGCGGAGCTGCTGCCGAAAAAGTATCTGCGCGGCGAGGCGGCGGCCCTGCCCGAGGTGTCGGAGTTCGACGCGGTTCGGCACTACTCGCGTCTGTCGCGCATGAACTACGGCGTCGACACGCACTTCTATCCGCTCGGCTCGTGCACGATGAAGTACAACCCGAAGCTCAACGAGGACATGGCACGGCTGCCGGGCTTCGCACGACTGCATCCGCTGACCCGCCCGGAAGACGCGCAGGGCGCGCTGCAGCTCATGTATGACCTGGGCCAGATGCTGGCCGAGATCGCCGGCATGGACGCCGTGTCGCTGCAGCCGGCCGCGGGCGCGCAGGGCGAGTTCGCCGGCGTGCTGATGATCCGCGCCTATCACGCCTCGCGCGGCGAGAAGCGTACCAAGGTGCTGATCCCCGACTCCGCGCACGGTACGAATCCGGCGTCCACCGCCATCGCCGGCTACGAAGTCGTCGAGGTGAAGTCGCTCCCCAACGGCGAGGTCGACCTCGACGTGCTGGCGCGCGCGGTCGGCCCGGACGTCGCCGCGTTCATGATCACCGTGCCGAACACGCTCGGCATGTTCGAGCCGCGGATCATGGAGATCACCGAGATCTGCCACGCCACGGGCGTGCAGGTGTACATGGACGGCGCGAACCTCAACGCGGTCCTCGGCATCACGCGTCCGGGCGACCTCGGCTTCGACGTCTGCCACTTCAACCTGCACAAGACGTTCACGACGCCGCACGGCGGCGGCGGGCCGGGAGCCGGTCCGGTCGGCGTCAAGTCGCACCTCGAGCCGTTCCTGCCGACGCCGGTCGTCGTCAAGCACGACGACCGTTACGCGCTCGACTGGAACCGGCCGAAGTCGATCGGCAAGCTGCAGGCGTTCTGGGGCAACTTCGGCATGCTCGTGCGCGCGTACACGTACATCCGCACCATGGGCGCCGACGGCTTGCGCTCGGTCTCCGACAACGCGGTGCTGAACGCCAACTACATCATGAAGCGGCTGGAGTCCGAGTACGACGTCTCGGTGCCCGGGCCGTGCATGCACGAGTGCGTCCTCTCGGCGCGCCGCCAGAAGAAGCAGGGCGTGAGCGCCACCGACATCGCGAAACGGCTGCTCGACCTCGGCTTCTATGCGCCGTCGACGTACTTCCCGCTGATCGTCGAAGAGGCCTTGATGATCGAGCCGACCGAGACGGAATCGAAAGACACGCTCGATCAGTTCTGCGACGCGATGATCCAGATCGCGCGCGAGGCGCAGCAGAATCCGACGATCGCCACGTCGGCGCCGGTCACGACCCCGGTGCGCCGGCTCGACCAGACGCGCGCCGCCCGCGAGCCCAACCTGAGATGGAGTGTGCCGCGCTGACCCCGGTGACGTTGCCCGCAGTCCGCCGAGGTACTACTCTTACAAGTAATACTCTTACTGGAGGCGGGCGTGCGGATCACGAGCAAGGGGCAGGTGACGATTCCGGTGGCGATTCGACGGAAGGCCGGCTTGCGAGCCAACACGGAGGTCCGCTTCGAGATCCATCGCGGTGTCGTCACGCTCAGGAAGGTCGCCCACACCGATGGTCGCGGGCGGCGCCTCGTCGAGGCGATGCGCGGCAAAGCGACGACATCGCTGACGACCGATCAGATCATGGCACTGACACGTCGCGGCTGATCGCGGGTGGCCGATATTCTGGTCGACAGCAGTGTCTTGCTCGACATCCTGACTGAGGACCGTCGGTGGTTCGATCGTTCCTCGGCCAAGCTCGCGAGCATGACCGAGGACCACGAGCTGATCATCAATCCGATCGTGTATGCCGAGGTTTCCATCGGATTCGACCGTATCGAAGACCTCGATGCGGCGCTGCCGAGAGAGTCATTCCGGCGGGAACCACTGCCGTGGGAAGCCGCATTTCTTGCCGGCAAGTGCTTTATTCGCTATCGACGGGCTGGCGGCGTGCGTCGCTCGCCACTGCCCGACTTCTATATCGGTGCTCATGCCGCTATCCGCGGCATCTCACTCCTGACCCGAGACGTCGCGCGGTACCGGACGTACTTCCCGAAGCTCGACGTGATGGTGCCGTGACGCTATCCTGGCGACTGCTCGTCACCGAGCCGTGCGACGGCGCCACGAACATGGCCATCGACGAGGCGCTCTGGCGCGGTCGCCACGCGGGCACGGCGCCGCCGACGCTGCGCTTCTTCGCGTGGGAGCCGCCGACAGTCTCGGTCGGCTACGGGCAGCCGCTCGACCGCCACGTCGACGTCGCGGCGTGCCGTCGGCTCGGCGTCGGTCTCGTGCGCCGGCCGACGGGCGGCAGCGCGATCTATCACGATGGTCCCGAGCGGGAGCTCACCTACAGCGTGATCGCGACCGCCGATGACCTGGGCATCGGCCCGGATCTGCTCGAGACGTACCGCTGGATCGCCCGCGCGCTGGTGCGTGGGCTCAACGTCCTCGGGGCGGGCGCGGAGATGGTGCCGACCGGGCGTGGCCTCGGGCCCGATCCGGCGTTTTGCTTCGCGCGCACCGGCGCGTTCGAGATCGAGGTCGGCAGCCGCAAGCTGGTGGGCAGCGCGCAGCGTCGACTGGGGACGTCGTTCCTGCAGCACGGCGCAATCCTACTGGCCGTCGACGCCGTGCGTCTGCGCGAGCTGTTTCCGACGACGCGTGACCCGCTCGCAACACTCACGACGCTGGAGGCCGCGATCGGCCGCCGGCCGGCGTTCGAGGAGCTCGCCCGCGTGCTGGCCGACGCGTTCGAAGCCGAGCACGGGCTCACGCTGGTACCCGGCGGGCTGGCGGCGGACGAGACCGAACGCGTGGACGCGCTGATCGCCTCGCGGTACGGCCGGGCGACATTCCTGACCGCGCCCGCCCACTCCTAGGTGATCGCGTGAGCCGCGAGTACCCCGACTATCCGCGCGTCGGTGTCGGCGCCGTCGTGCTGTCGCGCGGCCGCGTGCTGCTCACGCGCCGGGGGAAAGCGCCCGCAGAGGGCCGCTGGAGCCTGCCCGGTGGACTCGTGGAGCTCGGAGAGACGTCGCTCGACGCCGTCCGCCGAGAGGTCGAGGAGGAGTGCGGCATCAAGGTGCGCGTCGCGGGTCTCGCGGGTGTGCTGGACCGGGTCACGCGCGATGCCGACGGACGCGTTCGCTATCATTGGCTGCTGGTGGACTACCTGGCGTTTCCCGAGTCCGATGACGAGGCGATCACGGCGGGCGACGATGCGGCCGAAGTGCGCTGGGTGCCGATCGACGAGGTCGACCGACTTCTCACGACGGACGGGCTCATGGACATGATCCGCCGCGCCGTCGCGCTGGCGGCCGGAGGTGGGGCGTGAAGATCGACGTCGCGGGAGAGTCACTCGAAGCGAGCAAGACGGATGCGATTGTCGTCGGCATCTACGCGGAGGAGGCGAAGCTGCGTAACGTCGCGGCGCGAGTCGACCGCGCCCTCGGCGGCCAGCTCGGCGACGTGCTGCGCGCCGAGCGCTTCGGCGCCAAGCGCGCGCAGGTCACGCACGTGCATACGGCCGGCCGCATCCCCGCCGGCCGCGTCATCGTCGTCGGTCTCGGCAAGCGCGTCGAGCTCACGCTCGAAACGGTTCGTCGCGCGGCGGCGAGCGGGTTACGCCGGGCGCGCGACCTGGGCGCCAGATCCGTGGCGATCGACGTGCTCGGCGACCGGCTGCCGACCCGCTCGCGCGCGCACGCCGTCACCGAGGGCGCGGTGCTCGGCGCGTACACGTTCGAGCGCTACAAGCGCGAGAAGGCGGACAAGCGCGTCGAGACGCTGACCGTCGTCGAGCCCGACGGGCGCCGGCGCCGTGAGACCGCCGACGGCACGCGCACCGGCGAGGTGTTCGGCGATGCGACGTGCTTCGCGCGTGACCTCGTGAACAGTCCCGCCAACGACGTGCATCCGACGTATCTCGCGGACGTGGCCGCAGAGATCGCCCGCGAGCCCAAGCTCGCGCTCACCGTCCTCGACCGCGCGGAGTGCGAGAAGCTCGGCATGGGCCTCTTCCTCGGCGTGGCCGCCGGAAGCGAGCAGCCGCCAAAATTCATTCATCTCTCGTACACGCCGTCGGGTCGGCGGCGCCGGCGCGTCGCGATCATCGGCAAGGGCATCACGTTCGACTCCGGCGGGCTCGACCTGAAGTCGGCCGAGGGCATGCTGCGCATGAAGGACGACATGTCGGGCGCTGCCGCCGTGCTCGGGATCATGCGCGCGCTGCCGCGGCTCGCGCCCGCGGTGGAGGTGCACGGGCTGATCGCCGCCACGGAGAACATGCCATCGGGCTCGGCCATTCGCCCGGGCGACGTGCTGCGCGCGATGAACGGCACGACCGTGGAAATCGGCAACACGGACGCCGAGGGGCGCCTCACGCTCGCCGATGCCCTCTGCTATGCCGCGGACAAGATCGGCGCGGACGAAGTCATCGACATGGCGACCCTCACCGGCGCGTGCGTGGTGGCGCTCGGCCCGCTGTGTTCGGGGCTGTTCACCAACGACGACAAGCTCGCGAAGCGGATTCTCGCGGCCGCGGACGATGCGGGCGAGCGCGTGTGGCAGATGCCACTGCTCGACGACTATCGCGACAACCTGAAGAGCGACGTCGCCGACTTCAACAACGTCGGACCGCGCGGCGGCGGCGCCATCACGGCCGCGCTCTTCCTGAAGGAATTTGCCGGCGCGCGGCCGTGGGCGCACCTCGACATCGCGGGCCCGGCATTCGTCGAGAAGGAGACGGCGATCGGGCCCAAGGGCGCCACCGGCGCGCCGGTCCGCACGATGCTCTCTTATCTGATGTCGCAAGAATGACCGGGCAAGCGTGGATCCGAGGCGCGCCACGGCTTCGCCGGGGCGCGTCCAAGCGTGTGGGGGTCTGGGGGCCATTTCGGGGCCCCCAGCAAGAATGACCGGGGGCGTAGATCTCCACTCGCATACCACCGCCTCCGACGGCACGTTGACGCCGCGCGAGCTCGTGCGGGCCGCGGCGCGCCGCGGCGTGCGCGTGCTCGCGGTGACCGATCACGATTCGACCGAGGCCCTCGCCGACGCGATCGACGAAGCCTCGCAGCAGCCGCCACTGGCGATCGTGCCGGGACTCGAGATCAACTGTGACGTACCCGGCGCCGAGGTTCACGTGCTCGGCTATTACGTCGACTACGAGGCGGCGTGGTTCCAGGACTTCCTGCGCGAGCAGCGGGCCGAGCGGGCCGCGCGCGTGCATCGCATCCTGGCGCGTTTGGCCGAGCTCGGGATGCCGATCGATCCCGCCGAGGTGTTCGCGCTGGTGAACGAAGGCTCGGCCGGGCGTCCGCACGTCGCGCAGGCGATGGTGCAGCGCGGATACGTGAAATCGGTGCGCGAAGCGTTCGATCGGTACCTGCACGCCAACGGTCCGGCGAACGTGCCGCGCCGCCGGCTGACGCCCGCGGACGCCGTCCGCGTCATCCGCCGGGCCGGCGGTGTGCCGGTGTTCGCGCATCCGGGTCTCGCCGACCGCGACGCGCTGCTGCCCGAGCTGATCGACGCGGGTCTCATGGGGATCGAGGCGATCTACGCCGAGCACTCCGCGGCACAGACCGCGCACTACACCGAGCTGGCGCGCACGCACGGACTGATCGTGACCGGCGGCTCCGACTATCACGGCGAGCGAAGCGGCCGCACGAACCCGCTCGGCCACCCGCCCGTGCCGATGAGTGTGTGGGACGACTTGAAAGCCGCCGCGGCGACCGCGAAAGCGCAGTTGCCTGAATGAACGTTCAAATCTTCGGCTTCCAGAACTGCCAGGACACCCGCAAGGCACTGCGCTTCTTCGCCGAGCGCCGCATCGCCGTGCACTTCGTCGACCTCAAGGAGCGCCCGGCGTCGAAGGGCGAGTTGCGGCGCTTCGCCGACCGGTTCGGACCCGCGGCGCTGATCGACAAGGAAGGCGCGACGTACAAAGGCATGGGATTGCGCGTCGCGCTGGACTCGCCCCAACGTCTGCTCGAGCGCGCGCTGATCGAGCCGCGACTGCTTCGCACGCCGCTCGTCCGCAACGGCGGGAAGGTCGCGATCGGTCACGCGCCCGTCGAGTGGCAGGTGTGGATCGATGCGGAACGCACGCCACCGGCGCCGGCGGACCGCCGTACCTAGTGCAGGCGCTCGACGGCCTCACGGTGCTCGATTGCGCGACGTTCGTCGCCGCGCCGTTCTGCTGCACGCTGCTCGGCGAGTTCGGCGCGACGGTCATCAAGATCGAGCAGCCCGGGATCGGCGACGACCTGCGTCGACTTGGCCGGCGCGCAGCGAGCGGTCAGCCGGACTGGTGGCTTGTCGAATCGCGCAACAAGAAGTCGATCACGTGCAACCTGCGTGTGCCGGAGGGGCAGGCGTTGCTGAAGCGGCTCGCCGCCTCCGCCGACGTGCTGGCCGAGAACTTCCGGCCGGGAACGATGGAGCGCTGGGGTCTCGGCTGGCCCGAGCTTCACGCCCTCAACCGCGGCCTCGTCATGGTTCGGATCTCGGCGTTCGGCCAGACGGGCCCGGCGCGTGAGCGGCCCGGCTTCGGCCGGATCGCGGCCGCCGTGAGCGGCGCTTCATACCTGTCGGGCTATCCCGATCGTCCGCCCGTCAGTCCCGGCACGCCGACGATCCCGGACTATCTGGCCGGCACGTTCGGTGCGTTCGGCGCCCTCACTGCGCTGCGGCACCGCGACCGAACGGGCGAGGGCCAGGTCGTCGATGTCGGCCTCTACGAGCCGATGCTCCGGATGCTCGACGAGCTGATCCCGGTCCACGGCGCGACCGGCTACGTGCGCGAGCGCATCGGCTCGGCCACGGAGTACGTCGTGCCACACAACCACTACGCGACGCGCGACGGTGGATTCATCGCCATCGCGTGCACGAACGACCGCATGTTCGAGCGGCTCGCGGTGAAGGCGATGAGCCAGCCCGGGCTCGTGACCGAGTTCCCTACGATGGCGGCGAGGCTCGCGCGCCGGCAGGACGTCGACGGCGCGGTTGCGGGCTGGGTGGGCGGCCTGGATGCGGCCGACGCGCTTGCCCGGCTCGACGCCGCGGAAGTCCCGTGCTCGCGGGTGGCGAGCGTGCGCGACATCTTCGATGATGCGCAGGTTCGCGCGCGCGGCAACATCCTGGCGGTGCCGAGCCCGCTCGGCGGACTGCTCCACATGGCCGGTGTGATCCCGCACCTGTCGCTTACGCCTGGTGAGGTGCGCCACCCCGGGCCGCTCGGCATCGGCGCGGACAACGAGGAGGTCTACTGCGGGCGACTCGGGCTCAGCCGCCAGGAGCTGACGGACCTGCACGCTCGGGGCGTGATCTAGGTCCGGGAACCGCGGCGGCGTCGCGCGGGTTCATCGGTTCGCACTCCATCTGTGCGAGGAGGCTGTCATGGCCGTCAATCCGCTGAGTCGCAGGGAAGTCATGAAGTTCGGCGCCTTTACGACCGTGGGGGGCGTGCTGACCCCGGGCATCTCGCTGGCGCAAGCGATCATCACCGATACGCGGGGCATCCAGGCGCGCGACGTCGAGCTGAACGTGGCTGGCACGAAAATTCCTGGCTACGACGCGCGCCCGGAGCGCGAGGGCCGCTACCCGATCGTCGTCGTCATTTCCGGGTTCACCGGCAACAACGATCACAACAAGGACGTCGTCCGCCGGTTCGCGCACGCGGGCTACTACGCGATCGCGCCGGAGCTGTACTCGCGTGAAGGTCTCATGTTCGGCAAGGCGCAGCCCGAAATGGCAAAGATCTCCGCGTCGGTCGGGCGCAAACAGTACCTGGGCGACATCCGGGCCGCGGCGGACTTCGCCAAGACGCAGGCGTGGGCACGACCCGACCGTCTCGGCGCGACGGGCTTCTGCGGCGGCGGCGCGCTGACGCTGCACTTCACCGCCGACAACCCCGACGTCACGGCCGCCGTGCCGTGGTACGGCCACGTCAAGCGCACCTTCAACGACGCGCCGGGCGTCGATGCCTTCGCGCTGGCACCGCGCATCAAGGTGCCCGTCCTCGGCCTGTACGGAGAGGCCGATCAGGGGATCGCGCCGGCTGACGTCAAGGCGTTCGAGGCCGAGCTGAAGAAGACCAATCCGAACGTCGAGTTCGTGCTGTACCCGGGAGCGCCGCACGCGTTCTTCTCGGACGATCGCCCGCAGGTCTACAACAAGGACGCGGCGGAAGACGGCTGGAAGCGCTGCGTGGCGTTTTTCGACAAGTACCTCAAGGGGTGAGCGGCGCCGCGAACGGGACACCGCCATCGGGGCCGGGATGTGCGGTGTCCCGTTCGAGCACGCAAATCGACGCGACGTTGCGCCTGTCCAGGGGCCACGATTCGCCGACGCCGCGTTATGGCGGGCAGTAGGCCGGAAACGCGCGCCGCACGACCTCGGGCGGGTTGATCGCTAGCATGCCCGTGACGAGCCGGCGCGCCGCGCCACGCACGGCGACGAACGTGATAGCGGCCGTCGCCAGTGGCCGTCCGCGCGCGTCCGTCGCGCTGAGCCGTGTCTCCCAGTAGCGCGGATCGTCGGCGCGCCGGCGCACGGCTGCGCGTGCGCCCGAGATGAAGACAGCTCCGTCGGCCGCGTTGTCGCCGTGCAGTGTGACCGAGAGCTCCGTCGTCATGCCGGACTCGCCGCTGGCGAGCGCGCCCAGCCAGAATGCCGCCTCGTCGAGCAGTGTCGTGAGCACGATCGGTGACAGCGCGCCGTCGGGCGTCCGAAACTCCGGTCGTGGCGTCCACGCCGTGCTGACCGCCGTCGCGTCGAACATCAGCCGTGCTCGCAGACCGAGCGGGTTCTCGAGCCCGCACGCTAGGCATGTCAGGGAGACGGGAAGCGGTACGGCGTTTGGGGCCGCCGTTTCGGCGTCCCGGGCGGGCACTTCCGTGCCCCGATCCGGCGCGGCGGTCGGCTCGCACGCGGTCGTGTCCGCCGGCGCGACCCGACCGTCGACGAGCACCGTGCCGTCGTGCTCCGCCACGCGACAGCCGAGCCCAACCGCGTCACGCGACAGCGCGAGCGTCAACGGCACGCCGAGCGGCACCCGACGTAGGTAGCGCCCGCGCACGGTGCGCGGGCCGCGGCGAGAGGCGAGCGTGTCGAACAGCGCCAGAACGGACCCACCGTGCGCGGTCTCCGGCAGTCCGCCAAATGCGGGATCGAGGGTGATCGTGCGCTCGTCGCCGGTGCCGGTGACAGCGCCGCGCAGCGTGGCGTCGATGGTCAGCATGCGATAATCGGCCGCGTGTCGTCCGCGATTCTCGCACACAACACGTTTGTGCGGGCGACGCTGACGAACTTCTTCTTCAGCCTGGCCCTCAATGGCTACGTGCTGCTGCCGTTGCACATCCACGCGCTCGGCGGCACGGAGATCGCCATCGGCGTCGTCATGGGGATCTACAGCGCCGTCGGCATCGTGTGCCAACCGCTCGTCGGTCCATGGGTCGACGCGGTAGGCCGTCGCGTCTTCATGGTGGCGGGCACGGCGCTGGTGCTCGCCGCCTCGGTTCTCGCCCTCGCATTCGACTCGATCGGGGTGTTCGCGCTCGTGCGCGCGCTGCACGGCATCGGGTTTTCCGTGTACTTCGTCGCGATGTTCTCGTTCGTCGTCGACCTCGTCCCCATGGCGCAGCGCGGCTGGGCGTTGGGCATCTTCGGCGTCTCTGGATTTGTGGCGACCGCGGTCGCGCCGTTGCTCGGCGAGTGGGTCATACGGCGCACGAGCTTCCGGATGCTGTTCGCGCTCTCGGCGCTGCTCGGAACGCTGCCGCTCGCGCTCGTCCTGCGTCTGGCGGGTCCGCGCCGCGAGGCGGCCGCGGCACCTGCACCGGGCTGGATTCTCGCGACCCTGCCCGACGTTGTGCAGCGCCACATGGTCGTGAGCGTCTTCTTCGGACTCGGGTCGGGCAGCATCTTCGCATTCCTGCCGACGTTCGCGCAGAGCCTCGCCGTCACGACGTTGTCGCTGTTCTACACGGCGTACGCGGGCGCTGCGATCGCCGTCCGCGTGTTCGGCGGCCGGCTCATCGACACACGCGGCCGGCGTGCTGTCATCATCCCGTCGATGTTCCTGCAGGCGACCGCGCCGGCGCTGCTCGCCGTCGTCGGAATGCTCGTCACGCGCACGAGCTCCATTCCCGTCGTCCCGGTGCTGTTTCTCGCCGGGCTGCTGTCGGGCGGCGCGCACGGCTTTCTGTACCCCGGCCTCGCCGCGCTCGTGACCGACCTCGCGCGCCCGGCCCGGCGGGCGACGGCGGTCGGCGTGTTCAGCGCGATGTTCCTGGTGGGCCAGGCCGCCGGCGCCTTCCTGTTCGGCTGGGTCGCGCACGTTCTCGGCTACGCGTCCATGTGGAGCATTCTCGCGTTCTCGCTCCTGATCGGCGCGGCACTGTCAATGGGACTGGCGCGCCCGGCGGACGCCGCCAAGTGAGCCGGACGGGTATACTGCGGCCAATGTCCAAGCTCGAAGCGGACGACCTTCGCTGGGCGCTGCAGCGCCGCATCGAGGACGTCTTCGCCAAGCTGGGCGAGAAGTTCGGCGACCTCACCGGTCGCGTCGAGACGGACATCCGGCCGAGCGTGTCATTCGACGACGTCGGCGGGCTGGTCCAGGCGAAGGCCACGCTGCGCGGATTCGCGTACGCGCTCACGAAGGCGGAGCTGTACGAGCAGTGGGGCATCAGCCCGCCCAAGGGCGTGCTCCTGTACGGGCCGCCCGGCACGGGCAAGTCAAAGCTGGCGCGCGCGCTCGCGTCCTCCGCGGGCGCGATCTTCTACCACGTCAAGCTCTTCAACCTGACGTCGAAGTTCGCCGCGAACACCGGCGATCTGCTGCAGGAGATTCTGAGGATTGCCATCGGCGAGGGCAAGGCGGTGCTGTTCCTCGACGAGGCCGAGGCGCTCTCCCTCGAGCACCTGTTGCCTCCGCCGCAGGCTCGCGAGGCGAGCGCGCGGCTCGTGGCGACGCTGTGTGAGCGGCTCGACGGCGTGCCGGCAACCGCACGCATCCTCGTCATCGCCTCCACGAGCCGGACGGACGCCGTCGACTCGGCACTCGTCGCACCCGGCCGTCTCGATCACCTCGTCGAGGTGACGCTCCCGGACGCCGACGAGCAGCGCGAGATCCTCGAGCTGCTCAAGACCCGCATGGAGAAGACCGCCGGCCGCACGCTGTTCGAGCCCGTCGACTATCGCAAGGCGCTGCCGACGATGGGCGGCATGAGTGGCGCGGACATCACGGAGATCCTGCGCCGGGCGCTCGAGGAGAAGGTGCACCGCGCGGCCGAGGGCGGCGACGCGTCGCTCGTGACGACGCAGGATCTGCTGGACGCGATCGACCGCTACAAGCGCGTGCGCAGCGTCGTCGAGAAGATCCGGTACGGCCAGTACCTGTGATCGCGACGACCAAGATCCGCGTCCGCTACGCCGAGACCGACTGCATGAAGGTCGTCTACTACGCGAACTACCTCGTCTATTTCGAGGTCGCGCGCGTCGAGTTCCTGCGCCAGCAAGGCCACGCGATGTCCGACGTCGATCAGAAGGTCCACATGCCGGTGGTGGAGGCGCTCGTCCGCTATCACAAGCCCGCCGTGCTGGACGACCTCTTGGAGGCGCGCTGCTGGATCGCCGAGCGTAAGCGGGCGTCGTTCCGCTTCGGCTACGAGCTGGTCAACGACCGCGGCGAGCGCGTGGCGTCCGGGTCTACGCTGCACGCCTGCTGGGACCCGGCCACGTCGAAGATGATTGCGGTCCCGGGGTGGCTGGCCGCCATCATGCCTGTTTCATTGCCCTCGGAGCCGCCGGCTGTATAATCCAAAGTCGGCCGGATGATCGAAGTACAGAACCTCACAAAATATTACGGCCCCGTCACCGCGATCCG
Source organism: Candidatus Methylomirabilota bacterium (assembly GCA_046723475.1). GTDB lineage: Bacteria > Methylomirabilota > Methylomirabilia > Rokubacteriales > CSP1-6 > AR12. The sequence goes on from JBKOUQ010000211.1 coordinate 15,560, forward strand.
TGACGTTTCCTTCAACGTCGCGCCCGGTGAGATCGTCGGATTCCTCGGTCCGAACGGCGCGGGCAAATCGACCACGATGCGGATCCTGTCGTGCTTCATGCCCGCCAGCGGTGGCAGCGCAAAGGTGGCCGGCTACGACGTCTTCCGCCAGTCGATGGACGTGCGCCGCCGGATCGGCTACCTGCCGGAGAGCGTGCCGCTCTACACCGACCTGCGTGTGGCGCCGTACCTCGAGTTCGTGGCCGAGACCAAGGGCGTGTCGCGCGCCGACCGCAAGAAGCGCGTGGCCGAGACGATGGAGCGCTGCCGCATCTCCGACGTGCAAAACCGGCTCATCGGCAAGCTCTCCAAGGGCTATCGGCAGCGGGTGGGCCTGGCGCAGGCGATCGTCAGCGACCCGGCCGTGCTCATCCTCGACGAGCCGACGATCGGTCTCGATCCCCGGCAGATCACCGAGATCCGCGAGCTGATCAAGTCGCTCGCCGGCGACCACACGGTGATTCTCTCGACGCACATCCTCCCCGAGGTGTCGATGGTGTGCTCCTCGGTGGTGATCATCAACAAGGGCGTGGTCGTCGCGCAGGGGCCGATCGACACGCTCGTCGAGAAGTTCTTCCCGACCTCCCGGGTCGAGGTCGAGATCGGCGGACCGTCGCCGGCCGCCGTGCGCGAGGCGTTGCGGGTGATCCCCGGTGTCGTGTCCGTGACGGATCTGCCGGCCGCCGACGGCATCGGACGCTACGTCGTCGAGTCGTCGCGCGGGCGCGACGTGCGCCGTGAGGTCTTCCAGCTCGCCGCGCAACAGCGATGGGAGCTGCGCGAGCTGCGGCGCATGGGCATGACCCTCGAAGAAGTCTTCCTGCACATCGTCGCCGGCGAGCAGGCCGAGCCAGACGCGGTGACGGCCGGGGAGCAGCGCGCGTGAAGGTGTGGCCGATCTTCAAGAAGGAGATGCGGCTCTACTTCACGTCCCCCGTGGCGTGGGTCATCATGGCCGTCTTTCTCTTCATCGCCGGGTACTTCTTCTATTCGATCTTCAACTACTACGCGCGCGTGTCGATGCAGTCGGCGATGAATCCGATGGGCGGTGGCCTGAACGTGACGGATGGCGTGCTGAGGCCGCTGTTCTCGAACTTCAGCGTGATCCTCCTGCTCCTCATGCCGCTGCTGACGATGCGGCTCTTCGCCGAGGAGCGACGCAGCGGGACGATCGAGCTGCTGCTGACGTACCCCGTACGCGACGGTGCGGTGCTGCTCGGCAAGTTCCTGGCGGCGTTCGCGCTCTACGCGCTGATGATCGCGCTGACGCTGCTCTACCCCGCGATCATTCGGTAC
>JBKOUQ010000288.1:0-3710 GCA_046723475.1 Candidatus Methylomirabilota bacterium
CCCACGTGCACCGTGAGCGGCATCTTCATCTCGATCGCCGCCGACCAGAACCGATCGTCCTCCGGGCGCGGATATGACCTGCCGTTGGGGAACACGCCGAGGTTCACGCCCTTGAGGCCGAGCCGCGCGCAGTGCTCGAGCTCGGCGAGCGCGTCGTCGAGATTCGTCCACGGGATCACGCCCAGGCCGATGAGACGCTCACGCTCGACGACGCAATACTCCTCGGCCAGCCAGTCGTTGTACGCGCGCACGGTCGCGCGATACAGATCGTTGTCGGCCATGCCGCGCCACAGCCGGGGGCCGACCTGCATATTCGGGAAGAGCACCTCGGCCAGCAATCCGTCCATGTCTTGCTCGCGCAGTCGCTGCTCCGGCGGACCGACGCCCGCCGTCCCCTCGACGGTCGTGCCGAACGGCTGCCACGTCTCGTTGGTGCGGCCCGCGCGCAGGTCGAGAAACGGCGCGGGATACGGCGGCTGGCCCTCGACGAGGATCGCGTCGCCGGCGTCGGGCAGCTTCACCGTGCGTGGCGCGCGCTCGCGATACTTCGCCGGCATGCGCGGCGTCCAGCGCTCGGGCTGAACTTCCAGGTGTCCGTCACTCGACAGCAGCGGCGGCAGCGCGGATTCCGTCATTGGCAGCGCTCCTTGCGTCGGGTGACGGCGAGTGTACCATCGGCGCACCGGCGAGCGGTGCACCGGGAGGCGCCCAATGCTGAGTCGCGACGACAACGAGCTCTTGTGTCGGGTCGGACCAGGAACGCCCATGGGCAACCTGATGCGGCAATACTGGATCCCCACCGCATTGTCGAGCGAGCTGCCCGAGCGTGACGGCGCGCCGCTGCGTGTGCGCCTGCTCGGCGAACACCTCGTCGCCTTCCGTGTGTCGTCGGGCGCGGTTGGGCTGATGCAGAACAGCTGTCCGCATCGCGGCGCGAGCTTGTTCTACGGTCGCAATGAGCAAGAAGGACTGCGCTGCGTGTATCACGGCTGGAAGTTCGACGTGACCGGCCGCTGCGTCGACATGCCGATCGAGCCGGCCACGAGCACGTTCAAGGACAAGGTCCGCGCCCGTGCCTATCCGTGCGTCGAGCGCGGCGGCCTGATCTGGGCATATCTCGGGCCGCGCCCCACGCCGCCGCCGCTGCCGGACCTGGAAGCGACGATGCTCGCGGGCAGCACGATTCAGGTCTATCAGCGCACGTGCAACTGGATGCAAGCGCTCGAGGGCGACATCGACACCGGTCACACCGTGTACCTGCATCTCGGCAGCGTCGACGCCTCCGAAGTGCCCGAGGGTACGTGGGCACGCTATGCGCTGACCGATCGCGCGCCCCGCTACGAGGTGAGCGACACGGAGTTCGGCGTCATGTACGGCGCGCGCCGCCCCGCCGAGCCGGATACCGAATACTGGCGGATCGCGAACTTCCTGTTCCCGTTCTACGCGATGGTGCCGACCGGCGTGCTCGGTCTCGAGATTCGCGTGCGCGCCTGGGTGCCGATGGACGACGAGCACACCCTGGCGTTCCTGATCACGCACGGCGCGCCACCGCCCGCGCGCCACGCCGGCCGCCAGGCTCTCGGCCCACCGGAGACGCTGCCGAATACGACCGACTGGTACGGCCGCTTTCGCTGCGTCGCCGACGAGAGCAACGACTATTTGATCGATCGCAAGGAGCAGAAGACGGTCAGCTACTCCGGCATCGGCAGCATCCACATGCAGGACCAGGCCGTCACCGAAAGCATGGGGCCGATCTACGATCGCACGGGCGAGCACCTCGGCACGAGCGACGCGATGGTGATTCGCACGCGACGCCGTCTGATCGAAGCTGCCAAGGCGCTCCGCGACCGTGATGAGGAACCGCCCGGCGTGGATGACCCGCGCGTCTATGGCGTTCGGTCGGGCGGCGTCGTGTTGCCGCGCGGCGCGGACTGGATCGAGGCGACGCGCAAGCTCCGCACCGCGTGGACCGAGCACCCGGGGCTGAGCCGCTCGGTGCTCGGCGGGCTTCCGGCCGTCTAGCGCTTGCGCGGTCCGGCCGTCCCGCGATAGGGTCTTGGCCTCGCGGAGGACCCCACCCCATGACATCAATGACCCGTTGGTTCCTGACTTCGCTGCTTGCCTTGGTCGTGCTGGGTTTCGCAGCCGGCGCGGCGTCCGCACAGGGAAAAACCGAGCTGACCGTGGCGCTTGCGAGCTTCTCGGCCGAGACGGTCGACCCGGTGCTGCAGGGCCACAACGTCAAGTACTACCTCTCGCTGATGTTCGACTATCTGGTCGGCGTCACGCCGGACGGCCAACCGACACAGGCGGGCGGCCTGGCGACCAAGTGGGAGCCATCGGTCGACCACAAGCGCTGGACGTTCCAGCTGCGCCGCGGCGTCAAGTTCCACGACGGCACCGAGATGACGTCGGACGACGTCAAGTTCAGCCTGCAGCGCGCGATGAGCAAGCGTTCGACCACCGGGTACGCCGGACCGCTGCGCGCGCTGATCACCGACATCGAGACGCCCGCGCCCGACCGCGTCGTGATCGTCACCAAGGAGCCGACGCTCATCATTCCGACGTATCTATCGCGCTCGCTCTCCACCGAGGGCATGGTGCTGCCGAAGAAGTACATCGAGGCCAACGGCGACGACGTCTTCGCCCGCAAGCCGATCGGGACAGGCCCCTACAAGTTCGTGGAGCAAGTGGTCGGGTCGCACATCAAGCTGGCCGCCGTCGACACCCACTGGCGCATCGGCGTGCCAAAGTACAAGACGATTACGTTCCGGCTCGTCCCCGAGGAGACGACGCGCATCGCGCTGCTCCGCCGCGGTGAGGTCGACATCGCCGACGTCAGCCGGGACCGCGTCAAGGAGCTCGAGCAGGAAGGCTTCCCGGTCCACATGCGCAAGGAAGAAGCGATCATCCACATGTGGTGGGTGCTCGGCCCCGACGGCCGGACGGGACCGACGAAGGACAAGCGCGTGCGCGAGGCGCTGAACGTAGCCATCGATCGGGCCGAGATCGCGCAGTCGATCTTCGGCGGCTACGCCGAGCCGGCCGCGATCCCGATGGGGCTCTCGTGGTCGTTCAAGGAAATCGGCTTCAAGGTCACGCCCGACATGGCGTATCCGTACGACGTTGCGCGCGCCAAGAAGCTGCTCGCGGACGCGGGGCTGGCCGGCGGCTTCCCGCTGGACGTCTATGCGTTCCAGCTGCCCGGCTTCGCCGAGGGCAAGGCGTTCGCGGAGGCGATCGCGGGCTACTGGGAGAAGATCGGCGTGAAGAGCAAGCTCATCCCGGTCGACTACCCGGCGTTTCGCAAGCTATGGGTCGATCGCAAGGGCCCCGGGATCGTCGGTTACTACAACATCGCGAATCGCGACTGGATCGGCACGTACGCGCTGCTGGACAAGATGGCCTACTCGCCATCGAAGCTCACCGACACCGTCAACGATCCCGAGATCGATGGGATGCTCGCCCAGGTCATGCGTCAGACGGACCGCGACAAGATCAACGCGCTGATGCGTAACGTCTTCACCCGGCTGCGCAGCGAGCACCACGGCGTTCCGGTCGTGTACGTGCACTCGCCATACGCGACGTCGAAGACGCTCGGCAAGTACAACCCGGGCTCCGTGATGTACGACCTCTTCATCGACGAGCTGGCGCGGAAATAGGCGCGGTGCGTGCCGGGGAAGCGCTCGCGCTTCCCCGCCGTCGAACCC
>JBKOUQ010000064.1:0-15417 GCA_046723475.1 Candidatus Methylomirabilota bacterium
CCTGTGGGGGATGGGGGGTACAGCGAGTCACGCCCGAGCGAGCGAGCGGCGTACAGGCGAGCCATTTTCGGTGCGAGTGCGGCATCACAGGCGGGCCGCCGCGTTCACGAAGGTCGTACGTCAGTGCTTGGGATCGTTGGAGACGTTCGTGCCCTGGACGGGATATCCCTTTGCGTGCCAGCCGGGCAGTCCTTCCTCGAGCACCCGCTGATTGCGCCAGCCGAGCGCGTACAGGATGTTGCTGGCCCCACGGGACAGCGCGTGCGGGCACGTTCAGTAGAAGACGACGAACCCGGTTTTGCTGATTTCGGACGCGCGGCGCTCGACGCTGCGCAGCGGCATCGAGCGCGCGCCCTTGATGTGCATCTCGACGTAGGCGTCCCAATTGCGGACGTCGATGATGTCCCACTTCTGTCCGCCGTCGAGTGCCGCCTTGAGCTCGTCGACCGTGATGAAGTTCACCGGGTGGTCGGGCGGCGCGGCCGGCGCCGCGCCGATGAGGACGATTGCCGCCGCCACCACCGATCCGAGCGCCAAACGCATCGTCAGCCTCCGAGCACCCGGGCGCGGCTGCGCATCGTCGGCCCGCCGTTGCCCAGCTTCTTGCTCTGCATCGGCTGACCTTTGCCGCAGTTCGGGATGGGATAGAGACGGAAGTCGCGCCCGACCGCGTCGACGTGCATCAGGTAGTCGCGCGTGTCGGCCGCGATGCCGCCGTCGCGATAGAGCCGCGTCAGCTCGCCGCGCTCGATCGCGTAGACCTTCCGCGCCGAGATGCGGAAATTCTCACGGCTCTCGGCGATCGAGGGGATGCGGTGACCGACGAGGTAGTAGCCGCGATCCACGTCGCCGATGACGCGCGCGGGGTCGGTGTCGCCGCCCGCGAAGACCGTGTTCGACATGCGGATCAGCGGCACGAGCGCGGCACTCGTCGCTTTGAAGTGGCCGTTGGGCTCGCCGCCGAACACGGCGGCCGTCTGCCGGCTGTTCATGAAGCCGCGGAAGATCCCGCGCTCGATGTGCGTGACACGCCGCGCCGGCGTGCCCTCGTGGTCGTAGGCGTAGTGGCCGTAGCCGGGCAGGGACGGATCCGAATACGCCGTGACGAGCGGCGACGCGATGCGCTGGCCGACGTGATGGGCGTCGAGATCGCCGAGCAGCCACGACCGGCCCGCGTATGCGGTCTCCATCTTCAGCGCGCGGTCGAGCTCGGCCGGATGGCCGACGATCTCGTGGGAGACCAGCGTGTTGTAGTGCGGATCGGTGACGACGACCACCTCGCGGTCGGACGTCGGCAGCGCGGGCGCCGCAGCAAGCTCGGCGGCGTCGCGCGCGAGCGCGAGCGCGAAGTCGCGGAACGGCAGAAACGTGAGCAACGGGTCGTCGACGCCGCGCGAAATGACTTCCCACCCGCGCTGATGCCCCATCACGTCGTACAGCTCCTGGCTCGTCTCTGGGCCGACCGCCACCACGGACGCCGCGCCCTGCGTCAGCGCGAACGCCTGGTCGATCGACGTGCCCTCCGTCGAGACGAACAGCTCGCGCGTGAGCTGGCACAACACCGGGACCCAGTTGTAGCGCACGGTCGGCTGGGCGGCCGCGATCGCGCGCGAGACGTCGACGGCGACGGCGATCATGTCCGCCAGCGGCACGCTGCGCGGATCGACCTCGTAGACCGCGGGTACCACATCACGCCGCACGCCGATCGCGTGCAGGCCCAGATCCGCGAGCGCCTCGCCGAGCGGCCCGAACTTCTCGCGTGCCGCCGCCTTGTGCTCGGCGTTGGCCATCGCGCGGCGGTACGCGCGCTCGAGCGCTTCGGCGAGCCGCCGCTCGAGCTGCGGTACGTCCGCCGCGCCGAGCACGACGCCGATCCAGCCGGGCGCGATCATGCGCTCGCCGGCCAGCACGCGGATACCCGCCGTGCACGCGTAGTCGTCGCCGGAGGAGCGCTCCGCCCCGTTTTCCGCGATGGCGTGCCGGCTCTGGACGACTTCGAGCCGGATGTCGGCATACGCGAGGTGGGGCAGGCGTCGCCGCGCGTCGGCGAGCAGCGCGGGCAGGGTGTCGCGCACGCGATCGATCAGCTCGACGGTGACCGCGGTGGCCGTCGTCACAGCGTATCGAACGGCTCGACGGTCACGATCTCGCCGGCCGCGACGTCGCCGCGTCCCTCGTCGAGCACGACGAGGCAGTTGCCGGCGACCATTGAGAACAGGATGCCCGACCCCTGCGGCCCCGTCGTGCACACCTCCCACTGCTCGTCGCGAAAGCGCAGAATGCCGCGCTTGTACTCGGTGCGGCCGGACTTCTTGCGCATGGGCTCGATCGCGCGCGCCTGCCACGTGGCGGGAAAGAGGCGGCGGCGGCCCGCGAGCTTGTAGAGCGCCGGCCGAACGAACAGCATGAATGACAGCAGCGACGCCACCGGATTGCCGGGCAAGCCGAAGAACAGCGCATTGCCGATGCGGCCGACGGCGAACGGCCGCCCGGGCTGCATCGCGACCTGCCAGAAGTCGATCGCGCCGACCTCTTGCAGCACATCCTTGACGAGATCGTAGACGCCGACGGACACGCCGCCCGACGTGATGACGACGTCGGCGGCGCGTGCGGCATCGCGAAGCGCCGTGCGCAGGGTGTCGCGCACGTCGGGCACGATCCCGAGGTCGGTGACCTCGCCGCCGCACTGCTCGATCACGCCGCGCAGCGTGAAGCGGTTCGCATCGTAGATCTGACCCGCGCGTCGCGGCGTGCCGGGCTCGGCCACCTCGTCGCCGGTGGACATGAGCGCCACGCGCGGTCGTCGTCGCACCGACAGCTGCCAGGCGCCGAGCGAGGCGACGAGGCCGATCTCCTGCGGTCGCAGCACCGTGCCGGCTTCGATCACCGTCTGGCCGATCGCGACGTCCTCGCCGGCGCGGCGCACGTTCGTGCCTTTGTCGATCGGGCCGACCCGCACCCAGTCACCTTCGCGCTGCACGAGCTCTTGTGGATAGACGGTGTCCGCGCCCGCGGGCATGGGGGCGCCCGTCATGATGCGCAGCGCCTCGCCCCCACCGAGCGCGCCGTCGAAGACGGAGCCGGCGGCGAGGTCGCCGACGACCACGAGCTCGCGCGTGTCGCGCAGCGGAATGTCCGCGCTGCCGACGGCGTAGCCGTCGACCGCGGAGTTGTCCGCGGGCGGCACGTCGAACGGCGCGGCGAAGTCGTCGCTGAGGACACGGCCGAGCGCTCGCGCGAGCGGAACGAGCTCGGGAGCCAGCGGCGCGCCGACGCGGGCGAGGATCTGCGCTTGCCCGTCGCGCACCGAGATCATGCGCGTATTATACGCGCCATGAACGTGCCGGCTTTCGGGGCGACGCACCCCGCGGGCTTCTGGGTGCGGCTCGTCGCGTTCGCGATCGATCTTGCCGTGATCTTCGTTGCCCAGCTGCTGTTGCGCGGGATCGCGATTGCGCGGTTTCGCGTGGGCAGCGAGCAGGCGATGGGCCCGGTCGGCTTCTTCACGCTGGTGTTCGCGGTGGTGTACCCGACGGTGCTCTACGCCATCGCGGGTCAGACGCTCGGCAAGCTCGTGATGCGTGTGCGCGTCGTCGCGCTCGACGGCGGCCTGCTGCCGCTCGGCGCCGCGTTCCTGCGCGCGATGGCGTTCTGGATCACGCTGGTGTTCTTGCTGGGCGTCGGCCAGCTCATCGGTGGTTTGCGCAAGGACAAGCGCGCCATTCACGATCTCATCGCGGGCAGCCGCACCGAGCGGCTGCCTCGTACGGTCCGCGAGTCGCGCATGCCGGGCGCCGTCGCCGATGTCTCCGGACACGCCTACCCGCCGTCGCCGAGCACGGAGTCAGAGCCGCGATCGAGCGTTTGATCCCGACGCTGCCGCTCGCCTTGCGTAACCGCCTGGCCGCGACCATCGTCGACGCCGTCGGCGATGCGCGCGCGCGGCGAACGCTCACCGCGCTGGTCGCCGAGCCTCACGCGTGGCTGGACAACGAGCAGGGCGAATGGGCGCCGCTGCTGGCGGCCCGGGCTCGACGTGCGAGCGAGGCGCTCGCGGTGTTGCCCGTCGGCGATGCGCCGGATCTCGACGCCGCGCTCGACGCGGCGGCGCGACTCTACGACGCCGGCCTCTATTTCGAGGTGCACGAATGGCTCGAGCCGCACTGGATGGTGGCGCGCGGCGAGGACCGTGAGCCGCTCCAGGGCGTGATCCAGGCTGCGGTGGGATGGCAGCATCTCGCCAACGGTAATATCGCGGGCGCCCGCTCACTGCTGCACGAGGCCGCCCGGCGGCTTTCCGGCGGGCGGCTCGGCGGCCGCCAGTTCGATGCCTTCGCGCGGGCCACGGCGCACGCGGCGGCGCAGCTGCCGTCCGCGACGCCGCCGGCGTTTCCTGACAGAGAGGAGAGCGTATGAACCTGGAGCTGACCGACAAAGTCGTGATCGTCACGGGCGCCAGCCGCGGCATCGGCCGCGCGATCGCCCTCGGGATGGCGGCGGAGGGCGCGCGCGTCGTCGCGGTGGCACGCGACAAGGCCGCGCTCGACAAGCTGGCGGCCGAAGCGCGCGAGCGCAGTCGGCGAGACGCCATCGCGATCGGTGCGGACCTGTCGCGGCTGACGGAGGTCGAGCGGGTCATCGAGGAGGCGCGGCGTGCGTGCGGTCGCGTCGACGTGCTCGTCAACAACGCGGGCGCGATCCGCGGCGGGGCGTTTCTCGACATTCCGGACGCGCAATGGCTCGACGACTGGAGCCTGAAGCTGATGGGCTACATCCGCATGGCGCGCGCGGTGTTTCCGATCATGCGCGCGCAGCGTAGCGGCCGCATCATCAACGTCGTCGGCGCCGCCGCGCGTAATCCGACGGCCACGTATCTCGCCGGCGGCGCCGCGAATGCCGCGCTGGTCAACTTCACCAAGGGACTGGCCGATCTGGGTGCCGAATGCGGTGTCCTCGTCACTGCGGTGTCACCGGCGGCGACACGAACCGAGCGCTGGGACCAGCTGATGGAGCAGCAGGCGAAGGCATCGGGCAAAACCGTCGCGGAGCTCCAGGCGGCCGCCGAGGCGCCATACAAGCTCGGGCGCATCGCGACGGCCGAAGACATCGCCGACGTCGTCTGTTTCCTTGCATCCGCGCGGGCGTCGTTCATTACCGGCATCTGCATCACGGTCGACGGCGGCGCGACACGCGGCGTCTATCCGTAGATATTCTTACTGGCCGCCTTGACATGCGTCGCCTCCTGTCATTATCTTCCCGTAACGCTGGACTGGGGTCCCCCCATGTCGCCGCTTGCAACAAGGGCAGGAGGTTCGCGCGATGGCGGCCAAGCTGTTTGTCGGCAACCTTTCGTTCCAGGCCACGGAAGAGGATCTGCGTGAGCTGTTCGCGCAGGCCGGCACCGTGGAAACCGTGCGGATCATCACGGACCAGTTCACCGGGCGCCCGCGCGGCTTCGGTTTCGTCGAGATGGCCACGAAGGAAGAGGCGACCAAAGCGGTCGAAATGCTGAACGGCCGGCTGTTCCGCGACCGCAACCTCGTCGTGGACGAGGCACGCCCGCAGCCGCAACGCGGTGCGGGTGGCGGACCGCGCGGTGACCGCGGCGGGCGTCCGGGCGGCGCGCCGGGCGGCGGAGGCGGCTGGCGCCGCTAGAACAAGCTCAGCTGGGGCGACTCCGGCTCGTCCTCGACGTACGGCGCCAGACCATCCTGCTCGGCGAAGCGCCGAAAGCGCTGCCAGGTTTCCAGGACCTTCGCCTGGTAGTACTCGACGTTTTCGTCGGGCCGCGCGGGATCCCAGGTGCCCGCGAGCCTCGCCACCTCGTTGACCGCGACGCGCGCGCTCCGGCCCGCGACGTAATAAGAGATCTGATCGCCCGGCTGGAGCGCCCGCCCGCTCGCGGCCGCCAGCTCGTAAGCCGCGGAGACGGGCCGGAGACCCGCGGCCACACGCTCACGATAGACCTCAAGTGATTCTTGAAGTGTCTCGGTGCGCGCGAACGCGCGCACGTCCACGCGGTGCGCCGCGAAGTCGTCCAGCCAGCGCTCCACGACGGCTTTGGCGTCCGCGCCGCGGCCGGCGAGGAGCAGGCGCACGAGCTCGTCGATGAGGCGCCGCTGGAACGGCTCCAGCCCGCGCGATCGGAATGCGGAGCCCTTCAGGGCGACGCGCCCGCGCTCGTCGAGCAGCGCGTAGGTCTTCATCTTGTACGAGAACATCGCCGGATAGCGTCCGTCGAGCTCGAGCGTGATGCCTGCCGGCAGCGCCTCGGCCAGCGCGTCGAGCAGCCGCGCGTCGTCCGCGGCACGATGGCCGGGCGGCGGCACGAAGTAGACGCCGTCGGTATCGGCCTCCACCGGTGTGGCGCCGAGTGCGCGGAGTCGCGCGACGATCGCCGTCACGACCGCGCGACCGTCGGCCGTCACGCGGTTGGCCGCCTCGAAGTCGTTCCAGTGCGCGGAGCCGAATCCGAGGTAGCCGTAGAACGAGTTGATCAGGATCTTGAACGTCTGCGAGAGCGCGAGGTGATGCCGGCGCTCATCATCGCCGCTCGCGGTCTGGGCCTGACGTTTGGCGTTCACGCGCACATCACGGAGGTGCGCCAACAGCTCGGCGAAGACACCGAGCTCGTCGCTCGCCGGGGCCACGCGGCCGGCGATCATCAGCGACGGATAGAGCGAGGTCACGTCGACGTGCAGCACCGGCGCCGCCACGCCCTGCTGCCAGATCGCGGTGAGGCCGCCGCCGACGCCGGTGCCCGCGCGCGGCCGGGGCACCGCGCAGCCGGCGCGCAGGTACTCGCGCAGGAGCAGCGCGTCGACCTTGGCGGCCGATCCGCGCAGCGTCGTCGACTGGTAATCGAACGGGACGAGGCGCGCCTGGGCGAAGTACGGCGGCGAGAGAATCCCCGAGATGGCGAGTGTCTCGGCGGCGTCGTCGCCGGCGTAGGCCATCAATCGGTCGGCGTCCGCGGCCAGCTCGCGCGCAACGTTCGATGCGTCGACATACGTCCGATCGACCGCCGCCACGCCGAGATGCCGCGCGATGTCCTTGAGCCCGAACGAGGGAAGATCGCGCGCGCCGACATCGTGCAGCTGAGCAAGCATCCACGTGTCGATGACATGGCGCCCCGCGACCTCGTAGCGCCGAAACCCGATCGCCCGCTCGGCGACCTGCAGCCGCGCCGGGCGGCTTCGCACGAGGCTGCCGTCGCGACCCCACCGCAGCACGACCCCGTGGCGGCGTGCGCGCGCCTCGAGATACTCGAGGTCGAATCGGAAGACGTTGTGCCCCTCGAGCACGTCGGGGTCGCGCTCGCGAATGCGCCGCCCGCATTCTTCGAGCAGCGCCGGCTCGTCGAGACGGTCGCCGCGCAACACCTCACTGAAGCCAGCCGAGTCGGCGAGCGCGATGGCGACGATGCGGTCACCGGCACGCGCCGCCGACGGAAACTCGTAGCCGTCCTCGGTCACGACTTCGATATCCAGCGCGAGGCGTCGCAGGTCGGCGAAGCGCAGGCCGCCGAACGACGTGCGGCCCGTCGTCAGCATGTACTGGTGCACGGGATCGGGAAAGAACCGATATGGCGCCTCGGGAGCGTTGGCCGGCAGCCCCGTCGACTGTCGGCACCGCTCCCGCGCCGCGAGCGCGGCGCTCCACGATTCGAAGTGCGCGAGCCAGCGCAGCTCGCCCGCGCCCGCCAGGCCCCTCAGCTCGACGAGGCCGCCCGCGTCGCGTACGAGCGTCTCTTCCCCGGCGAGCAAAAACGGCGCGAACGGGGCAGTCTCGACGCGCGTCACCGCGCCGTCGCGGATCCAGAGCCGCATGCCGCGGCCGTCGTCGGTGAGGGCCGCGGCAACGATCCCGGGCGTGGGATCGGCGCCGAACAGCAGCGGTGGAGCGAGGCTCAGCCGGCGGCTTCCTCGACGGCGGCACGATACATGGCGGCCTCCACGAGGCCGACGAGCGCGCGGCCGGTCTGCGGCACGATCACGGTCGGAATGGACCGCACACCTTCCGCGACGGCCGCCTCGTAGTCCTTCACCACGCCCTCGCGTCCGACACCAGCTTCGAGATCGGCCCTGAAACGCGGGATGTCGACGCCCTCCGGGGCGACGATGTCGGCGACGACGCGCGGGTCGGCGATGTTGAGACTCTTCGTGAAGTACGCCTCGTACAGGCGCGGATGCACGCGCTCGAAGAGCTCTTCACCCTGCCGCATGACGCACTTGGCAGCCTCGAGCGCCGGCAGGCTCCAGTTCGGCATCGTGGCGTGCGGCCACGGCGTGAACGCGATGCCGTCGGCCGTGGACATTGCTCCGCACCGCTGCCAGCCCGCCTCGCGATACGTCCCCTTGAACGCAACCGGCGTCACCGGCTCCGGACGCAATGGGAACGCGCGGTGCTCGATGACGAGCGAGGGTCCGAGCTCGAGCTGCAGGCGCCGGAGGCGAACCGCCGCCGGATAGCACCAGGGTCAGAGGTAGTCGCTGTAGACGATGAGACGCACGTCGTTCGTCATGCTCGGATTCTATACCCGAACGTGTCGGTATATTCTCCACGTATGGCTCGCCACGGCTGCTGGCTGGCGCTCGCTGCGGTGGTGCTTGCCGGCTGTGCCAGCGGTCGCGTTGCCTTCGACAACGTCACGCCGCGCGAGCCGGTGCGCGTACGAGCCGAAGAATTCCGTCCGCGAGGCGCCGGGCCGTTCCCTGCGATCGTGCTCATGCACGGCTGTCACGGCGTGTCGCGCTCGATCCGTGATTGGGGCCGGTGGTTCCGGGACCACGGCTACGTCGCGCTCGCCGTCGATTCGTGGGCCTCACGTGGCCTCGGCGAGCAGTGCACGCCGGGCGTCGATCTACCGAACACGGCGCGCTTCGACGACGCCATCGGCGCGCTGCGTTGGCTGCAAGCGCAGCCCGACGTCGACCGTGAGCGGATCGGCATCATCGGCTGGTCGAACGGCGGCGCCTTCTCGCTGGCCGCAGTGAACGGTCCGACGGCCGAGCGCGCGAAGCGGCGCGGCGTCGACATCCCACCGCCGGGGTTCGGCGCCGCGGTCGGCATGTATCCGGGCGCCTGCCAGTCGTTGATCAATGAGCTGTCGGTCAAGCCCGTGCTGATCCTCATCGGCGGTGACGACGACTGGACGAATCCCGCCGAATGTCAGGCGCTGGCCGCCCGCCAGCGCGCCAAGGGCGCGGACGTCGCGATCGTCGTGTATCCGGGCGCCGTCCATTACTTCGACGTCGAAGGTCAGCGCCGCGAGTTCCTGGCCGACGTCGAGAACCGGAACGCGAAGAGCGGGCGGTGCTGCGGCGCCACCGTCGGCTTCGACGCCGCTGCCAACGCCGATGCGCACCGGCGCGTCGGCGAGTTCTTCGCACGCCATCTGGGCGGGCACCCGTGATGGACGCCTCGGTCGAGTTCGCGCGTCACCTTCTCGCCGCGGTGGTGAACTTGCACGCCATGGTCCCGAGGGCGCATCCGTCCTCGAGGATTCTCGGCAACGAGCGGATGGGCAGCGGCGTCGTCGTCGATCCCGCCGGGCTCATTCTCACCGTGAACTACGTCGTGATGGGCGCGAACACCGTCGACGTCGGCTTCGTGAAAGGCCGCCGCGTCAAGGCGGAGGTCGTCGCGCAGGACTACGAGATCGGACTCGCCGTCGTTCGCGTCAAGCGGACGGGATTGACGGCGGTGCCGCTCGCGAGCGAGGACGTGAGCCCGGGCGACCCCGTCGTCGCCGTCGCATCTACCGGCGCTCAGGAGCGACGCATCGGCGGCGGCCTGGTGACCTATCTCGGCGAGTTCGAGGCGTACTGGGAGTACCTGCTCGATCACGGCATCGTGAGCAGCGCGCAGAACCCCGGCTCCGGAGGCGGGGGCCTGTTTTCGATGACGGGTGGGCTGCTCGGCGTGCTTTACCTGAACCTCAACGAGATCGTCCGCTGCTCGCTGGCGATTCCCGTCGATCACTATCGTGAGCACGCCGCCGAGCTCTTGCGTTACGGGCGCGTGGTGAGCCGGCCCAAGCGCGCGTGGCTTGGCGTCTTCGCGCACGCGGTGGAGGAAGGCGTCGTCATCGCCGGCATCGTGCCCGAGGGCCCCGGCGACCGCGGCGGGCTGCAGGAAGGCGACGTGATCGTCTCGCTCAACGCCGAGGAGGTGCCGAGTCGCAAGGAGCTGTACCTCTCGCTGTGGCGCCACGAGCCCGGCGAGCAGCTCACGCTCGAGGTCATGCGCGACAACCGGTTGCGGCGCCTGGAGGTCACCACCGGCGACCGCGCCGAATTCTTCAAGCAGACGTAGGAACCAGAGGAGACGGCGATGGATCTCGGTCTGAGGGGCAAGGTGGCGCTCGTCACCGCTGCGAGCAAGGGCATGGGCAAGGCCTCCGCGCTCGGCTTCGGCGCCGAGGGCGCGCGGGTCGCGATGTGCGCGCGGACCGAGAGCGAGCTCAAGGCCGCGGCGGACGAGGTGCGCGCGAAGACGAAGGCCGACGTGCTCGCCATCCCGGCCGACGTGACGAAGAAGCAGGACGTCGACGGGCTCGTGCAGCGTGTGCGCGCAGAGTGGGGTGACGTCGATGTCCTGGTCGCGAATGCCGGCGGACCGGCGCGCGGGTACTTCGAGGAAATGGTGGACGAGCAGTGGCAGCAGGCCTTCGAGCTCTCGCTGCTGTCGGTCGTGCGCCTCGTGCGGGCCGTGCTGCCGGGCATGCAAGCGAAGAAGTGGGGACGCGTGCTCACGATTCAGTCCGTCTCCGTCAAGCAACCGCTCGACGACCTCCTGCTGTCCAACGCCGTCCGCCCGGGAACGCACGGCATGATCAAGACGCTGGCGCTTCGCTACGCGAAGGACAACGTGACGTTCAATACCGTGTGTCCCGGGCGCATTCTCACGGACCGGCTGCTCGGTGGGCTCAAGGCGTCGGGGCTCTCGCGCGAGGACTATGTCGCGCGTCTCGGCGTCGATATTCCGATGGGACGCGTGGGCACCGCCGAGGAGTTCGCGAACGTGATCGTGTTCCTCGCGTCCGAGCGCGCGTCGTACGTGACGGGCACGGCCATCCAGGTGGACGGCGGGCTCGTTCGCGGCCTGTTCTGAGCCGCCGCCGATGCTCGCCATCCGCGGGGCATTCTCGCGCTTTTTCGCGGAGAGCGGCTTCTTCCTCGCGGCCGGGCTGGCCTTCTTCTTCCTGACGTGCTGCATCCCGCTCACGCTGCTCGGCGTCTCGACGCTGGGCTACGTGCTGTCCACGGAGGCCGCGGCCACCGCGGTCGTCGGGCAGCTGGCGCGTAACTTCCCCGTGTACCGGCGCGAGATTGCGACGGTCCTGCTGCACATCGTCGAGCACCGCGCGCTGACGGGGATCACCGGCACGCTCGTGCTGATCTTTTTCTCGACGCCGCTGTTCGGTGCTTCACGCCTGATCCTGCACCGGATGATGGGCATCCGCGCCGGCGGTCAGTACGTACACAACCTGCTTCGCGACGCCGGGCTCGTGCTGCTGCTGACGGTGCTCCTGTTCCTCGCCTCCACCATGACGGCGGCCTTCCAGTGGTTCCAGGAGTACGTGCTGCAGTCCGTCGGCGTGCCGTGGCCGTGGTTGTACTGGACGACCGTCGCGTTCAGCGTGGTGCTCTCGACCGCGATGTTTTACTTCGCGTACCGGTACGTGCCCCACCGCCGCCCGCGGCGCACCTCGGCGCTCACCGGCGCCTTCCTCACCGCGCTGCTGTGGGAAGTCGCCAAGCAGCTGTTCCGTCTCTACATCCGTCGCGTCGGCGTGTACGACCAGATCTACGGTCCGCTCGGCGTGCTCGTAGCGTTCGTGATGTTCGTCTACTACACCTGCATCGTGTTCGTCTTCGGCGCGGCGTACGTGGCCTCGGTCGACGCACGCCGCGCCGCGCGACGCTGACGGCATGACGCACTGTGGTATTGTCTCGTCCGTTTCTCATTCGAGTCCCGGAGGGGGCGCGCCATGATCGTCAAGGGCAAGTCGGTGGTCATCACGGGGGCCGGCCGCGGCATCGGCCGGGAGATCGCGTTGCTGATGGCGAAGCAGGGCGCGCGTGTCGTCGTCAACGACTACGGCGGTTCGTCGTCGGGAGGCGGTGGAGAGAAGGGGCCGGCGGACGAGGTGGTCAACGAGATCCGCAAGGGGGGCGGCGAGGCCGTCGCGAACTACGATTCGGTGGCCACGATGGCCGGTGGGCAGGCGATCGTCCGGACTGCCGTGGAGGCGTTCGGTCGGGTCGACGTCGTCGTCAACAACGCCGGTATCCTGCGCGACCGGATGATCTTCAACATGAGCGAGGAGGAGTGGGACGCGGTCATCAATACCCACCTCAAGGGCACCTTTGCCGTCACGCGGGCGGCCGCACCGCACATGCGCGAGCAGAAATGGGGCCGCTTCATCAATATGACGTCCACCTCCGGGCTCATCGGCAACGTCGGCCAGGCCAACTACGCCGCGGCCAAGCTCGGCATCTTCGGGCTCACGAAGGTGACCGCGCTGGACATGGCGCGCTACAACGTCACCGCGAACTGCATCTCGCCGTTCGCGTGGACCCGGATGATCGGCACCATTCCGACCGAGACCGACGCGCAGAAGGCGCGCGTGGAGAAGGTCAAGCGCATGGGGCCCGAGCACATCGCCCCGGTGGCGGTGTTTCTGGCCTCCGACGCCGCGAAGGAAGTGACGGGTCAGGTCTTCGGTGTCCGGGGCAAGGAGATCATGCTATTCGGCCACGAGCGACCGATCATGCGCGTGCACAACGACTCCGGCTGGACGCCCGAAAAGATCGCCGAGATGTTCCCCGGGACGCTGCAGCACCACCTCGTACCGCTCGTGACGTCGGGGCAGTACTTCAACTACGACCCGCTCGTCTGATCAACCCCGCCCCGCCGCGCGTGACGGGTATGTCCGACTTTCGTCACAGTGTTCGCCGTGCCGGCGATCTGCTACTCTGCTCGCCGCTTTGGAGGAGCCTGTGAGCGTCGTGCGAGGCGCGGACACGGCGTGGCGAGCGCGAGGCAAGGAGAAATCTTAGCTCGGATGCGGACTCGTCTCGCCGTTGCGGCTGCGGTCACCCTCGCGCTTGCGGGCTGCGGCCAGGGCCGCACGGTCGTGCCCGTGCAAACACTGCCGGCGTCGCTCGGTGCGATGCCCCGGGCGGTCGATCTGTCGTCCCACGAGGCGACGGTTCGCACGGTGGCGGGCATCATCGCGCGCGATCTCGGACTGCCGCTGCCGGACACCGTCACCGTGTACGTGTACAACTCGCGGCGCGTGTTCGAGCGCGGACTCATCGACGACGGTCATGTCTCGCGCGTGCGCGCCGCGGAGCTCAGCGACTTCGCCATCGGCGTCGGCAAGCGACGCCAGCTGCTGCTGCACCACGAGCCGAACGTCGCCAGCGCCGAGTGGGTTCGGCTGGTGGCGCACGAGCTCGCGCACGTATCGCAGATCGAGATGGCCGAAGGCGAGGGGCGCGCCGAGCAGTGGCTGGCCGAAGGCATGGCCGAATGGGTCGCCTTCCACGTGCTCGAGCGTCTGCGTCTCGACACGGTCGTGCGCCGACGGATCGCGGCGATCGACACCGTGCGTGACTACCCGCCGCTGGTGGCGCAACGGCTCGATCTGAACACGCTCGGCACCCCACGCGGCTTTACCGTTCGCCACCTGCGGGACGGCTCGCAGCCGACGTACCAGCTCGCCTTCCTGCTGACCGACTACTTGATCTCGCGCGACGGTCTCGGCCAGGTCATCGACTATTTCCGCTCGTTCGCGGTGCATGCGGATCGCCGCGCCAACTTCCGCGCCGCCTTCGGGGAGTCGCTCGAGGAGTTCGAGGAGGAGGCGCTCAGCCATCTCGCGACGTTCAGGTCGTAGCGCCGCGCTTGCGAGCACGCTCGTCGTGCTCGCGCTCGGCGCGCGCGTCGCTGCCGCTCCGGCGGAGCTCCTGCTCGCGACCGGTGACGTGACAGCCACGAGCGCGACGGTGTGGGGACGCGGCACGCAGCCCGGCACGCTCGAGATCGCGTACGGCGCGGTGGGCGGGCCGGCGCCGACCACACGCTCGGTCGCCGTCGGCAGCGACGGGGACCTCACGGCAAAAGTCACGCTCACCGGGCTCTCGGCGGCGACGCGCTACGCGGTCCACGCGAGTCAGGGCGCCGTGCGCGCCGACGCCGAGTTCGTCACCGCCCCCGCGCCGGACGCGGCGACACGCGTGGCGTTTCTCTGGTCGGGTGACCTCGGCGGCGGCGGTCTGTGCCGGCCGCAGGACGGCGGCTACCGGATCTTCGGCCCGATGCGGGAGCGCCGGAGCGATTTCTTCGTGTTCGTCGGCGACATCATTTATGCGGACGTGCCGTGCGACGGCCGCGGCGTGGTGCCCGGGGCGGATTTTCGCGCCCGGACGCTCGCCGAGTATCGCGCGCGTCATCGCTATCAGCAGGAAGATCAAAATCTCAGGGCATTGCTGCGCACGATGGCCGTCTATGCGATCTGGGACGACCACGACGTGCGCAACGACTTCTCCGGCCCGCACGACTCGCTGATGCCCGTCGGTCGGCGAGCGCTGCTCGACTACTGGCCGATCGCGCCGCCCGCCGAGGATCCGACGCGGTTGTACCGGAGCTTCCGGTGGGGGCGGTTGCTGGAGCTGTTCATCCTCGACACGCGCCAGTACCGCAGCGCGAACAGCGAGCCCGACGGCCCCCGCAAGACGATGCTCGGCTCCGCGCAGAAGCGCTGGCTGATGGAGGCTGTGACGTCCTCGACGGCCATGTGGAAGGTCGTCGTGACGAGCGTGTCGCTCTCGATTCCCGCCGGTCGGCCCGAGGCGCGTGACTCGTGGACGGGGGCGTCGCCGTTCGGACTGCCGATGGACGGCGCGGGGTTCGCCACCGAGCGCGACGCGATTCTCGACCACTTCCGCACGCACGGCGTGAAAAATCTCGTGTTCCTCGCGGCAGACGTCCATCACGCGGAGGTGATCCGACATCGGCCGACAGCGTCGTGGTCCTTCTATGAGCTGGTGGCCGGGCCGTTGTCCGCGACCACCGGGCGCCCGCGCCCGCTGGACATGACGCTGAACTCGCAGTCGCTGTTCGGCCGCGGCGGCGTCTTCAACTTCGGCGAGGTCGTCGTCGAGCCGGCGGCGCTCACCGTGCGGCTCATCGACGACAGCGGCACCGTGATGTTCACCCACGCGATCAAACCGGAATAGCAGCCACGCCGCATCTCGAACAGGCCATCAACGGACGAACGGGCGTGCGGAGCCACGCCGCATCTCGAACAGGCCATCAACGGACGAACGGGCGTGGGAGCCACGCCGCATCTCGAACAGGCCATCAACGGACGAACCGGCGTGGGAGCCACGCCGCATCTCGAAC
>JBKOUQ010000006.1:0-13468 GCA_046723475.1 Candidatus Methylomirabilota bacterium
GCTCGACGCCGTTGCTCTCCGCGCGCCGATCGGCGCGCGCGCGCCGCGCACGTCGGTCGACGGGAGCCGGCGCGGCGTCGTCGGTGATCACCTCCGCCCGCTGCAACACGCGACGGACGCCAACCGCCATGGTCATCACGAGGATTCCGCCGGCCACTTCCATCGGGGCTGCGATCATATGTGCCTCCATGGTCGCCGCAGTGCACGGTCGCCCGCGGCGATGACGCAGGATGGGGGCCGGGCGCGACCTTGGCAATGCGACTTTGGTCCCACGCGGCGCGCGTATCGGTCAACGCGCAGACAGATCGAGCTCGGCGAGCACGCCATAGTGATCCGACGGCCACAGCACGGTCCCGTCGTCGTATCGGCGCGGGGCATTGAGCACGACGCGACTGCGGCGGACAGCGCCCGTCCGGCGCCCGCCAGGGATGACGAACACGTAATCGTAGCGCTGCGATACCGTCGAGGTGCCCGCACCGATCTGCTGCAGATCCGTAAAGCCCGGCGCGTCGGGATTGACGAGGCGGAACGCGTCGAGCAGGCCGCGCTTCAACGACGCGAACGCCGGCACATCGTCCGTCGCATTGAAATCGCCCATGAGCACCGACGGCGACGCCGTCCGGTGTGCGCGCGCGACACGCTCGATGTGCGCGAGCTGACACGGATCGCCAGACGAGTGCGTGGAGTAGATTTGGAGCGAACCGTGCGGCGCGCCCACGTCAACGCGTAAGACGACCCGCGCGTCGAACATCCGCCCGCACCGGGTCAGCTCGATCACGTCGCGGGCCACGATCGGCCACCGACTGAGCACGGCCGGCCCCTCGCTGAAGTCGATCATGGCGACGATGAGACGGCTCAGGATGCCGTTCGCAAAGATCCGCCCGGTCGTCGACGCATGCGCCATGTGGTAGCCGAGCTCGCGCGCGAGCCGCTCGGCCACATGACCGCGTCGCGAGCCGACGGAGGCTTCCTGCAACGCGATTACATCCGGCTGCAGGCGTCGTAGCTCCGCCACCACGATCGCGAGCCGGTCCTCGAGCCGTTCGCCATCGCCGGTGGCCGACGCGACCGGACCGCCGTGGAGCAGATTGAACGTCACGACGCGAATCGGCTCCGCGGCCGCGCCGCTGACCGGCGTGAGCGCGAGCATCACCGACACCGCCACGGCCCACGATGCGCCCCGACGTCGCATGCTGCCACGTTGTCGAGTCTCCGGGTGCCGGGTCCACGGCCATTCGGCCCTCGGAGATGGCTCTACGACGAAGAGCCGGCTCGTTCGACGACGGGCTGAGACGATTTACATGGGGATGCGGGCCCATCGTCCCACTGGCCGCGGTGGCGACCGCCGACTACAGTGACGCCGCTGCCGGTCGACCGTACCGGTATGGCGCAGTAAACCGCGCGGCGTTGGAGAGCCACACGATGTTGAGTTGTCGCAGACACTGTCGACGCGAGGCGCGCGGGGCCGGCTGGCTCGTCGGCGTCGTCGCGTTGGCGTGCGCGGCGTGCGGGCGCGGCGAAGTCGCCGCCTCGAAGCAGGCCGAGGCACCGCCGCCTCCGACCGTCGTCGTGGCCGAGATTCCGCAGCAAACCGTCCAGATCGCCGCCGAGTTCGTGGCGCGAACCGAGGCGGTGCCGACCGTCGAGATCCGCGCCCGCGTCCCGGGCGTGCTCGAAGCGGTGCGATTCCGCGAGGGCTCGCAGGTGCACCGCGGGCAGGTGTTGTTCGTCATCCAGCAAGAGGAATACAAGGCGGCGCTCCAGTCGGCCCGTGCGCAGCTCGCCAAGGCGCAAGCCGATCTGACTCGCGCCCACGATGTCTCCGTGGTGGATCGCGCCCGCTCCCGGCTCGATCAAGCCAAGGCCGATCTCGAAAAGGCACGACAGGACGTCGCGCGGTACCGCCCACTCGCCGAGGCCAAAGCGATCCCGCAACAAGATCTCGATACGTCCCTCTCGAAAGAGAAGGTCGAGGTGGCGGCGGTCGAGGGCGCGGAAGCCACGCTCAAGGACACGGTGCTCAGCCAGCGCACGGCGATCCAGCTCGCCGAGGCGGCCGTCGAAGCGGCGAAGGCCACCGTGACCCAGGCCGACCTGAATCTGAAGTACACCGTCATCGACGCGCCCGTGGACGGCATCATCAGCAAGCTGGCGGTGGACACGGGCAATCTCGTCGGCAAAGGCGAGCCGACGCTGCTGGCGACGGTGTCCGCGGTCGATCCAATGTTCGTGGATTTCGCGATCCCGGAGAGCGATTACCTGCGGCTGGTCAAGCGCATCCCCGGGCTCGGACGCGGCGAGGTGCAACCCGACCGCGCGCCGTCGTGGGAGCTCATCCTCGCCGACGGCACGCTGTTTCCGCACAAGGGACGCCCCGTCTTCATCGACCGCGCGATCGATCAGAAGACGGGGACCATTCAGGTTCGGGCGCAGTTTGCCAATCCGGACAAGGCGCTGCGCCCTGGTCAGTTCGGTCGCGTGCGCGCCGTGACCGAAGAAGTCCGCGACGCCGTGCTCGTGCCGCAAACCGCGGTGCAGGACCTGCAGGGCGTCAAGACCGTGCTCGTCGTCGGCGACGGAGACAAGGTCGCGCAGCGCACCGTGACCCTGCGCGAGCCCTATCAGCAGTTCTACATCGTTTCGGCCGGGCTCAAACCCGGCGAGCGCGTCATCGTCGAAGGGCTCCAGAAAGCGCGTCCGGGCATGCAGGTCAAAGCCGAGGCCAAAGCGCCCCCGGACAAGACCCAGGCGCCGGCGGCGTCACCGCCCGGCACGACGACGACGGAGCCACCCAAGGGCGGGAGCTAGCCGGTCGTGAGCGAATTCTTCATCCGGCGTCCGATCGTCGCCATCGTCATCGCGATCCTGACCGTCCTGCTCGGCGCGTACTCACTGCTGCGGCTGAGCTTCGAGCAGTACCCGTTCCTCGCGCCGCCGACGATTCGCGTGACGGCCAACTACCCCGGGGCCTCGGCGCTCGCGGTGGAACAGTCGGTCGCCACGCCGATCGAGCAAGAGGTCAACGGCGTCGACCGGATGATCTACATGAAGTCCTCGAATACGAGCGACGGTCGCATGCAGCTGGACGTGAACTTCGAGGTCGGCGTCGACCAGGACACCGCGAACGTGCTCACTCAGAACCGCGTGTCGTCGGCGCAGGCGCGGCTGCCGCAAGAAGTGGTTGCGCAGGGTGTGACCGTCAAGAAGCAGAGTCCCAGCATCCTGATGATCCTCTCGCTCTATTCCCCCGGAGGAAGCTACGACGCCAACTTCTTGATCAACTACGCGTCGATCAACGTACGCGACCAGATCCTCCGGATTCCCGGCATCGCGCAGGTCGATCTGTTCGGCGGCACCGACTACGGACTGCGCGTCTGGCTCCGACCCGACAAGCTCGCCAAGCTCGGCCTCACGCCCTCCGACGTGACCGCCGCCATCAAGGAGCAGAATCTCCAGGCGCCGGCGGGGCGCATCGGCGCGGCGCCGACGCCCGCTGATCAGACGTTCACGTTCACCGTCAGCGCACCCGGCCGCCTCGTCACCACCGACCAGTTCGAGAACATCATCATTCGCGAGGCGCCGACCGGGACGCCGGTGCGCATCCGCGACGTGGGGCGCGCCGAGCTCGGCAGCCAGGACTACAACTCCTTCGGACGCCTCGACGGCAAGCCGTCCGGCGCCATGGCCGTCTATCTCCTGCCCGGCGCGAACCAGCTGAAGGCGGCCGAGGCGATCTACACGACCATGGCGACCGCGAAGGGACTGTTTCCGCCCGACCTCGAGTACAAGATCGTTTACGACACCACGCCCGCGGTGCAGGCCTCGATCCACGAGATCCTCAAGACGTTCGTCGAGGCGTTGATTCTCGTCACCGTGGTGGTCTTCGTCTTCCTGCAGAACTTCAGGGCCACGTTCATTCCGCTGCTGACCGTCCCCGTGTCGATCGTCGGGACCTTCATCTTCTTTCCGATGCTCGGCTTCTCGGTCAACACGCTGTCGATGTTCGGCCTCGTCCTCGCCATCGGCATCGTGGTCGACGACGCGATCGTCGTGGTCGAGGCGGTCATGCACCACATCGAGCACGGCATGGCCCCGCGCGAGGCGACATCGCAGGCCATGAAGGAGGTGTCGGCGCCCGTCATCGGCATCGCGCTGATCCTTTCGGCGGTGTTCATCCCCGTCGCGTTCATCAGCGGCCTCACCGGGCAGATGTACCAGCAATTCGCGCTGACGATCGCGATCTCCGTGCTGCTGTCGGCCTTCAGCGCGCTGTCGCTCTCGCCCGCGCTCGCTGTCATGCTGTTGAAGCCCCCGCGTCCGGCCCGCGGCCCGCTCGGCGCGTTCTACCGCGGCTTCAACCGTGTGTTCAACACGGCGACCAACGGCTACGTCGCCGTCTCGCGCATGCTCATCCGGCGCGCCGTCGTCACCGTGCTCATCGTCGTGATCGTCATCGGCGGCGTCGCCCTGCTCGGCCGCGCGCTGCCGGCGGGCTTCATTCCCGAAGAAGATCAGGGCCTCTTCGGCGTCAACGTGCAGCTGCCGCCGGCGGCGTCGCTCGAACGGACCAGCGCGGTGCTGCGTCGGGTCGAAGAGATCCTCACCAAGGTGAACGGCGTCGAGTCTTTCCAGACGATCGGCGGATTCGGCGCCGTCACGAGCACCTATCAGCCGAACTTCGGCAGCATCTTCGTGCGACTCAAGCCGTGGGACGAGCGGCACGACGCGGCGCTGCACGTCCCCGCCATCATGCGTCGCATGCAGCGCGAGCTGGCCGCGATCCCGGAGGCGGTCGCGTTTCCATTCAACGTCCCGACCATCTCGGGCTTCGGCGCGTCGGCGGGCTTCAACTTTCTGCTGCAGGATCGGAGCGGTTCGCTGACGATCGACCAGCTCGGCGCGCGCACCCGCGAGTTCTTGGCCGCGGCCCGTCAGCGGCCCGAGCTCAACACGCTCTTCACCGCGTTCGACCCCACGTATCCGCAGGTGAAGGTGGAGCTGGATCGCGAGAAGGCGCGGACGCTCGGCGTGCCCGTGAACGACGTCTTCCAGGCGATGTCGAGCGCGATGGGCGGCAGCTACGTGAACGACTTCAATCGGTTCGGTCGCCTCTACCGCGTGTACGTGCAGGCCGAGGCCGATTACCGGCGCAAGCCCGGCGACATCGGCGACGTCTACGTCCGCAGCAAGACCACGAACACGATGATCCCGCTCTCCACGCTGGTGACGATCACGTCCGAGCCGGGAACGGAGATGACGACACGGTTCAACCTGCTCCGCTCGGTGGAGATCAACGGCACGCCGGCGCGCGGCGTGAGCTCCGGTCAGGCGCTGGCCGCGCTCGAGGACGTGTTCCGCAAGACGATGCCGAAGGAGATGGGGTTTGCCTACTCCTCGCTGTCGTATCAGGAAAAGATCGCGCCGCCGGCCACGCCGACGTTCGTGCTCGCGATCGTCTTCGTCTTTCTCCTCCTCGCCGCGCTCTACGAGAGCTGGCGGCTGCCGTGGGCGGTGCTTCTCGGCTCGCCGCTGGTGGCCCTCGGCGCATTCTTTGGCGTCTGGCTGTCCGGCTACGACAACAACGTCTACGTGCAGATCGGGCTCATCATGCTCGTCGGCCTGGCGGCGAAGAACGCGATCCTGATCGTCGAGTTCGCGAAGGCCAAGCACGAGGAAGGCCAGACCGTCCAGCAGGCCGCCCTCGAGTCCGCGCGGCTGCGCTTCCGCCCGATCTTGATGACGGCCTTCGCCTTCATTCTGGGCGTCGTGCCCCTCATGCTCGCGAGCGGCGCGGGCGCCGGCGCGCAGAACGTCATGGGGACGGCCGTGTTCTGGGGCATGCTGATCGCCACCGCGCTCGGCGTGTTCCTGATCCCCGGCAATTTCGCATTCGTCGAGGGGCTGGGCCGCAAGCGTGCCGCGGCGGGAGAAGCCGCGCCGCGCCCCGAGGCGCCCGCGCGCATGCCGGGTGAGCAACACGCGTGAGAGCGCGCGCGCTCGTTTCGAGCGTGGTGCTCCTGGCCGGCTGCACGGTCGGGCCCGACTATCGGCGGCCCGAGGTCTCGGTGCCGCCGGCGTTTCGCGGTCAGCCCGAACAACCCGTCGGTCCGACATCGGTCGCGGACATCGTCTGGTGGCAGCTGTTCGAGGACGAGACCCTGGTGTCGCTCCTCCGGACGGCCCTCGCCGGCAGCTACGACGTGCGGATCGCGGCGGCTCGCGTGCTCGATGCGCGCGCGCAGGTCACGATCGCGCGCTCGTTTCAGTTTCCCGACCTGAGCGGCAACGCGAGCGCGCCGTATACACGCACGACCGGCGATCGCGCCCCGTCGCCGGCGCAGTTCAGGGAGACGTTCAGCCCGCTGGGGACGCTCGACCTCGCCTGGGAGCTCGATCTCTGGGGTCGGCTGCGCCGTGCCACGGAGGCCGCACGCGGCGACCTGCTCGCGGCGAGCGAGGCGCAGCATTTCGTCATCACGACGCTCGTCAGCGACGTCGCGACGGCCTATTTTCAGCTGCGCGAGCTCGATCTCGAGCTCGAGATCGCCAGGCGGACCCTCGCGTCACGGCAAAATTCGCTGCGCCTGGTGACGATGCGGTTCGAGGGCGGCGTGGCGGCGCAGATGGATGTGCGGCAGGCGGAAGTCCTGCTCTACACAGCGGCGGAGACCATCCCGGACGTCGAGCGACGGATCGAGCAGACCGAGAATCTGATCTCCGTGCTGGTCGGCCAGAACCCCGACGTCGTCGCGCGCGGTCGTACGCTGCCGGAGAACCTCGCGCTCGTCGCCCCGGCGGTGCCGGCGGGGCTGCCCTCGAGCCTCCTCGAGCGCCGGCCCGACGTCAGGCAGGCCGAAAGTCAGCTTGCCGCCGCCACGGCGCGGATCGGCGTCGCGAAAGCGGACTACTTTCCGCGCGTCACGCTCACCGGTGCGGCGGGCGCGGGGGGCCTCATGATCAACGGCAGCTGGTTCGGCCCCTTCGGCATCGCGTCCATCGGACCGCAGGTGACGCTGCCGATCTTCAACATGGGGCGCGTGCGAGCCGGCGTCGAATCGGCCGACGCGCGCGCGCAGGCGGCGATGCTCGTCTACCAGCAGACCGTCCAGCAGGCGTTCCGCGATGTCTCCGATGCACTCGTCGAGCATCGCAAGCGCCGCGAGTCGCGGGCCCAGCAGGAGGCGCTGGTGACGTCGCTTCGCGATGCGGCGCAGCTGGCGAACATGCGCTACCAGGGCGGGGTGACGAGCTACCTCGAAGTCCTCGACACCGAGCGCCAGCTCTTCGACGCCGAGCTCGCGCTGGCCCAGGCCCAGCGCGACGAGCTGCTGGCCGTGGTGCGCATCTATCGCGCGCTCGGCGGCGGCTGGAGCGCGTAGCCCGGCCGTGTTGTAAGGCCCAACGGGCCGCCGCGAAGCGCGATCGGCACTGTGATGCCGCGCGCCCACGGGCCACCCTCACGGTGTGTCGCTACAGCAGGTCGAGCTCGTAGTTGACGATGAACCGGAAGTCCTTCAGCGTGTCGGGCTTGCCGCGGCCGACGTACCCGTTGCGGAAGCGCAGCGACAGCCCCTTGACCGTCGGCACGTTGTACACGATGTCGAGGTCGCCTTCGCGCGTCGTCGGCTGCGCCGTGCGTGTGACCGGGTCGATGCGATCGATGCCCTGACCATAGATCAGCTGCACGGTGAGGCCGGGAATTCGGAACGGCAGCAGGCTGCCACCGAAGTCGTATTTCATGCCGAGACCGAACGCCTTCTCGTTCGCCCGGTCGAAGTCCGTCACCAGCAACGACAGATAGCCGGGCCACGTGCCCCATGGCGAGGAAATCGACGCCTCGTCACCGGTGGCATGGCCGGCCACGCCGAGGGAGAGCCCTCGCCAGAGGACGCGCATACCGCCGCCGACGTTCCACGTCGTGAAGTCGCCCACCCGCTCGTCGCCGACGCTGCGCTGATCCGTTCCCTGCAGACCGAACTGCAGCTTCAGAGTCTCGCTCACCTCGTGCGTGTATTCGGCCTTGCCGAACGCCGTGTTGAACACGTCGAGCGCGTAGAAGTTTCCGCCGTACAGCGTGAGCCCTTTGATCGGCGTCAGCGTCGCGCTCGACAGGATCAGTCCCTTGCTGTCGCCGGCGGCACCGGCCTGGCGGGACATCGCGATGAAGTCGTTCGAGTCGCGCGGCTTGATCTGCGTCAGATATCCGACGTCGTACTTGACCCAGGCGATTTTCCCGGACAGCGTGACCCCCTCGAAGGTGTTGGGCACCATCCGGTTGTCCTGCGGATTCACGTACGCCTCCTCGACCTTCTGCCGGTAGCCCTTCAGCAGGGCATAGTCCTGATATCGAAGAGCGCCCCACGCCTCCCCGAAGGTGCCGATGGCATCGCGCCCGGGCGTGAGGAGCAGCGTCCCCGAGCGGCTCTCCGGCGCATACAGCGGCCACGAAGCGTAGTACGTCGCGCCGATGCCGAAGATGTCGAAGAGCCAGCCCGACGTGTACTGCAACCATCCGCCCGTCGCGAGTGCCTCGTTCGCCGTGCCGTCGTCGTTCTGCCGGTTGAAGTAGAAGGTCCGCGATCGCAGCTTGAGGCTCGTATCTCGGAAGAAGGGCGGCAGCGTGCTCAGATAGTCCTTGAGCCGCGGAAAGATCTCTGGGCGCGGAATCACGATGCTATCCGGGGCCCGAACGAGATCTTCGTCCGGTCGCTCCTCCGAGCCGGGTCGTGGCAGCGGCGCCTGCGGGGCCGTGGGGCCCGGGGCCGGCGTCTGCGCGGCCGCCGCGGACGCAAGCAGCAACAGCGACGCCAGCACGGCGCAACCGATCACCAGTCTTGGCATGCCTGTCTCCTCACGGCGCGAACGCGGGCGCTGCAGGACGACATCGCCGCTGCAATCACCGTAGCCGGCATGCAACCGCGTGCAATGAGACGTTGGTCCAAGCACGTCGAAACTTCGCTGAGACGTTCGTCCCAGTACACGACCACGCGGGCGACACCGCGAGCGGCGTGAGGAGATGATCAGATGACACACGAGTCGACGGACCGGATGCTCGGCCTCAACGAGTTCTTCGCCGCCTCCGAGGCGCGGGTGGACCGGTGGCGGACGTTGAACCGCGTGGCGAAATCGCTGGCCGCGACGGGCCCCTATCCCGTGGATGGCGTGCGTCACGACCCCAAAGAAGTGCTGGCCGAGCTGGCGCCGCTGGAAGAGCTGTGCGGGTATCCCGGCCCACGTGTGATGGCGCAGCTCCACGAGCGTCTGATGCGCGGCGACCGCGGGGGATTCGCGCGCTTGACGCAGCGAATCAGCAACGCGCTGCTCTCCAACAGCTACCGCGACGATCCCGAGTCCTGGACCTCCGACGAGGACGAGGAGAGTCGCGCCGCCGATGTGCTGCCTCCGTCGCTCGGGCGCGGCCAGGCCCGGCGCCCGTATTTCGAGGTGCTCATGGTGTCGCCGGCGGATCGCGTGATGTGGCCCGACATCCGGGAGACCTTTCGCCGACTGCGGCGCGCGGAGGACGAGTTCGTCTACGAGCCCGTGGTCGTGGGCAGCTTCGAAGACGCCGCCCTCGCCGTCGTGTTCAACCACAATCTCCAGGCCGTCGTGATCAGCGACGGGTTCACGTACGCGTCACATCGAACGGTGCCTGTCCTGCGCGAGATCCTGACGCGTCAGGTGCAGCTCGCGGACCGTCCGGGCGGCGGCGACCTCGGCAGTCTCCTGGCGCAGATGGTACGGCGTTGGCGTCCGGAGCTCGACGTCTATCTCATGAGCGACCGCGACGTCGTGCGACTGGCGGGCTCCGCAGAAGCGGCGCCGATCCGGCGAATCTTCTACGGCGTCGAGGAGCCGATGGAGATTCACCTCGCGATCCTCGACGGGGTCAAGGATCGATACGAGACGCCCTACTTCGACAATCTCAAACGGTACGCGCAGCGTCCGATGGGCACGTTCCACGCCCTGCCCGTGGCCCGAGGGAAGTCGATCTTCAAGTCGAACTGGATCCGTGACATGGGCGAGTTCTACGGCGCGAACCTGTTCCTGGCCGAGTCGTCGGCGACCACCGGAGGGCTCGACAGCCTGCTCGAGCCCACCGGCAACATCAAAGTCGCGCAGGACAAGGCGGCGCGCGCGCTCGGCGGCGATCGCAGCTTCTTCGTGACCAACGGCACCTCGACCGCGAACAAGATCGTCCATCAGGCGCTGCTCACGCCGGGCGACATCGTCCTGATCGACCGCGACTGCCACAAGTCGCACCACTACGGCCTCGTCATCGCCGGCGCGCAGCCGCTCTACATCGACGCGTTCCCGCTCACGGCGTACTCGATGTATGGAAGCCTCGCGATCAAGCCCATCAAGCGCGCGCTCCTGCGGCTGAAAGCCGAGGGGAAGCTCGACCGCGCGAAGCTGGTCGTCCTCACCAATTGCACGTTCGACGGCCACGTCGCGAACGTCAAACGCACGATGCTCGAGTGCCTCGCCATCGAGCCGGATCTGATCTTCCTCTGGGACGAGGCCTGGTTCGGCTTCGCGCGCTTTTCGCCGTTCCTGCGGCGGCGCACGGCGATGGGCGCGGCCGCCGCCATCCGCGAGCTGATGCGCGACCCGGAGTACCGGCGGCGGTACGAGACGTTTCGCAGCCATGTCGGCACGCTGAATGCCGACGATCCTGCGCTGCTCGACATGGAGCTGCTTCCCGACCCGGACGAGGTCCGCGTGCGGGTCTGGGAGACCGACTCCGTGCACAAATCGATGTCGGCGCTGCGGCAGGGCTCGATCATCGTCGTCGCCGATCAGGACTTCCACACCGTCGAGGCGTCGTTCAAAGAAGCCTTCTTCACGCACACCTCGACCTCGCCGAATCTGCAGATCATCGCGTCGCTGGATCTGGCGCGACGCCAGATGGAGCTCGAGGGCTACGAGCTGGTCGGGCGGGCCGTCCAGCTCGCCATCGAGGCGCGACGACAGATCAACACGCATCCGTTGATCTCGAAGTATTTCCGCGTCGCCACGCCGGCGGAGATGATTCCGGCCGACTATCGGGCATCCGGCTTCACGGACTGGGGCGCCCCGGGCTGGACCATGGCCGATACGATCCATGCCCTCGACACCGACGAATTCTACCTGGACCCCACGCGGCTCACGCTGCTGTGCGGCGCCGCCGCGTACGACGGCACGCAGCTCAAGTCGCTGCTCGCGAGCGACTACGACATCCAGCTCAACAAGACGTCGCGCAACAGCGTTCTCGTGCAGATGAACATCAACAACACGCGCAGCGACCTGGCCCACCTGATGAAGACGCTCGCCGACATCGCGCGCGCGATCGAGACGCGCCTGGCCGAGGGCGGCGACGAGGCCCGCGCGGCCTTCGCGGCCCGCGTGAAGTCGCTCGTCGACGACGTCCCGGACCTGCCGGATTTCCAGCGCTTCCACGATGCGTTCCGCGACGACCCGAAGAGCCTCACGCAGGAAGGCCACATGCGCGAGGCGTACTACATGGCGTACGACGCCGCGAACTGCGAGTACATCAAGCTCCACAGCACGGACATCGACGACCGGCTGGCGAACGGTCCGGAGCTGGTCTCGGCGAAGTTCGTGATCCCGTACCCGCCGGGCTTTCCGATCATGGTGCCCGGGCAGGTCATCACGAAGGAGATCATCACGTTCATGCGCAAGCTGGACGTGAAGGAGATCCACGGGTACAACGCCGCGAGGGGCCTGGAGCTGCTGCGGCCCCAGACGCTCGCGGCGCTCCGGCGCGCCGCATGATCGCGCGCTCGGCCGTCGACGACTTCTCGATCTTCGTCGGCGGTCCGGTCTACGATTTTCTGCTGCGCGCCGGGCTGGTTCGACTCGGCCTGCCGAACATCGTGCGCCGCGTGATCGCCGCCGTCATCGTCGCGTGGGTTCCCCTGCTCGTACTCTCGCTGAAGGACGACGTGGCGTTCGGCGACCGTGTCACGATCCCGCTCCTCGACGACTTTGCGATGTACGGCCGCCTGCTCCTTGCGTTGCCGCTGTTGATCCTCGCCGAAGCCGTGATCGACCCGGCGATTCGCCGCGGCGTCGGCGAGTTCGTCGATGCCCGCGTCGTCCAAGAGGCCGAGCACCCGGACTTCGAGCGTGTCTTGCACCGCGCGCGCAGGCTGCGCGACTCGCCGATTCCGGAGCTCGCGTTGCTGGCGCTCGCCTTCTTCCCGACGTTCATGGTGTTCCACCACGAGTGGGGGTCCGGTACGGTCTCGAGCTGGCACACGACGCCGCAGGGGCTGACCGCGGCGGGCTGGTGGTACGTCGCGATCAGTGCCCCGGTGTTGCACTTCATCCTGTACCGATGGGCCTACCGCTACTTCGTGTGGGCGCTGTTGCTGTGGCGGCTCAGCCGGCTCGATTTGCACCTCATGCCCGCGCATCCCGACCGCTCAGCCGGATTGTTCTTCTTGAGCATCGTGCAGAATCGGTTCGGGATCCTGTTCTGCGCGCTCGGCTGCGCCTTTGCGGGCCGCGCGATGAACGCTGTGGTCTACGAGGGGACGCCGCTCGATGCCTTCCGAGTCTTGATGGCGGCCTTCGTCGCGCTGTCCGTTGGTCTCGGCCTGTGTCCGCTCGCACTGCTCGCGCCGACGCTGGCGCGGGTGCGCCGAGCGGGCCTGCGCGACTACGGGCGGCTCAGCACGCAATACACCGAAGCGTTCGACCGCAAATGGGTCCATTCCGTCGCCGCGCCCGCCCCCGGCTCGCCGGCGACGGAATCGGCGCAGGCCACCGAGCCACTGCTCGGAACAGCCGATATCCAGTCACTCGCGGACATCGGCAACAGCTACGCCGTCGTCCAGCAGATGTCGATCGCCCCGATCACCAGGCGGCTGGCCGTGCAGCTCGCCGTTCAGGCGGCGCTGCCCTTGATTCCGGTCATCATCGTCGCCACCGGAACCAGCGAGATCGTCAATCTCATTCTCAAGATGGTCGTGTGACGACGCGGCGGCGGCGAGACACGATCTCAGGGCGTCGAGCAGGTGCCGAACATGAGCAGCCCGCCGACGGGCGACAGGACGGCGGCCGACATGGCGCCGGTCTTCTCGGCGACGTTCATGCCCCACGCCTTGCCAAGCGTCTGAACCTCTTCGCCATGAATCAAGAGCTGCCCCGCACCGCGGCCGAACGCGGTGATGCGCGCGGTGCGTCCCGCCGCCGAGCCACCGATGACGCGGTTGGCGAGGTCGACCGTCACCACGGGCGGCAGACTCACCGTCTCCGCCGTCCCCCGCGTGCACATGGCCGCGTCCTGGCACACGAAGACCGTCTCGATCGCGCACTTCATCGGCGCGGGCTCGTCCGCCGCAGACGCCACGCACACGCTGCCGATGAGCAAGACAACGAGAACCAACCCTTTCACGCGCGCCTCCACTGAGTGAGTTACGACCCATTGAATCAGACGCACACCGTGACCTGAATCGAGACC
>JBKOUQ010000174.1:0-5775 GCA_046723475.1 Candidatus Methylomirabilota bacterium
AGTCGTGCGGCCGCCGCGACGATGGTGAGCGAGGCGATCGGCGACCACGTCCGGATCGTGCAGGCGCAGCGTCCGCTGGAGGTCGAGAGCACCGACAGCCATCAGGTCCGCCCGTGGTTCCAGGGCCGCCTCGATTGGGCACCCGTGTTGCCATTCGCCGGCGACCGCGACGTACCGCTGCGCGGCGGCGCGCTGGCGTGGTTCGTCGATCGCCGGGCCGCCGCGTTCATCTATGGTCTGCGCCTGCATACCGTCACGCTGCTCGTGTTCCCACCCGACGGCCTGCCGTGGCCGACGACGGGGTGGCAGCGCGTCGGCGATCGCGAGGCATACCTGACGACCGCACGCGGGTTCACCGTCGTCATGTGGCGTGCGCACGGTTTCGGCTACGCGCTGGTGTCGGACGCCGACGCGCGTGAGGTCGCCGAGCTCGCCGCGCGCTTCGGCGGCGCCTGACCGACTCAATTACGTCCTGAGCGACTCGGTGACGGCCTGACCGACTCGGTGACGGCCTGACCGACTCGGGTTACGGCCTGCCCGACTGCGTCGCGGGGGTATCATAACGAGCATCATGAACGGCGCGCTGACCGGACTGCGCGTGATCGACTGCTCGCGTCTCATCGCCGGCGGCGTGCTCGCAACGGTGCTGGCCGACCACGGCGCCGACGTGATCAAGGTCGAGAATCCGCGCGGTGGCGATCCGCTGCGCACGTGGCTGCGCGAGCGCGGCGAGCTGTGGTGGAAGGTCTACGCGCGCGGCAAGCGCTCGGTCACGCTGAATCTCACGCACCCGCGCGGGCAGCAGCTGTTGAAGCGGCTCGTGAGCAACGCCGACGTGCTGATCGAGAACTATGTACCGGGCACCTTCGAGCGCTGGGGGCTCGGCTGGGACGTGCTGTCCGCGGTCAATCCGCGGCTGGTGTTCGCTCGCGTGTCGGGCTGGGGTCAGGACGGCCCATATCGCGACCGCCCCGGGTTCGGCACGATGGTAGAGGCGATGAGCGGTTTCGCCCACACGACGGGCGAGGCCGACGGCCCGCCGACGCTGCCGTCGTTTCCGATGGCCGACATGGTGGCCGCCCTCGCCGGCTGCAACGCCGTCCTCGCGGCCTTACGCCATCGCGATCAGGTGTCGGGACGAGGGCAGGTCGTCGACATCTCGCTCTACGAGCCGCTGTTGTCCGTGCTGGGTCCGGATGCCGCGGCCTATGCGCTCGACCGCACGGTACGTCAGCGTCACGGCAACACGTCGGACAACGCGAGTCCGCGCGGCACGTACCGCACCATCGACGACAAGTGGGTCGCGCTCTCCGCGTCGACCCCCGCGTCGGCGACGGCCGTCTTCACCGCGCTGGGCCTCGCTGACTTACTCGAGGATCCGCGCTTCGCCACCAACGACGCGCGCGTCGAGTACAGCGAGCTCGTCGACGAGACGCTCGCGCGCGCCATCGGCCAGCGCACGATCGCGGAGATGCGCGAGCTCTTCGAGTCGCGCGACCTGACCGCGTGTGCCGTTTACGACATCGCCGACATCACTCGCGATCCGCACGTCGTCGCCCGCGGCATCCTGATCGACGTCCCCGATCCCAAGCTCGGAGCCGTGCGCATGACGGCGCCGACGCCGCGGTTGTCGGAGACGCCGGCGGCCGTGCGCTGGATCGGTCCGCCGCTCGGCGCGCACAACCGCGAGGTGTACGGCGAGCTTGGCGTGAGCGACGCCGAGCTCGACGAGCTGCGGCGGGACGCCATCGTATGAGGGGTCCGGCCGTGCTCGCTGCGCTAGTCGTATGAGGCTCCTGGCCGCGCCCGCTGCGCTATTCGTCGGCGTGCTCATCGTCGCCAGTGGCGCGGCCGCCGCCGAATACGCGGGCCCGCTCGTCGATGCCCATGTCCACCTGCCGAGCGCCAGCGCCATCGAGCCGTATGTCGCCGCGATGAAGCGCCACAACATGCGCAAGGCCGTGCTGCTCGGCGTCGGCGGCGTGCAATCCGCCGAGCGCGAGTGGATCGAGGCCGCGGCGCGCAAATACCCCGATCTCGTCGTGGCGGCCGTGCGCGTCCCCGATCCGACGAGCATGGCCGCGGCCGGCCAGCTCGATGTCGAGCTGGCGCGGACGAAGGCCCGCGTGATGGGCGAAGCCCACATCCGGAACGTCGCGCGGCACATCGACCGCGACCCGTCCGGTCCGGCGTTCATGAAGATCCTCGAGCTGTCCGCGCAACGCGGCGTGCCGGTCGTCGTCCACGACGAGCTCACGCCCGCGGCTTCGGCGGTGCTCGAGGCCGCGCTGGCGGCGCATCGCGATGCGAAGATCGTGCTGGCGCATGCGGGCGGCGCGACACCGGCGGCGCTCGAACCGCTGCTCGCGCGGAATGCCAATCTCGTGATCGATCTCTCCGGCCTGCACTTCGAGGGCAAGCCGATGCTCGCCACCGAGCGCGGACCGCTCGATCCCGCGTGGAAGGCGCTCATCACGAAGAGTCCCGATCGGTTTCTGTTCGGGCTGGGTCTGTGGGCGAAACACCTCTTCGAGCCCGCGATGCTGGACCGCGTGGTGACGTGGGCCCGCCGGGTGCTCGGCGAGCTGCCGCCGGAGGTCGCCGAGCAGGTGGCATGGAAGAACGCGTCGACCCTCTATCAGCTCGACTGACGATGGCGCCGCATTCGCTATGACACCGAATCCGTTCGCCGGCGCGACGGTGTCGCAGCTGCTCGATGTCGCGGCCGCACGCCATGGAGCGCGCGAGGCCATCGTGTGCGGCGACGCGCGACTGACCTTCACCGAGCTGCGCGATCGGGTGCACGCGTTTGCCGGCGGCCTCGCCGCGCTGGGCCTCGGTCGGGGAGACGCGCTGGCGATCTGGCTGCCGAACCGCCCGCAGTGGTTCGTCGCCCAGCATGCCGCGGCCCGCCTCGGCATCGTCGTCGTGGCGCTGAACCCGCGCTATCGCGCGCACGAGCTGTCGTACATCCTTGCCCAGTCCAACGCCACCGCGCTGCTGCTCACCGATCGCCTCGGGACGGTCGACTATTTCGACACCCTCGAAGAGGTGCTGCCCGAGTTGGCCGACGCGGTGCCCGGCGAGCTGGCGAGCGCGCGCTTTCCGAAGCTTCGTCACGTGATCGTGGACGCGGACGATGTCTACCCGGGCTGCCTGCGGGCAACCGATTTGATGGACATGACGGACGCGCCGCAGCCGGTGACCATCTCGAGCAGGCCAACGGTTGTAGCGGGGTCCGCGAGCCCGGTTTGGACCGCGGGTGGCCTGCCCCGAGACGCGCGTGGCTCCGACACGCCCGATCATCACGCCGTCTTCACCATTCTCTACACGTCGGGCACCACGTCGTTTCCGAAGGGCGCGATGATCACGCACGCCAACTGCGTGCCGCACGGCTGGAGCTGCGGCGAAACGCTCCGACTCACGCCCGCGGACCGGGTGCTGCACGCGCTGCCCGCGGCCGGCACGTGGGGCGGCGTCAACATCCCGCTGACGGCGTGGAGTCACGGCGCCTGTCTGGTGTTGATGGAGAGCTTCGATCCGCTGCACGCGCTGCACCTCATCGAGCGCGAGCGCTGCACCGTGCTCAACGCCGTCGACAACATGCTCATTCCGATGCTCGATCACCCCGAGCTCGCCCGCCGCGACGTGTCGTCGCTGCGGACGGGCGGCGTGGCGGCCGTCGGCGGCGGTCGCCACGGATTGCTGGAAGACGTCCTCGATCGGCTGGTCCCGCTCGCGTTCCACCCGTATGGGATGACGGAGGTCAACGCGATGTCGCTGGTGCACAGCCTCGACGAGCCCGCGGCCGAGCGGCTCGTGCCGGGTGTCTGGCCCGCGCCGGGCCTGGAGGCGCGCATCGCGCATCCGGACACGGGCGCGCCGGCGGGCGTCGACGTGGAGGGCGAGCTGCAGTTCCGCGGCCCCCTCGTCACGCCCGGGTACTACGACAAGCCCGACGAGACCAGGGCCGCGTTCACCGCCGACGGCTGGTTCAAGACCGGCGATCTCGGCGTGCAGGACGACCGCGGGCGGACGATCTTTCGCGGCCGTTTGAAGGAGACGTTGCGGATCAACCACCACATGGTCGCCCCCGGCGAGATCGAGTCGTTCCTCGGCGCGCATCCGGCAATCGCCCAGGCGTTCGTGGTCGGCATTCCCGATTCGAAGACGAACGAGGCGCCGGTGGCGTATGTGATTCGCAAGACGGGCGCGCAGCTCACCGAGGACGAGCTGCGCGGGTGGTGTCACGGCCGCATCGCGTCGTTCAAGATCCCGCGCGGTGTGCGCTTCGTCGACGACGTGCCGCGCACGCCGAGCCCGCACGGCGACAAGGTGCAGCGCGTGAAGCTGCGCGAGTTGGCGCGCGAGGACTTTGCGCCGTGACGCTGCGCACGCCGCTGTGCGGCCTCCTCGGCATCGAGCATCCGATTCTCCAGGCCGGCATGGCGGGCGCCGTCGGCCCGGAACTGGTGGCCGCCGTGTCGAATGCCGGCGCGCTCGGCATCCTGCCCGGCCTCAATGTCCCGCCCGACCGCTTGCGCGAGCAGATTCGAAAAGTCCGCGCGCTCACGAACAAGCCGTTTGGCGTCAACCTGTGGCTGCACGCCGACATGTGGCCGCCCGCCGACGTGACTCGCATTCCATCGGCGACGGTCGGCGCCGTGCGCGAGACGCTGAACGGCCTGCGCGCGCGCCTCGGCCTGCCCGCTTCGACCGCTGCGCCGACGGCGGGTGCCGACATCGTCGGCGCCGCGTTCGAGGTGATCCTCGACGAACGACCGGCGGTGTTCACGGCGGCCGTCGGCGAGCCGAGCGCGGACATGGTGAGCCGCTGCCACGAGCGCGGGATGAAGGTCATCGCCATGGTGAACACCGCACGGCAGGCGCGCGTGGTCGAGGGCGTCGGCGTGGATGCGATCGTCGCACAGGGCAGCGAGGCCGGCGGCCACCGCTCGGCGCGCCTCAAGACCGATCGCGTTGCGGCGGCCGGCGTCGGAACCCTCGCGCTCGTACCGCTGGTCGTGGACGCGGTCAGCATCCCCGTGGTTGCGGCCGGCGGTATCGCCGACGGACGCGGCCTGGCGGCCGCGCTCGCACTCGGCGCCCAGGGCGTGCAGATCGGCACGCGCTTCGTCGTCACGCGCGAAGGCACCGCCGCCGAGTTCAGGAAGAAAGCTGTCCTCGAGGCGGAGAGCGAAGAGACCACGATCACGGACGTCGTGAGCGGGCTGTGGGCTCGCTATCTGCGCAACACGTATATCGACGAGTACGAGAAGACCGGCACGCCGGTGCTGCCGGTGCACGTGCAGACGCGCTTTGCCCAGGACATCTTCGACGAGGCAGTGAAGCGCGAGGACGTGACGTGGCTGCCGCTCGCGACGGGCCAGAGCGCGGGGCTGGTGCACGACCTGCCCGGCGCCGCCGAGGTCATCGAGCGCATCGTTCGCGACGCGCGTCGCATCCTCGAGCGCCTCGCTACTTCTGGCTGAGCAGCCGGTCGATCTCCTGCCGGAAGTCGTCGAGCGGCCGCGCGCCGATGAGGAGGATTCCCTGCACGGTGTCGTCCGCCCGCGTGCGGCCCACGACGAACGACGGCGTGCCCGTCACCCCGGCCGCCGCGCCGTCGGTGTAGTTCTGCTGCACGACGCTCGCGTACTTTGCACTGGCCAGGCACGCGGTGAACCTCGGGGAGTCGAGGCCCAGCGCGCGCGCGTGCTCCGACAGCTGCTCCTCGGCGAGGGCCTCCTGCCTCTGGAACAGCACGTCGTGCAT
>JBKOUQ010000043.1:0-8865 GCA_046723475.1 Candidatus Methylomirabilota bacterium
GCGGCGGCCTGTGCGTCCTACCCCGAGATCGCCGTCGTCCGCGCCGACGCGCGGGCGTTGCCGCTGGCCGGTGACTGCGCCGACGTCGTGCACGCGGGCCTCACGCTGCACCACCTCGAGCCCGATGCCGCCGTTCCCGCGCTGCGCGAGATGCGCCGCGTGTGTCGCCGCCACCTCGTCGTCAACGATCTGACGCGCACGCGGCTGGCCTTTGGTCTGGTGTGGCTGGTGACCCGCGTGCTGCGACTGCACCCCATGTCGCGCCACGATGGTCCGCTGTCGGTACGCCGGGCGTACGCGCCAGCCGAGCTGCGCCGGCTGTTGGGCGCCGCGGGCGCGACGCCGGCCACCGTCACGACCTACCCGTGGCTCGCGCGACTCGTGGTCGACGCGCAGGCTCGCGCCGAGCAGCACGGATGACCGACGTCGTCGTCGTGGGGGCGGGGCCCGCGGGCGCGGCGACCGCGATCTTGTTGGCCGAGCACGGGCTCGGCGTGACTGTCCTCGACCGCGGTCCGCGGCCGCGGCGCAAGGTGTGCGGCGAATACTTGAGCCCGGAGGCGGGGCGCGTGCTCGATCGGCTCGGCGTGCTGAAAGCCGTCGAGGCGGGCGGCGCGGTGGCGTTGAGGGGAATGCGCATCACAGCGCCCAACGGGACCGTGCTCGAGGCGCGCTATGGCGCCGTGGCCGGCTTCCGGCCGTATCGCGACCACGCGATGGGCGTGGCGCGCGCCACGCTGGACGGCGCGCTCGTCGAGCGCGTGCGCGCTCTGCCGGTCGACTTGCATGTCGGTGTGCGGGTGACCGACGTCCTCGTCGAGCAGGACGCCGTGGTCGGTGTCGTCGGCGTGACCATGGACGGCGCCCGCGTGGAGGTCCGCGCGCGCGTCGTCGTCGCGGCCGACGGCCGCGCGTCGGTCATTGCGGAGCGGCTGCAGTGCCGGCGGTCACACCCGCTCTCGCGAATGGCGCTCGTCACGTATGTCGCGAACGTCCCCGGCTGCGCCGACGTCGGCGAGATCTTCGTCGATCCGCCCGATTACGCGATTCTCAACCCGCTCGCGCCCGATCACGTCAACCTCAGTCTCGTCGTTCCGCTCGCGCATGCCGCGCCCTGGGCGGGGCGGCTCGACGACTTCTTCGTCGCGCGCGTCAAGCAGATGCGGCACCTCGCGGGACGTCTGGCGCACGCGGCGCCCGTCAGCCCGCTCGCCTCGATGGCGCCGCTCGCGTATCGCGTCACGCCGCCGCGCCCGGGCGGTGTCCTCTTCGTCGGCGACGCGGCCGGGTTCTACGATCCGTTCACCGGAGAGGGCATTTTCACCGCGCTCCGCTCGGCCGAGCTCGCCGTCGAAACGATCGTCGGCGCCCTGCGCCGGGGCAACGTGTCGGCGGCGACGCTGGCCGGCTATGCACACGCCCGACGCGCGGTCTTCGCCGACAAGGCTCGCGTCACTCACGCGCTCCAGATGCTGATCGGCCGTCGCGCGCTGGCGAACAGTGCCGCTCGGGTGCTCGCGCACCGCCCACGCGCGCTCGCGGCGATCCTCGGCGTGATCGGCGACTACGTCCCGGCCCGCCGGCTTCCGCGGCTGCTCTTGTCGTAGAATCGCTCGCCATGGCATCGCGACGCGCGGACAATCTGCCGCGGCGGTTTGCGAAGATCTACACCGCGGCCATCACCGACGTGCTCGACGAGATGGGACTGCTGCGGCAGACCCTGCCGCACGCCATCCAGCCGCTCACGCCGGACATGCGCATGGCCGGGTATGCGTTCACCGCGCGCGGACGTCCGTACCGCGGCAGCGCGCGCGACCGGGACGCGACGCTGCGGAAGTTCCTCGGCATGCTCGGTGCGGTGCCGGCGGACTCCGTTCTCGTCCTCGCGGCCAACGACAACGAGGCGGCGCACTTCGGCGAGCTGTCCGCCGAGTGGTGTCGTGCGCGAAAGATCCGCGGCGCGGTGATCGACGGCAGCACCCGCGACGCCGCGTCCATCGCGCGCACGCGATTCCCGACGTTCGTGCGCTATCGCAGCCCTCAAGATTCCGTCCCACGCTGGCGCGTCGTCGATTGGGGCCAGCCCCTCACGCTGGGCGGCGTGCGCGTGAGCCTCGGCGACATGGTGGTCGGCGATCTCGACGGCGTCGTCGTCGTTCCGCGGCGCGTCGCCCACGAGGTGCTGCAGCGCTGCGAGCGGCTGATGGGCACCGAGAACAAAGTGCGTACGGCGGTGCGCCGGGGCATGACGCCGCTGGCGGCATACGAAAAGTTTGGTGCGTTCTAGTTACGTTCCCATCGGACCGTAATTAACGCGCGCGTCGGCGGCGGGTGACGCGAGCGGGCGCGGCGCCCTCGTCGTCGTCGGCCACCGCACCAACGCCGCCGATCTCCGGCAGTCCAGCCTCGTGCAGCGGACGGTTCACGCGGTCGCGGATCCACTTGGCGTCCCACCACTCGAGCGGTGTCACCGACACACCGGACACGAGCACCTCGAAGTGCAGGTGGTCGCCGATGGCGAGGCCGGTGGCGCCGCTGCGTCCGAGCTCCTGCCCTTTGGTGACCTTGTCGCCGACCTTGACGTCGATCGACGACAGGTGGGCGTACAGTGTCTGTAGCCCGAGCCCGTGATCGATGATGACGGCATTGCCGTAGATCGTCAGCGGCGCCGCGTAGGCGACGACGCCGGCGTTGGCGGCCGGGACGGGTGACTGCTTGGTGGACGCCAGGTCATACCCGTAGTGCACCTGCGTGTCGATGTCGCGGCCATCGTAGACGTACGTGCGAGTTTCCGCGAAGTTGGAAAAGACCTTCGTGTTCCGCGGCTGCACGAACGCGCCTTCCCACAGCGGCGTGTCCGCGGTCTTGCTCCCGATCTCACGCTTCGTGGCCTCGGCCTGCTTGCGCTGCTCGCGATTGATCACGAGAAACCCGTCGAGCAGCGACTGTGAGGGCGGACGCTGTGGCAGCAGCTCCGGCACCTTCGCCTGCAGGAACGCTTCACTCACCTTGATCGTGTCGCGCGGGAACCGGCGCGGCTTCAGTTCGCCGGGTACGCCGCGTGTCGCGACATTGCCCGCCTCATCGCGTGCGGTGACCGCGATCGGGGTCCCCGCCGCGTAATCGTACGGCAGCGCGACGAGCGCGACGCGCGCGCCTTTGTCGGCCGGACCGTAGGCGAACGACGGGAAGTCACGGGCGCCGACCGTGACGCTGGTGCGCTCGGCATCGCTCACGCGGAAGGCGACGACCTGGACGCCGCCCGGCGACACATAGCGTGTGGCGGCGAGCACGTCGAGCTTCGGCGGCGTGAGATCCACGGTGACCGGTGTGCTCGCGATGATCCGGTCGCCCCGGCGGATCGGTCGCCAGAAGTCGTCGCGCGCCGAGACCTCGATGGTGGCCGGGCCCTCTTTGAGACCGGCCGATTCCGACTCGAAGCGAACGGGCAGCTCGCCGCGCGGCCCGAGCGGGGCGTCCGACTTCGCGACGACCGTGGCGCGTCCACCCTGAACCACGCGGACTTCGGCGTGCGCAACGTTGCCGCGCTGCGCCTGCAGCGCGACGCTGAACGCCGGCGTGTGTCCGATCGCGCGGCCGATGGCGACGGACGCGCGCACGCCGGGCGTCATCTGGCGCCAGACGAGATACGAGAGCGGCGCGATGATCGCGAGCACCACGACGAGGACGGCAACGAGGCCGGCGTTGAATCGCGACCGCGACGGCACGACGCATCATACCACGCGCGTTGCTTGACACCCCCCGGACCCGTCGATAGATTGACGCGGTGGCCAGCGTCTGGCTGATTCCCGCCTTTCCGCTCGCGGGCGCGCTCATCAACATGATCGCCGGACGCGCGATCGGACGCCGCGCGCACTGGGTGGCCGTGCCCGCGCTGATGGGATCTTTCGCCGCCGCGTGTGTCGTCTTCGCCCGCGTCGCCGCGGGCCACCCGTTCACCAACACGCTGTTCACGTGGATCGTCGCCGGCGACTTCGACACCTCGATCACCGCGCTCGTGGATCCGCTGACCGGCGTGATGCTGCTGGTCGTCACCGGCGTCGGCACGCTGATCCACATCTATTCCGTCGGCTACATGCACGACGATCCCGGCTACGCGCGCTTCTTCGCGTACCTGAATCTGTTCGTGTTCTCCATGACCATGCTCGTCCTCGCGGGCAACTTCCTCCTTCTGTACGTCTTCTGGGAGGCGGTCGGCCTCTGTTCGTATCTGCTGATCGGGTTCTGGTACACGCGGGACTCGGCCGCCGCCGCCGGCAAG
This sequence comes from Candidatus Methylomirabilota bacterium, assembly GCA_046723475.1. Lineage (GTDB taxonomy): Bacteria > Methylomirabilota > Methylomirabilia > Rokubacteriales > CSP1-6 > AR12. Next base: position 4,283 of record JBKOUQ010000043.1, read on the forward strand.
AAGGCCTTCATCGTCAACCGCGTCGGTGACTTCGGCTTCGGGCTCGGACTCATGTGGATGTGGACGGTGTTCGGCACCCTCGACTATGCCGGGGTCTTCAAGGGCACGGAGACCGTCGCACCCGCGACCGCCACCGGTATCGCCCTGCTGCTGTTCATGGGCGCGTGCGGCAAGTCGGCGCAGGTTCCGCTGCACGTCTGGCTTCCCGATGCGATGGAAGGTCCCACGCCGGTCTCCGCGCTGATCCACGCCGCCACCATGGTCACGGCCGGCGTGTACATGGTGGCGCGCAGCCACGTGCTGTTTGAGCGGTCGGGGATCGCGCTCGACGTGGTCCTCTGGGTCGGCGTCGTCACCGCGGTGTTCGCGGCCACGGTCGGCCTCGTGCAGACCGACATCAAGCGCGTGCTCGCATACTCGACGGTGAGCCAGCTCGGCTACATGTTCGCGGCGCTCGGTCTCGGTGCCTACGCGGCCGGGATTTTCCATCTCGTCACCCATGCGTTCTTCAAAGCCCTGCTGTTCCTCGGTGCCGGCTCGGTGATCCACGGCCTGCACGGCGAGCAGGATCTGCGGCGCATGGGCAAGCTCGCGCCGCGGATGCTCGTCACCGCCGTCACGATGATCGTCGGCGCCCTCGGTCTTTCGGGATTCCCGGGCCTCGCCGGGTTCTTCTCGAAGGACGAGATCCTCGCGGCCGCGTTCCACGGCCGGCGTGCGGCGTGGGCGCTGCTGCTGATCGGTGCGTTCATGACGGCGTTCTATACGTTCCGCCTCGTGTTCCTCGCGTTCTTCGGAACGCCGCGCATGTCGAAAGACGTCGCCCACCACGTGCACGAGTCGCCGCCGGTCATGACGTGGCCGCTGATCGTGCTCGCGCTCCTCACGCTCGTGAGCGGTTTCGCGCTCGGCATTCCGTCCGAGCACGGCACCCCGTTCGCGCGGTTTCTGGCGCCCGTGCTGCCGGTCCACGAGGGCGCGCATGGCGGCGTCGCCGGCATCATGCTGCTCGTGCTCTCGGTGATCGTCGTGCTCGCAGGCATCGGCATGGCGTGGTTCATGTACATCGCGTCGCCGCCGCGGGCGGACATCATCGGGCAGCCGACGTCCGCGCTGAAGCGCCTGCTCCTGAACGCCTGGTACGTGGACTGGCTGTACGACCGCGCGATCGTGCGGCCGTTGTTCGCGCTCTCGGAGTTCCTGGCGCGGGTGTTCGACCTCGGTGTCGTGGATGGCGCCGTGAACGGGCTCGGCCGGGCTGTCGCCTGGGGGGCCGCGGGCCTCCGGCAGCTGCAGACCGGGTACGTGGTCAACTACGCGCTGACGATGCTCGCGGGTGCCGTGATCTTCATCGTCTACTTCCTCTCGCGATGACGCAATGACGCCACGGCCATCTCGTGCAGGCCACCTGCGGGTCGACCCGGGCTCGTGGACCCCGCTCCAATGACCGTCCCGCCCGTCGGCATCCTCAGCGTCGTGACGTTTCTCCCAGCGCTCGGTGCGCTGCTCATCCTGCTCGTCGTCCCCCGCCGCCACGACGCGGCCATCCGGTGGTGCGGTCTGGCGGTCAGCCTCGCGACATTTCTCGCGTCGCTGCCGGTGTGGGTGCGCTTTGACGGCGCTGATCCCGACCTGCAGCTCGAAGAGATTCTGCCGTGGATGCCCGGCTTCGGCATCGGCTATCACGTCGGCGTCGACGGGATCAGCGTGCTGCTCGTGCTCCTGACGACCTTCCTCACCCCGATTGCGCTCGCCTCCGCGTGGCACGCCATCGAGGAGCGCACGAAGGAGTTCGTGATCGCCATGCTCTTGCTCGAGACGGGCATGGTCGGCGTCTTCGTGTCCCTCGATCTGTTCCTGTTCTTCGTGTTCTGGGAGGCCATGCTGATCCCGATGTACTTCGTGATCGGTGTGTGGGGCGGCACCAACCGCGTCTATGCCGCGGTGAAGTTCGTGCTGTACACGATGGTCGGCTCGGCGCTGATGCTCGTGGCGATTCTGGCGCTCTACTATCAGCACGGCACGGCGACCGGGACGTACACGTTCGACGTGCCGACGCTCGCGCGCTACGTGCTCGCCCCGGGCCTCGCGCAGAATCTCATGTTCCTGGCATTCGGGCTCGCGTTCGCCATCAAGGTGCCGCTGTTTCCGTTCCACACCTGGCTCCCCGACGCGCATGTGGAGGCCCCCACGGCGGGCTCCGTGATCCTCGCCGGCGTGCTGCTCAAGATGGGGACGTACGGGTTCTTGCGCTTTTGCCTGCCGCTGTTCCCCGACGCGAGCCTGCGCTTCGGGCCGTGGATTTTCGCGCTCGCGGTGATCGGGATCGTCTACGGCGCGCTCGTGTCCACGGTCCAGCCCGACCTCAAGAAGCTGGTCGCCTACTCGAGCGTGAGCCACCTCGGGTTCGTGATGCTCGGGCTGTTCACGCTGACGCCGCAAGGTCTCGTCGGCGGCGTGATTCAGATGGTGAACCACGGGCTGTCCACGGGCGCGCTCTTCTTGATGGTCGGCATGATCTACGAGCGGCGGCACACGCGGCTCATTCGCGACTTCGGCGGCCTGTGGGCCGTCGTCCCGGCATTCTCCGCGTTGTTCCTCATCGTCTGCTTGTCCTCGCTCGGCCTGCCCGGACTCAACGGCTTCGTCGGCGAGTTTCTGATCCTCGTCGGGACGTTCGCCATCAACGGCTGGCTGGCCGCCGTGGCCACGACGGGCATCATTTTCGCCGCGCTCTATCTGCTCTGGATGTACCAGCGCGTGATCTTCGGCGAAATTCGAAACGAGGCGAACCGCCGGCTCATCGACCTCACCCCGCGGGAGTGGGCGATTCTCGTCCCCGTGCTCCTGTTCATCGTGTGGATCGGTGTGTACCCGAAGCCATTCACCGCGAAGACCGAAGCGTCCGTGCAGGCGCTGATCGCGCAGGTCGAGAGCAAGGCCTCGGTGGCCCGCGCGCCCATGCGGGTGGCGAGCCCATGATTCCGGCGCCGCCGATCGATCTGCGTGTGCTGCTGCCTGCGCTCATCGTCTTCGGCGCCGCCGTTCTCGTTTTGCTGCTCGACCTGGTGCCGCCGCGGACCAAGGAACACCTGGGCGGCGTGGCGCTCGCGGGGATCGTCGGCGCGATGCTGGCCTCGGTGTGGCGGTGGGCGGGCGGAGCCGACGTCCGCGCGTTCCGCGACATGATGCTGCTCGATCGGTATGCGCTGTTCTTCTACGTCGTCATCTGCTACGCGTCGGCGCTGACGGTCCTGCTCTCCATCGATTACCTGCGCCGCAACGGCATCGAGTCGGGCGAGTACTACGCGCTGTTGCTGTTCTCGACGTCCGGCATGATGCTCCTCGCTTCCGCGGGCGATCTGCTCATCGTCTTCCTCGGCATCGAACTGATGTCGCTCTCGCTGTACGTCATGGCGGGCCTCTTCAAGCGCCGGCTCTCGTCCGGCGAAGCGTCGATGAAGTACTTCCTGCTCGGCGCCTTCGCCACGAGCTTTCTGCTCTACGGGATCGCGCTCATTTACGGCGCCACCGGGTCGACGAACTTCGATCGCATCGCCGCCGCCGCCGCGTCGCGACCGCACGACCCGCTCATCACGATCGGGCTCGGCCTGCTGCTGGTCGGCTTCGGCTTCAAGATCTCGTCGGTGCCGTTTCACATGTGGGCGCCCGACGTCTACGAAGGCGCGCCGACATCGGTGACGGCGCTGATCGCCACGGGCTCGAAGGCGGCGGCCTTCGCCGCGCTCATCCGCGTGCTGACCGTGGCGCTGCGCGCCGCCCAGCCCGACTGGGCGGCGCTGCTGTGGGCGGTGGCCGCGGTCACCATGACGGCGGGCAACGTCATCGCGATCGCCCAGTCGAACCTCAAGCGGATGCTCGCCTACTCGTCGATCGCGCATGTCGGCTACATGCTCGTGGGGCTGGTCGCCGGCGGGGTGGCGGGCGCGGGTGCCGTCCTCTTCTATCTGCTCGCGTACACGTTCACGACGGCGGGCGCCTTCGGCGCGATCTTGCTCGTCGAGCGCACCGACGGAGAAGCGGTGGAGGTCGGCGACTATGCGGGTCTCGCCCGGCGCAACCCCGTGCTCGCGCTGACCCTGGCTCTCTTTCTGCTCTCGCTGATTGGGATCCCGCCGCTGGCGGGGTTCGTCGCGAAGTTCTACCTGTTCGGGTCGGCCGTGCGCGCGGGGTACGTGTGGCTGACCGTGCTCGGCGTGCTGAACTCGGCGATCGCCGCGTACTACTACCTGCGCGTGATCGTGTACATGTACATGCGCGAGCCCGAGGGTGCCGACGTGCGGCTCGTTCCGTCGTTCGCAGGCGGCATCGCACTCGCCATCGCCATCGTCGGCATCGTCGTGCTCGGAGTGATGCCGGCGCCGTTCGCCGATCTCGCCCAGGTCGCGGTCGCTCCGCTCGTTCGCTAGTGGTGCGCGCCGCCTACGCTGCTACGGCCGCCCGCGGGGCGACTGCCGTGCTCACGCCGAGATGGCTCGCCTGTACGCCGCAACTCGCTCCGAGCGCAGCAGGCGACGGTGGCCGCGGGGGAATCGTCGCGCTGGCCCCCCGAGGCAAGGGGG
>JBKOUQ010000219.1:0-10005 GCA_046723475.1 Candidatus Methylomirabilota bacterium
GAGATGAGGATGCTCATGGCGTTGTTGGTGCACGAGATCTGGCTGGTCAGGAACGCCTTGTTGTTGGCGGGATCGAGCCAGCCGATGCAGTCGTCGAGGCAAGTGTCCTTGTAGAGTTTCCGCACGAAGTCGACGGCCTTCGCCGTCTCCGCGGAATCGATGTTGATCGTCTTGCCGTCTTTGGCGACGACCTGCGCGCCGAATCCCCAGAGCAGCGGCAACAGCCACGAGTTGTTGTCGGCGTAGCCGTGCCCCATCGACATGCCGTACGGGTGGCCCGCCTTCTTCAGCTTGACGCCGACGTCGTAGAACTCTTCCCACGTGTCGGGAAACGTCGTGGCGCCGATCTGATCGAACCAGTCCTTGCGGTAGACCATGAGCTGGCCGATGTTGCCGAATGGGACGGACTTCCACTTGCCCTCCCACATCGACAAGTTTTTGATCTCCGGGTACCAGCCGCCCTGTTGCTTGCCGACTTCCTCAGCGATGTCCGACACATCGAGGAGCCCCTCGCGGAACAGCCACTCCTGCTGGAGCCAGCCGGCGTCGACCGGCGCCTTGCTTTCCACGATCGAGATGTTGCGGGGCACGGCCGATCCACCCGCCGCGACGATCTCGTAGACGAGCTTGATACCGGTCTCCTGCTGATAGCGGGGGATGAGGACGTTCTTGAAGTGCTCGTCGAACTCCTTCACGTACGAGCTCTCTCGAATGAACGTGATCTGGGTGGGCTTGGCCTCTGCACGGCGCGGGCGCCAGCCGGCTCCGATGCCGCCGACGGCGGCGCCGGCAGTCACGGTCTTCAAGAAGTCACGACGCGACGTGGACCCATCACTGGAGGCGTTGCGAGCCATTTGTCCTCTCCTGGCAAGACGGTGTGTTGGCGTCGCCGACCCGACGGGCGCCACCATCATCCTGAACCCGGGCGCTGTCAAGTCGGTTTCACCGATGGCAAAACCCGACACGACGCCCTGCGCCCGTCTGCGCCGGCTTGCACAGACCGACCGGTCGGTCTATTTTAGGCGCCAATGCGCTTTGCCGACTCCCGACTGGCGTCGATCTGGGACAAGGTCCGCGCTGGGGAGCGCCTCACCCGCGACGACGGCCTTACGCTCTTCGACAGCGACGACCTGCTTGGCATCGGCCGCATGGCCGACCACGTGAAGTCGCAGCGCGTGGGCGACCACGTGTACTTCGTCATCAATCGCCACATCACACCCACGAACGTCTGCGTGCTGTCGTGCGCGTTCTGCGGCTTCGCGCGCAAGCCCGGCGAGGCCGGCGCCTACGAGCACACGATCGAGGACATGGTCGCCATGGTCCGCGACGAGACGCGCGAGGTGCACATCGTCGGCGGTCATCATCCGGAATGGCCGTTCGAGTATTACGAGCGCATGATTCAGGCGATGCACGCGGCGCATCCCGAGGTGCAGATCAAGGCATTCACCGCCGCCGAGATCGACTACTTCTGGCGCCGCTGGAAGATCGAGCCGAAGGACGCGCTGGGTCGCCTCAAGGTCGCCGGCCTTTCGTCGATGCCGGGCGGCGGAGCGGAGATTTTTTCGCCGCGCCTGGCGAAGCTGCTCAAGTACACCGGCAAGGCGGATCCCGACCGTTGGTGCGAGATCCACGGCACGGCGCACGCGCTCGGCATCAAGACGAACGCCACGATGCTGTATGGCCACGTGGAGACGCTGGCCGAGCGCGTCGATCACCTGCTACGGCTGCGCGAGCAGCAGGATGCGTCAGGCGGCTTCGTGACGTTCGTACCTCTGGCGTATCAGACCGCGGCCACACAGCTCGTGGCGCGACAGACCCCGGCGACGGACAGTCTGCGCACGATCGCCGTGTCGCGGCTGCTGCTCGACAATTTCCCGCACGTCGAGGCGTACTGGGTGACGCTCGGCGAGGAGACCGCGTCGATCGCGCTGCACTTCGGCGCCGACGACGTGAACGGCACGCTCGAAGACGAGCGCATTCAGCATCTCTCCGGCGCGCAGACACCGGCCGGCGTGGCGCGCGAGCAGCTGTTCCGCATGATTCGCGACGCCGGCAAGATTCCCGTCGAGCGCGACGCGCTCTACAACGTGGTGCGAATTTGGAACTAGCGCAGTCGTCGCCCGACCGTCGGGCGCCGGAGGCCTCCGCAGGCGCCCCGACGGCAAATACAAAAAGTCGGTTGACGCGATCGGAGGGCCGCCATCTCTTGACCGACGCCCCACTCCTCGAGCTCGGCGCGCGCGCGAGCGAGGCGCGCTTCGGCCGGTGGTCCGAAAAGATCGTGACGTTCGTCATCGACAGCAACCCGAACTACACGAACGTCTGCGTCACCGACTGCCAGTTCTGCGCGTTCTACCGCAAGCCCGGCGATCCCGAGGCGTGGACGCTGACCGTCGACGAAGTGCTCGCCAAAATCGAGTTCGCCGCCGCCAAGGGCGCGACGACCGTGCTCCTGCAGGGCGGCCACAACCCGGCGCTACCGCTCGAGTATTACCTCACGCTGGTGCGCGAGACTCGCAAGCGGTTCCCGCAGGTGACGCCACACTTCTTCACCGCGTCGGAGATTCACACGATGGCGCAGGTCGCCAGGGTGCCGTTCACCGAAATCCTCGATCGGCTCTGGGACGCGGGCCAGCGCACCATCCCCGGCGGCGGCGCCGAGGTGCTGTCGAGTCGCGTGCGCACGCGCATCGCGGCCAAGAAGGGCGGTCCGGAGGCGTGGCTGCAGGTGCATCGCGAAGCCCATCGCCGCGGCTTCAAGTCCACGGCGACGATGATGTACGGCCACGTGGAGACGGTTGACGACGTGCTCGACCACTTCGACGCGATCCGCGGCCTTCAAGATGAGTTCAACGGGTTCACCGCGTTCGTGCCGTGGTCGTTCAAACCGGGAAACACTCTGCTCGAGAAGTGGATCAAGCACTACAAGGGCCCGAACACCTATCTGCGCGTGCTCGCCGCCGCGCGTCTCTACCTCGACAATTTCCCGCACGTGCAGGCGTCGTGGTTCTCCGAGGGCAAGGCCACCGGGCAGATCGCGCTGCACTTCGGCGCGGACGACTGGGGCGGCACGCTGTTCGAGGAAAACGTCCACAAGGCCGCCGAGTACGTGAACACGGTCTCGGTGGACGAGATGGTGACGCTCATCCGCGAAGCCGGGTTCACCCCCGCGCAGCGAACGACCGAGTACGAGATCGTCCGCGTGTACTAAACGGGGTCGATCGGCGGAACGTCAGGGACGAGACCTTTCTGATGCGCCATCGTGAAGAGCCGCTCGATGGCTGCCCGGCCCTCGGCCCCGAGCGCGAGGGTGAAGTCGTTGACGTACATCAGCACGAAGCGCCGGCACGTCTCCTTGTCGATGCCCCTCCCGTAGCGCATCGCGTACTCCAGCGCCTCGTCGACGTGACCGTGCGCCCAGGCGATCGAGTCGCGCAGCGCCTGCGACAGCGAGCGGTGCAGATCGTCGCCGAGGTCGCGGCGCATGACGTTGCAGCCGAGCGGCAGCGGCAATCCCGTGTCGCGCTGCCACGACTCGCCGAGATCGAGCACCTTGGTGAGGCCCATCCGCTGATACGTGATCTGGCCCTCGTGAATCAGCAGCCCCAGATCCGCCTGGCCCTCGAGGACCGCGGTCGGGATCTTGTCGAAGGCCACCTCGATCAGCGGCGGGTCGCCGACGTAGAGGCGGAGCAGCAGCGCGGAGGTCGTGTGCTTGCCGGCGATCGCCGTGACCCGCTGTTCGAGCTCGTCGCGCGCGATCGGCTCGCGCGCCACGAGAATCGGGCCGTACCCCTTCCCCATCGACGCGCCAGGATCCATCATCCGGTAGCGATCGGCGATCAGCAGGTATGTCGCGAACGAGACGGCGGTGACCTCGAGCTCCGCCTCGCGCGAGCGCCGATTGAGCGTCTCGATGTCCTCGAGCACGTGCTCGATCCGCACGCCGGGGATGCGCACCTTGCCGGCGGTGAGCGCGTAGAACATGAATGCGTCGTCGGGGTCGGGGCTGTGGCCGATGCGTACGACGCGATCCATCAGGCGCTCCCGTGAGCAAAGTCGCGACGCGAGACCGAATCCTCGACGGCGCGCTGGAGGTCTTCGCGCGCAAAGGCTATCACGGGGCGATCGTCGACGACATCGTGCGCGCCTCGGGCACGTCGAAGGGCGCCGTCTACCACCACTTTCCGAACAAAGAAGCGGTGTTCCTGGCACTCGTCGACGACTTCGCGGCGCGTCTGGCCGCCGCGGTTGCGGCCGCCATCGCGGGCCAGCGTGGCGCGCTGGCGAAGGTGGAGTCGGCGCTCCGCGCGACGCTGGCGACGTTCGCGGCCGACGAACGGTTGGCTCGGCTCATCCTGCTCGAAGCGGTCAGCCTCGGGCCGATGTATCAGGCGAAGCGCGCGGAGGTGGCGGGTCGGTTTGCCGAGCTGATCCAGGGGTATCTCGACGAGGCGGTGGCCGACGGATCGATCGCCCCGCTCGATACGCGCGTCACCACGCTCGCCTGGCTGGGCGCCGTCAACGAGATCGTCGTGCAGTGGCTGCACGGCTCACTGCCCGACGTCTCGTCGACGATCCCGGCCCTCACGCGCTTGCTGCTCCGCTCGATCGGCGCGCGTGAGGCGGAGCGGAAGAGCTAGCCGGCGTAACCGCGCGCGCGGAGACAGCTGGCGTACGCGTCCCGATATGCGGCGTCGTGCTTCCGGTTGTCGTTGACGCCATACAGCGCGCCGCCGCCGCCGCCGAGGATGCCGCCAATGGCCGCCCCCTTGCCGGCGCCCTTGCCACCGCCCGCGATGGCGCCGCCAGCAGCGCCGACGGCGGCGCCGACCACCGCACCGACCGCGGTGTCTTTCACGACCTCGGTCGTTTTGTTCCTCGAACCGATGGCCGCCTCGGCCTGATCGTTACAGGCCTTCACGACGGTTTGATCGGGCACACGCGGCGCGGCGGGCGCCTGAGTCGCCTGCGCTGTCGCGTGCGGGGCCGGGCTCGTGGCCGCCACCGACGAGGCCGCCGGGCGCGCAGCGCGGCTGGCGGGCTGCTCGGGCGGAGGTGGCGGCTGGAGCGCCGCAACTTTGTCATCGGACTTCGTGCGGCTTGCCACGACGACACCGGTCACGAGAGCCGTGACCGCGACGAGCGCCATGCCGATGGCGGTCAACTTCCACGGATTGGGTCGGGACGTCGCGTTCTCGGGCATTGGTTTTCTCCTTGTCGCGCATCTTCACCGCGGTTGGCGCGAAACCGTCGTTGAGGGTGCACCGCACATGCCAGACGTGCCGAACGCGTCATTCCGCGCGGTTCGGCGACGCGGCGGCCGCGCAGACGGACGGAGCTGTCGAGGGCGTGACGTCGACCGTCGGGCCGGCGACGTCAGACGGGCTTGGCGAATGCGACGCGAAAGTCGCCGGCGCGGATCGCGCGGATGATCGCGTCCCGCTCGCGCGGCGCTTCGACCTCGATCCACGCGCGTCCGAAGTGCGGCGGTCGGTGCGCGTCGTCGGTCGCGAGCTTCACGAGCGGAATTTCGTCGGTGTCGTAGAGCGGCCGATACATGCCGGTATCGGTCACCTCTACGGCCTCCAGGGGCCAACCCGCGCGGCGGATCGCGTGCATTCGATCGAGCGTCTCGGCGACGGTCAGCTTGTAGCGCGCGGGATGGTTGAGCACGTAGAGCGTTTCCTCGTCACCGTGGATGCGACCCACGTGCTGATCGAGGCGCTCGTAGCTCAGCTCGATGCCGCGGAAGATGAGCAGATCGCTCTGCAGCGCGGCGATGGTCTCCTCGTACTCGGGGTGCACGAGATTGTCGTGATCGAAATGGTCGGTGATCGCGAGAAAGTCGTAACCGAGGCGCTCGTATTCGGCGACGAGTCCCTGTGGCGTCCGGATACCGTCCGAGAACGTCGTGTGCGAGTGAAGATTACCGCGGAGCAGCACCGCGTCAGCGAACGGGCTGCGCCGGCACGACGCGCGCCGGCGGACCATCCCACGTCACCGAGAAGCCGAGCGCGAACCAGCCGTTCACTTCCCTCCAGTTGGTCGACTCGGAGCCGATCGGTGGATTGGGCGCCGTCCAGCCGGACAGACCGTAGCGTCCGCTGCCCGTCGCAGTTTGATAGGAGCCCGCAAACGGCTCGATGAACGCCGGATCGTGCTCGACGCGCGTCCCGCGCGGATAGAACGAAGCGTCCGGCGGACGCGTCGTCTCGTAGAGGAGCGGTGGCGGCACGATGTGGGCCTCGGGCTCGGCGGGCTTGCGCGTCGTCTCGATCTTCACCTGCGCCTCCGCGCCAGCCACCCACAGCGCGGCGCAGGCCAGCACGGCGATGATGAATGCCGTAAGGGTCCGCATGAATCCATCTTATACCAGGGGCCCACGGCGATGACGCGCTGGCGCGCGTGTGCCACTGAATCAGCGTGTGGGCCTCGCCCCCTCAGGCGCGGCAGAGACGCATGAGCTCGCCGACGGACTTGAGATGCTCGAGATCGAGCACCGCGCGCTCGATCGCGTCAACCCGGCCCGGTGGCAGCGCTCGACGCGCGTTGTCCCGGAACTTTGCGACGATCGCCTCCCCCGGTAGCGGCCGCTCGGGACCCCCTCGGCCGTGCGGCGCCCGGGCCTCGAGCTCACGGCCGTCGGTCAGCCGGACGCGTACCCAGCCCGGGAAGCTCGCCGGGAACGTCGACTCGGGGTCGACGGCGTACGTCACCCGGGCCGCCAGGGCGAGCACGCGCGGGTCGTCGAGCCGCGACGGCGCATACGTGTCGAGCCCGACCGTGCCGTCGACGAAGGCGGAGGCCACGGAGAACGGCAGGCTGAACTGCGCCTCGTACGCCGTCCGCGGGCGACGCTTGGCGTCCGCGGGCTCGCAGATGATGGGCACCTCGCCGGGCGGCACGCGACACTCGATGCGCTCGATCGTCTCGACGCTCACGCCGGGCGCGCCGCGCAGCTCGAGCGCGCAGTCGAGATACGCGTGGTTGAGGTGGCAGCACGGGTATGGCTTGTAGCCGACCCTCAAGATTTCCCACTCGCGGCCGAGCGTCTCGAACGGTCCGACGTCGGGCGCGAGGTTCAAAAAGGTGCGGTAGAGACCGAAACGACCCTCGAGAATCGTGGCCGGGCCGGGCACGCCGCCGCGGGCGAGCGCGGTTGCGAGCGCGCCGGCGTGTCCCGCCCACCCCGGATGCAGCCGCTTGACCCACGAGCCGTCTTCGAGGTGCTCCATCACACCGGAGGCAAAACTGCCGGCGAGGCCGAGCGCCGCGGTGAGCCGTCGCGCATCGAGGCGCTCACACGCGCCGGCGGCAAGCGCGGCCGCGAACGCGCCGCACACCGACGTGGCGTGCCAACCGCGCGCGTGGAACAGGCCCGGCGCTGCCATGCCGATCCGGGTGATCGCCTCGTAGCCCGCGACGGCTGCGGCGATGGCGGTTCGACCATCGAGCTCGCGGGATTCGGTGATCGCCAGAACCGTCGGGAGAATCACCGCGGAGGCGTGCGTAATCGATACGGCGTGTGTGTCGTCGTAATCGAGCCCGTGGGCGAGCGTGCCGTTGACGAGGATCGCCGTCGGCGCGGATGCGGTCCGCGGCGTGCCGACCACCGTGGCGCCGCCGCCCCCGCCATCCGCCAGATCGATCACCGGGGGCGCCCAGTCGGCGCGCGACGAGGCCAGCGCAATACCGAGCACGTCGAGCGCGCGTAGCCGCACGCTCGCGATGATGGCCTCGGGCAGCGCATCGAATGAGAGCGACGCGGCGAACGTCGCGAGGCGCTCGGCCAGTGTCATGCGCCCGATGGTACGGGTCAGCTCGGCAGCGCGACGCGGCCGTCGGACTCGCGGACGTTGCCGTCGCGCTCGCGCCGGCGGATCGCCACGATCTGCCGGCCTTCGGTGTCCGTGATCTCGAACTGTTCGATCAGACCAGCCGCGAGCAGCTGCTGCACCAGCGTCTCGCGCTCTTGGCCGGCGGGCGGGAGCGCGTGCGACTTCCACCGCATGACGAAGTAGCCGCGGCTGACGTGCGGCAGCCGCGCCTCGGCACGCTGCAGCTCGGACAATGCGCGGTCGAGCGAGTCCTCGCCACCGCCGCGCGTGATCGGAACGCGGAACGGCACGCGCGGTGGACGCGCCGAGACACCGCGGTCGCGCTCGGGCAGGCGCGCCCGCTCGACGCGGAACGCCGGAATGCCGTCGCTGAGCCGGAGCTGGCCGAAGCAGCGCACGCGCAGATCGGTCGAGAGCTCCTCCGCCGACCATGTCGCGACCCACACTTGCTTGCCGAGCGCGTTCACCGCCTCGACGGCGGGGACGAAGTCGTCATCGCCGGAGATGAGCACGGCGGCGTCGTACGCGGCGTTCGCGGCGTAGTGGATGAGGTCGGCCACGAGCCGCGTGTCGACACGCTTCTCGGTCGTGTACTCGTAGTCGCCGCCACAGGTCGAACAGCGTCCGGTGCGACGTACGCGCGGCTCTCGCTTGACGAAGTACCCCGGGCGGAGCTCGAGTCCCTTCAGAAACGCCTCGACCTGCTGTGGCGCGCCCGGAGACACGCCGACGTAGTAGTACGCACCGCCGAACACGGCGGCATCGCCGCCGATCTTCTGCGTGATCCACGCGGCGAGGCGATCGTAGTCGACGCGGAGAGTCTCGTCGTACCGCAGCAGCGAGCGGTAGAAGTTTTGCCCGTCAAAGAAAATGCAGACCTTCATAATGCCGGGATCGTATCACGGCTTCGCCACCGCAACTCAACTTCAGATCCGACCGCAACGAGGCCCGAGCCGCGACGACTCAGCACGGAATATGCACGCCACAAGAAGCGGCATGAGACGCGGCGTACGAACGACGCGGCGAGATCGCGACAGTGCGCGCGATCCGACCGCACGGATGGCCCGGCGATACGAGCGGACGAAGCGACGCGCGAATGCGGGCGCGTTGCCGCGGCTCGCGGGATATCGCACGTGGTCGTGGACGAGCACGGGACGACCGTGTGACGGCTGCGGCGACATCGTGGGCGCCACGGAAATCCAGCACGACGTGGAAGTGCGCGGCCAGATCATGCTCCGACTGCACCCCGAGTGCTTCCGCGCCTGGTTCGAGCGCTAGTCCGAGAACGCGTCGTCGCCGTCGTCACGCAGCGCGAGGGCGGCGAGGACGGCGTCGGGCACACCTTCGGGCCGCACAGGCTTGGAGAGGAAGGCGTCGAAGCCGGCGTTGACAACCTCCTGGCGGCCGGCGACGGCCGTCACGGCGACGACGGGAATATGGGCGGTCCGCCGCGAGGCGCGCAGCTGCGCGAGCAGCCAGAAGCCGTCACGCCCCGACAGCATGATGTCGGTGATGATCGCGTGGGGGCGAACCGTCCGGAGAATCTCGAGCGCTTCCTCTGCGCTGGCGGCGCCGAGCACCATCGCGCCTTCGTAATCGAGCATCGCGCAGAGCATGTCGCGCGCGTCTTTGTCGTCCTCGACCACGAGCAAGTGGCGGCCGACGAGGCTGCCGACCGGATTGAGCGCGTAACGCACGTCCATGGGTCCCTGCTCTTGGAAGCAAGCGTATCGCCAGCGATTCGATGCACTCCGTCGCCGAGCCCGGCTCGGGCGGCGGTGGCAGGAAGGTTTTACAAGAGGAAGGAGCTGAAGGTGGTGGCCGATGCTGGACTCGAACCAGCGACCTCGTGCATGTGAGGCACGCGCTCTAACCAACTGAGCTAATCGGCCGTCGGCCCTAGAATCTACCGGCTCGGCGCGAGCCGGTCAAGGCGCGGACGGCCCGTGTGTTGGCGAACCGTCCACGGCGCACCCGTGGCACCATACGTCGGTGCCACGCGTCCTCGTCCTCACCGCGTCCTATGGCTCGGGCCACAACGAAGCCGCCCGCTGCGTCGCGGCCGAGCTCGAGCGGCGCGGGTGGGAGGCCGTGGTCGTCGACCATTTTCGTGATCTCGTGCACCCGTTGTTCGATTCCGCAACCCGAGCGCTCTATCTCCAGC
>JBKOUQ010000169.1:0-7222 GCA_046723475.1 Candidatus Methylomirabilota bacterium
GTCTCCGGCCGCGCGCAGCCGACCAGCACGCACACGGCGAGCATGCCGACGTACGGCCGGCGCGCCAGCGTGCACACGGCGAGCACGCCGACCGTCAGCCGGCGCGCCAGCGTGCACACGGCGAGCACGCCGACCGTCAGCCGGCGCACCAGCGCGCACACGGCGAGCACGCCGACCGTCAGCCGGCGCACCAGCGCGCACACGGCGAGCACGCCGACCGTCAGCCGGCGCGCAACGCTGACGTCAGGCGACGCGAGCCAGCCAGTCAGGCGACGCGAGCCAGCCAGGGATGGTCGCGGCGACGGGCCAGACGCTCGGCCAGATAGCGGCCGGCGCGCTCGGCGTCGCCGGCGCGGAAGCACGCCTCGAAGAGCGTGTCGTGAAACACATCGCGCTGCGCGCGGCTGCCGCCGAGCTCGACCAGCCGCGGCCGCAGCGGCTCGATGCGGTCGATCGTCGTCGCGTAGTCACCCTGCGCGAAGGCGTGCACGCCTTCGATCAGCGGGAGCAGGACGTCGCCCATGAGACGCGTCGGGTCCTTCGACGCGCGCGACCGGGCCGCATCCAGCTGCGCCTTCGCAGTGGGCCAATCGCCACCGCCGGCGAGCGCCATCGCCACGTGCGCGGCGTGGAACAGCAGGCCCATCCGGTTCACGCGCTCGCGCGCGATCGCTGTGAACGGCGCCCAGCGCGCGCCGACCGGCTGGCCCACGAGCTCGAGTCGCCACAGCAGCGAGATCGAGTCGTGCAGGTTCCCGGCAATCGACGACGGCGCGCGCTCGAACGCCGCGCGCCCGATGCGCGCGGCGCGCGGGTACTCGCCACGCGCGAAATGCAGCAGTGCCAGATGCCACAACAGATGGTTGCGGAACCAGTTCACGCCCCGACACGGGTGAATCGCGGTCGGCAGGCTGGCGACGGCGGTGTCGTAGGCGGCCGACTCGTAGAGCGCGTGGGCGAGTGCATGCACCGACCACGGGTCGTTCGGCTCGAGCGCGATCGCCCGCTCGGCCGTCGCGATGGCCTCGGGCAGGCGGTCGGCCTCCTCGAGGGCAAAGGCGTGCAGGCCGAGCACGAACGACGAGCCCGGATACTGGCCGAGCAGCGACGTGGTGAGCCGCAGCATCTCCGGAAATTTTCCGAGCCAGAAGTAGACGTAGTAGAGCCGCTGGAACACCATCGCATCGCGCGGCCACGTCACGAGATGCTCGCGCATCAGCCGCTCGGCCTCCGGCACCTGGCCGGACGTCCACGCCGTCAGCGCGGCGACGTGGGAACGCTCACGCTCGCTCTGTCCGATCACCGCGGCGCGCGCCGCCTCCGTCGCGGCCTTCGTCTCGGGAAAGCGCTCTTCCAGGAACAGGCACACGGCCGCTCCCGCGTGAGCGAGCGCCAGGCCGGGATCGCGGTCGCTCGCCGCGCGAAACAGATCGAGCGCGTCGGCCTGCCACGCGAGTAATGCGCGCACGGCGCGGTCGTAGAGGGCGAGGGCCTCGGGGTCGGCGGTGGAAACGGGAAGGTCGTACGCGTCGTTCGGCATCCCCGGCATCCTAGCAGACGTCGGCGTCGAGGACGGCGCCGAGGAACCGCATCGCGCGATGCTCGGCCCATGCGCGCATCCGCCACGGCGGCCCCTCCCAGAAGCCCACGTGGCCGCCGCGCGACGTGAAGTCGGTGACCACGCTTGGAGACAGCTCGTGTGCCCCCGGCAGCGCGTCGGTCGGCACGAACGGATCATCGCGCGCGCTGATCAACAGCGTCGGCCGCTGCACGCGCGCGAGATACCGCCGGCACGATGTGCTGCGCCAGTAATCGAGCTCGTCGGCGAAGCCGTGCAGCGGCGCAGTGGCGACGCGGTCGTAGGCCGCGAACGTCCGCGCGCGCATCACCGCCGCCACGTCGACGAAGTCCGGGTACCGGCGCGCCTTGACGCGAATCTTCGCCTTGAAGGAGCGCATGAACGACGCGGTGTACGTCACCTTGGCGAAGCCGCGATCGAGCACGCGCGCGCACAGCTCGACGTCATACGGCGTCGAGATCGCGACCGCGGCGGCCAGGCCCTTCGGCGCATCGTCGCTCCGCTCGCCGAGCCACTTCAGCAGCACGTTGCCGCCGAGCGAGACGCCGACGGCGCCGATGCGGACGTCCGGATCGTGGTCCACCACGCGGCGCACGACGAAGTCGAGGTCCTCCGTGTCGCCGCAATGATAGAAGCGCGGCAGCCGGTTCGGCTCGCCGCTGCACGAGCGGAAATTGAGCGTCACGGCGCGCCAGCGCGCGTCGCGCGCAAGCGTCAGCAGGCCACGAACATAATGCGAGCGGCACGAGCCCTCGAGCCCGTGTAACACGAGCAACAGCGGCGCGTCCGGGGCGGCCGGCGCATCGAGCCAGTCCAGATCGACGAAGTCGCCATCCGGCGTCGTGACCCGCTCACGCCGGCACGGCGAGTCGCCGCGCCGGGTGAGCGGCCCCCAGATGGTCTGGGCGTGGCGGTTGCGGAGCCACCACGCCGGCCGGAACGCTACTCCTGTCCGCTCAGCAGCAGCTTCACGACTTCCGGCACGATCTCGCGTGCGCGTCGGTCCAGCTCCGCGTCGGTGAGGTTCGCAATTGGATGCGGCATCGCGAGGAACCTATACGTCGGCACGCCCCACTGCTCCGCCATCGCGCGTCCCGTCCGCTCGAATACGTCGGTCACGATCGAGGCCGAGGGAACACCGGTCTTCTCCAGCAGGATTCCGTCGAGCACACTGCCCGACGAGCAGGACCCTCAGTCTCCGACCCCGGCGACCATGACGTCGGCCGACGTCCGGATCGCCTCGATGATCTCCTGGTGCGCCGGGACGCTCGCGTTGTGCTTGCGGTACATCGTGCACTCGGCCGCGCCGTACTCCGTCTTGAGAAGCTCGCCGATCCGCTGCAGCAGCTTGTCGGAGTTGAACTTCGTGTTCTCGACCAACGCCACGCGCTTGCCCGCGAGCGCGGCCGGCCGCGCGGCGTACGCGATGACCTGCGTGGCCGCGGTGGTGGTGGGCTCCAGGATCTCCATGCTCATCGCTTGATCTCCTTCGTGATTGCGGCGGACGACTTTGCGCTCGACCAGCCGGGAATGAAGCACGAGAACGCCCCGGCGCGACCGCCGGCGGCGACGACCAGGATGTCATCCGGCGAGGCGACGAGCGGTCGCATCTTCTGCTCGTCGCCCGCCTCCACCGCGCCCGACATGCGCTGCGTGCGCTTGAGGTGCGCGTGCGAGTTCTGCGTGTTGTCCCACACGAACTGCCGGATCCGCTTCTTGTCCCAGCCGCTCGCGGCGATGGTCCGCATGTGCTCGCCCGCGATCACCAGGCAGTAGTGGGGCTGGCCCATGACGTTACCGGAAATGCGCATGTTGTCGGCGAGCGTCGTGAGTACGCCCTCCGCGGTGTTCGACAGTTGGTTGTAGAACTGGTGCGGCGCCTCGGCGGCCATCACCGTGACCGTCGACTGCTCGGGCCGGAAGCCGCGCTCGACGTGCAGCGGCGTCCACGGGCTCTCGGATTCGTTCTCGGCGATGACGTATGAAAGCTTCCCGGGATGGCCGACGGTGCCACGGTCGAGCAGACCCGGCAGCGAGCCGCACACGTTGCGCATCACGAGTCGCAGCGCGCGGCCGATGGTCAGGTTCGCGCGCCATCCCGGCCCGAAGAGATTGTCGCCCGCGTTGATGTCGAGCTCGCGCGCGATCGGGCCGTTTACGATCAGCAGCACGGCGGCGCCTCCCGTCGACGTGCCCGGGCCGTGATAGCCCCAGCGCGGATCGCCGATGCCCTCCACCGCCGCGACGACGACCGGCATGTACTCGGGCATGCAGCCGGCCATCACGGCGTTGATGGCGACCTTCTCCGCGGTGATGGCGACGGCACGGTCGCGGATGTATGCCACCTGAGCATCCGGGGCCAGCCGCGCCGCATCGAGCATCGCGCGTACGGCGGCCTCGGTGGGCGGAACGACCGGCAGGCCGTCCGTCCAGCCCTTCTCGAAGCAGAGGTCGATGGCCGCGGCGGCGTCGTCGACCCGATAGCGCGTGGAGGTGAGCGTGGCCATGGCGTCTCCTGTCGTGCGAGTAGGCGCCACGCTACCACCGCCTCCCGCATCGCCGCAACCGCGCGCCTTGACCACCTCACCGGCGTTGCCGCATACTCACCGGGCTTCGCGTGTCGCGAGGTCACGAGACAACGGAGACGCCAGTGCGGTGTGCCCGGTGCGAATACGACAACGCCTCCGGCGCGAAATTCTGTAGCGAGTGCGGCGCCCGCCTGCTGCCGATCGCCGAGGTCCCCGTCGCGGACTCGCCGGACACGTACACGCCGGCACACCTGGCCAACAAGATCCTGAGTGCGCGCGGTCGTCTGACCGGCGAGCGCAAGCAGGTCACCGTCTTGTTCGCCGACGTGAAGGGCTCGCTCGAGCTGCTGGCCGACCGCGATCTCGAGGACGCCCGCATGCTGCTCGACGCGGTCCTCGAGCAAATGATGGAGGCCGTGCACCGCTACGAGGGCACCGTCAACCAGGTCATGGGCGACGGCATCATGGCGCTGTTCGGCGCGCCGGTCGCGCACGAGGACCACGCGGTGCGCGCCTGCTACGCGGCGCTGCGGATGCACCGCGCGGTGGCCCAGAGCGCCGAGGACGTCCGCCGTCGCCTCGGCGTCGACGTGCAGATCCGCGTGGGCGTCAACTCGGGTGAGGTCGTCGTGCGCTCCATCGGCAGCGACCTGCACATGGACTACAGCGCGGTCGGACAGACGACGCACCTGGCCGCGCGCATGGAGCAGCTCGCGCGTCCGGGCACCACGCTCATCACGGGGCCCACGTATCGCCTCGCCGAGCGCTTCGTCGAAGCGCTCGCGCAGGGGCCGATGCCGATCAAGGGATTGCGCGAGCCCGTGGAGGTGTGGGAGCTCACGCGCGCCACCCCGGTGACGTCGAGCCTTGCCGCGCTCGCGGGTCGCGCGCAAACGCCGATGCAGGGTCGCGCCGCCGAGCTGGCGATGCTGCGCGCCCGGCTCGCACGCGCGCGGAGCGGGCGCGGGCAGCTCGTCACACTGATCGGCGAGCCGGGCGTGGGCAAGACGCGGCTCGTGCTCGAGCTGACGCGCGAGGCCACGGCGGACGGCTGGCAGATGCACGAAGCGGCATGCGTCGCCCACGGCGCGCTCACACCCTATCTTTCGCTCCGCACGCTGCTGACGAAGTACTTCGACATCGACGATGGCGACGACGCGCGGCGCATCCGCGAAAAAGTCGCCACGCGCATGGTCGCCCTCGATCCCCGGCTGGCGACGAGCGTGTCGCCGATCCTGGCGCTGGGCAACGTCCCGCCCGAGGACACCGAGTGGACCGAGCTCGAGCCGACCGAGCGCCGCCAGCGCATCCTCGCCGCCGTGCGCGAGCTGCTGCTGGCCGAGAGCCGCCGGGCGCCGTTGCTGCTCGTGGTGGAGAATCTGCAGTGGGCGGACTCCGAGACGCAGGCGTGCATCGAGGCCCTCGCCGCGGCCCTGGCCCAGGCGCGCGTGCTCGTGCTGATCACCGTCCGGCCCGAATATCGGCGCGACTGGCGGAGCACGGGCGACACGACCGAGATCCGGCTCGATCCGCTCGCCGCCGAGAGCGCAACCGCGCTCGCCGATGCCATCCTCGGCCCCGCCCCCGACGTCAGCGCGCTCAAACGTCGGCTCGTCGGCCACACCGAGGGCAACCCGTTCTTCCTCGAGGAGATCGTCCAGTCACTCGTGGAGACGCACGCGCTCGTCGGTGAGCCGGGCGGATACCGACTCGCGAGGCCCGTGGACAGCGTGCAGATTCCCGACCGCGTGCAGGCGGTCCTCGCCGCGCGCATCGACCGCCTGTCGCTCCTCGGCAAGGCGTGCCTGCAGGCGAGCGCCGCGATCGGCGGCGAGGTGGCGGTGGCGCTGCTCCAGCTCGTGGCCGACACGCCGGCCGACGACGTCCTGCGCGCGCTCGCCGACCTCGAGGCCGCGGAGTTCCTGCGTACGAGCTCGCTCGTACCCGACGTGGCGTACACCTTCAAGCACGCGATCACGCAGGAGGTCGCGTACGCGACACTGCTCAAGGACCAGCGGCGTGCGCTGCACGGCCGGATCACCGACGCGCTGGAGGCCCGCTATCCGGGCGAGCGCCGCGCCGAGCACGTCGAGCGTCTGGCCTATCATGCCTTGCGCGCCGAGCATTGGTCGAAGGCCGTCGCTTACCTCCGCGAGGCCGCCGAGCGCGCAGTGGCGCGGTCGGCCAACCGCGAGGCCGTCGCGTTCTACGAGGACGCGCTGCGCGCGCTCGCTCACCTGCCCGAGAACACCGAGGCGTTTGCGCTCGCCATCGACCTTCGGCTCGACCTGCGTGTGCCGCTGCTACAGCTCGGCCGGCTCGACGAGATCCATCGGCTGTCCAAGGAAGCCGAGCGAATGGCCGCGCAGGTGGCCGACGAAGAGCGACTGGCCCGCGCGTACGCATATCTGGTCAATTACCACTACCTGCTCGGTGAGCCCGCGCCGACCGTCGAGTACGGGGCACGCTGCCTCGCCATCGCCGAGCGGCGCGATGATCCCGCGCTCGCGACGCTGGCGCGGCGCTATCTCGGTCACAGCCACCACGCGCAGGGACAGCACCGGCTGGCCTGCGAGATCCTCGAGGACAATCTCAGCGCGCTGGACGCCGACCTCGGTGGCGGTACGGCGGTGACCCGCACGATCGCGTCGGTGGCGTCCGCGGCGTGGCTCGGCTGGGCGCTGGCCGAGCTTGGAGAGTTCGACCGGGCCGATCCGTATCTCGACCGCGCAAGCGCGGAAGCCGACAGCGCGCGTCATCCGTACAGTCAGGCGATCGCGTGGACGCTGACCGGCGCCGTCTCCCTCGCCCGCGGCCAGGCGGACCGCGCCGTGCCCGCGCTGGCGCGCAGCCTCGAGATCTGCGAGCAGGCCACGCTCACGGTCTGGCACCCTGTCGCCGCCACGCTGTTCGGCGCGGCGCTGCTCGCCGTCGATCGGAAGGACGACGGCATCGCGCTCCTGCGCGACGGCGTCCGCCGGGCCGAAGCGCTCGGCGTGCTCGCCTATCTCTCGCGCTGGACCGTGCACCTCGCCGAAGGACTGGTGGTGGCCGGTGAGCTCGCTGCCGCGCGCGCCACCGCCGAGCGCGCGCTCGCGCTCGCCCTCGCGCACGC
>JBKOUQ010000286.1:0-14642 GCA_046723475.1 Candidatus Methylomirabilota bacterium
GCTCGACGACGTGCTGGAGGCGCTGGCCCGGGCCGGCGCGCGTTCGTGAGCCGGCGCCCATCGCCGGCGAGCGCGGCGTACGTCGCGACGCCAAGGCCCGCGGCTGTCGCCGCGATCCCCGCCGCCCGGCGCGTCGAGCTCGACGTGCGCGCCACGTTCCAACGCGGCGAGGAGCCGTTCGCGGCGATCATGGCGGCGGTTGCCCGGCTCACTCCCGACGAGGTGCTGGTACTCCGCGCGCCCTTCGAGCCGGTGCCGCTCTACGCCGTCCTCGGAAAGCGCGGCTTCGCGCACTGGACGGAGCGCCGTGCGGACGACGATTGGGTTGTCTGGTTCTATCGCGGCGAGCCCACCGCGGCGCCGAGCACGAGCGCGCCGCCGGCGGGCGCCACGATCGACGTGCGAGGTCTCGAGCCGCCACAGCCGATGGTCGCCGTCCTCGAGCGGCTCGAAACGCTGGGGCGGGGTGAGCGTCTGACCGTCGTGCACGACCGCCGTCCGACCTTTCTCTACCCGCAGCTCGACGCGCGCGGATTCACACACAGCACCGACGAGCCCGAGCCTGGCGTGGTTCGCATCGTGATCGAGCGAGTCGGGCCCTGAACGCCACATCGCGCGCGCCCTCGCCGATGCTGCCGCTCGGCTTTCTCGCGGTGGCTGCGCTCGCCTTCGCGCTCGCCGCGCTCGCGCTGCCCTGGATCGCCGGCGAGCTGAGCGGTCACTACTATCATCCGCGCATTCTCGCGCTGACCCACGCCCTGACACTCGGCTGGATCACGGTCACGATCCTGGGCGCTTCGTATCAGCTGATCCCGATCGTGCTCGAGCGGCCCGTGTGGAGCGAGCGGTTGGGCCGCTGGGAGCTCGCCGCCGTCACCGTCGGCATGCTCGGCGTGGTCGGTCACATGGCGATCGCATCGTGGCCCGGGCTGGTGTGGAGTGCCGGCCTCGTCGCCATCGGCGTGTTCGCCCACGTGACCAACACCGCACTCACACTGCGCGGGCTCGAGCGCTGGTCGTTCACGGCGGGCATGCTGGCGATGGGGTTCACGGGCCTCGTCCTCACCACGCTGTTCGGCGCCGCGCTCGGCATCGACCATGTGCGTGCGTTCCTGCCCGGAGATTTCTACGCGCGGCTGCATGCCCACGTGCATCTGGCGCTGCTCGGGTGGGTGCTGCCCGTCGTGCTCGGCGTGTCGGCGCACGTCTATCCGATGTTTCTGCTGACGCCCCATCCGAGCCGGCGCGTGGTCGCCGTGCAGACCACGGGGCTGGCACTCGGAGTGCCGGCCGTGGTCATCGGACTTCTCGTCGCGCCACCACTCGCCGCGGCGGGATCGCTGGCCATCGCGGCCGCCGTCGGCGCGCACGTCGGTTGGGTGGTCGCGGTCGTTCGCAGCAGTCGCCGGCCCGCATTCGACTGGGCGCTCCGATTCCTCGTCGCGGGGACGGCCTATCTCGTGGCCGCCACCCCAGTCGGCGTCGCGCTCGCGTTCGGCGTCGTCAGCGGCCCGCGCTGGGCGCTCGGCTATGGCGTACTCGTGCTGGGAGGCTGGGCGTCGCTCACGATCGTCGGCATGATGCTGAAGATCGTGCCGTTCCTCGTCTGGTATCGCGTCTACTCGCCCCTGGCCGGCCGCGCGCCGGTGCCCGGGCTGGCCGATCTGCGCTGGGCCGGCACGGAAGCCGTCGCGTTCGTCGCGCTCACCGCGGGCGTGGGCACGCTGGCCATCGCCGTCGGCATGGCCGACACGACTGCGATCCGCGCCGCCGCCGCGCTGGTGCTCGTCGGCGCGCTCGCCTTCGCGGCCACACTCGTCACCACGCTGCATCACTTGCTGCCGTGCCCGCTGCGCGCGGCGGTACGACCGTCATGACCACGCCGGCCACGCCAACGTCCGGTGTTACGCGCGCCGATATCGACGCCGCGCTCGACACCGTGCTCGACCCCGAGCTCGGCATGTCCGTCGTCGCACTCGGGCTGGTCTACGGCGTGACGATCACCGGCGGCGACGTGCGGGTAACGATGACGCTCACCGCACCCGGCTGTCCGCTGCACGACGTCATGACGCAGTGGGTACGGACGGCGGTCGCGCGCGTGCCCGGCGTGGCGGCCGTCGACGTCGTGCTGACGTTCGACCCGCCCTGGACGCCCGACCGCATCCGCCGCTAACCCACGCGGCATTTCTCAGGCAAGCGGCAGGTCGGCCAATGCCGCCTTCGTTCCTCGCTCGCGCCGACCGGCTGATTCCCTGAGCGCACAAAGCTCGATTCGCTTATGGTCGTGAGCGTGAGACACGGATACGCGAGACGGCCAAATCTAGAGGCTGACGTGAGGAGCGCCCGGTGAATCGACAAGCGGCCGGCTACATCGTGTGGCTCGTTTCAGTCGTCATGACGGTCGCGTGGATCGTCGAATCGCTCACCGTCGGCCGCAGGTTCGTCTCGACTTATCTTGCTCCCATTGCCATCGCCGGCAGCATCGCATCCACATTCTTGATCGGGCGTACGTCACGAAGCCGATGGCCGCTGGTCGTCGGAGCAGCGGCCGACGCCGTCGCCATGATCGTCGCCCTCGGGGTCTGGGCCGCGCACCGCAACTGAGTCGTCGACTCCCGCTCCGACCGGTCCACGATGTTCTCCCTCCTCCGGCCGTCACCACAGCGCATCGGTCGTTTCCTCGACACAGCGCGGGAGCTCCCGCTGTCGTATGCGCCGGTCGGCCTCGCGCAACGCGCTGACCACGGCTTCAGCGTGGACGAACACGTCGCGGTCGTCGGTTCCGGCGGCGCCGCCTTCACTCGCGCGGCGGCGGCGCTGGCCGAATGGCGACATTTCGAGGTCGGGTGGGTCGAGCTCTTTCCGAAACGTGCGTCGATCGCACCGGGCACGGTCGTCGCCGTTCTCGCCCGCCACGTCGGATTCTGGTCGTTGAACGGCTGTCGCATCGTCTACGCGATTGGGACGCCGACGGGACCGGAGTTCGGCTTCGCGTACGGAACGTTGACCGATCATGCCGAAAGCGGCGAAGAGATCTTCCAGATCACGCGCAGTCCGGAGACGGGTGAAATCTCGTACCGGGCTCGCGCTGTCTCGAGGCAGCGAGCGGCTCTCGCGAGGCTCGGATCGCCCGTGGCGCGCGCGCTGCAACGGCGATTTCGGCGCGACTCCGCCCGAGCTCTGGCTCGAGCGATCGCCGGCTGACCGCACGACGCGGTGGACGGACGGCTCCGTATCAGACGCGGCCCGTGTGATCCTCCACGCGATCCCTCTCGACCCCCTGGGCGCGAATCACCGTGCGACACGCTTCGCAGATCAGATCGGCTGAACCGCGCGCACACCACGCAGTGATGGGCGTCGGGCTCGACCGGCTCCGCCGTGTGCGACTCGCGCCCGGCCATCGGCACGGTGAGCACGGGACAGGGCGCGTGGCGCACCACGGCCTCGGCGACGCTGCCGAGCAGCGCCCGCGACACGCCGGTGCGGCCGTGGGTTCCGATGACGATCAGGTCGGCCCCGACGCGACGCGCGTACGTGGAGATCTGGCGGGCGGGAATCCCCGACAACGTGATGGTCGTCGTCTGGAAGCCGTCGCCCAGCCCGGTGAGGGCCCGCGCGAGCCGCGATGCCGCCGCCGGCTCCGTCACCGGCGGATCGACATGGACGACGTGCAGGTGCGCGCCGAGCTGTCGTGCGATCGCGGCCGCCGTCTCGCCCGCATGACGCGAGCAGTTCGAGAAGTCGGTCGGGAACACGACGGTACGAACGCCAAACGCGCTCATGACTGCCTCCCCCGGCGCTCGAGGCCCTCGCGTGTCATCATGCGCGGGCCCATACCTGCTTCAGGTCGCGCGGCAGCTGCGCCATGATGTCGTCGGCTTCGCCGTCGGACAGTTGGTCCTTGAGCGCGGCGAATACCGCATCGATGACAAGCTCGGCCGTGCGCACGTCGGCGAGACACGCCTCGCGCATCACGCGCTCCACGAACTCGCGCCGGTGCATCTTGCGCGGCACCGCGGTAGCGTCGGTATCGGTCCACCAGAGCGCTTTTAGCTCGCGCGGCAGCTGAGCGGCCGCCTGCTCCGCCTCGCGCAGGGTGAGACGGTCGCGCAGGGCGTGGAGAACGGCCGCGGTTGCCATGCGCGCCTCGTCCAGCGTGTCGAGGCGCGCCTCGACCGCCACGCGCGAATACATCACTCGCGGTTGCATGAGCTTCAGCGAGCGGCGAGCGCCGGCACCGCCCCCGTCGTCATCGTGACGAGCGCCCGCACCATGTCCGTCTCGGTGACGATGCCGACGACGATGCCGCCGTCCACGACGGGCAGCGCGCCGATCTTGTGGTCGAGCATGATCCGGCCGGCCTCCGCAATGTCGCGCTCGGGCTCGACGGTAATGACGGCCTTCGTCATCGCCGACTGCACGGTGAGCTTCGCGAGCAGGAAGTTGACCTCCCAGACCGATAAGCTCGTCGCCGGCGATGGCAGGTTCAGGCGGATGTCGCGATCCGTGATCATGCCCATCAGCCGGCCACTGTCGGTGACGGGCAGGTGTCGAATGCGGTGCATCCCCATCAATTGTTTCGCCTCCACCACCGGCATATCGAGCCCGACCGTGATCGGCGGTCGCGTCATGATGTCCTGAACCTTCATTGCTCTCTCCCTTCCTGCGCGATCACCGCGCCCCCTTTGTCGCGCCGGCGTCTGGCGCTCAACGATGAGGGAGCAACGCGAGTGCCACACGCAGGCCGCATGATTCCAACGACTTACGAGCGGGTCGCGCCATGGCGTTGCGGCGCGGGCGCCCCAATCCGCGCGGCACGCACGCCCCGCGCGTCACTCGCGGGTGGCGAGAAACGCGGCGATCGAGCGGACGTCTTCGTCGGTGAGCTCGAAGCCGGGCATGTGGGCGCTGGGCCGCAGATACGACGGATCCTTGAGCCACCGGGCGAGATAATCGGGCCGATACTTCGCGCCGACGAGCGACAGATCCGGGCCGAGCCGTGCCCCCGTCGTCCCGATCGTGTGACAGCCGTAGCAGCCTTGCCTGGCGAATGCGCGCTGTCCCTGTTCGATCAGCTCGGGATCAGGGCCCGCGGCGTGCGCGACGGGCAGCACCATGAGCGCTCCAAGCAGCGCCCACCACGACATCGCGGCCACGTGCGGACGCAGGGCTCGCCCCGTCAGGCCTCGCCACTCACGAGCACGCGCTCGATGAGCGACGCGAACGCGTCGGCCGTGAACGGCTTGATGAGAAACGCTATCGCGCCTGCCGCGCGCGCCGCGACGCGCCCGGCCTCGGACCCGCGTACGGTCATCACTACCGCCGGCACCTGCGGATGCATCGCCGTCGCCGCGCGCACCACGTCGAGCCCGTTGCCGTCGGGCAGCAGAACGTCCGCAACGACGAGCGCCGGCGAGCCCGCACGGAGGGCATCGAGGGCCGCCGCGCGCGATCCGACGGCGAGCACATCGTGGCCGCGCCGGCGCAGCAAGCGCTCGCACGTCGCGGCGAGATCGGCTTCGTCCTCGACGAGGAGGATCAGCCGGCGAGCGCCGTCGCCCATGGCGTCCCGCTCGACGTGCGATGCAGGCGGCGCGCGAGCCGCACCACCGTGGCCGCCGCCGTCTGCGGATCGCCCACGTCGGTGTAGAGGACGACTTCCGGCCGCAGCGACGGCTCGTAGCCCAGCACGATGTCGGGCCCGCGCCGGCCGATGCGCGGCGACGAGTGCGCACAGCCGATCAGCCGCCAGCGCACGGCTCGCTCACGCGTCGCGCAGACCTCGGCCGGACACAGAAGCTGAACCTCGGCGAACCGCGAGATCAAATCGCGCGCGAGCTCACGCCACGCGCGTGCGGGTGCGGTCGCATCGATGAGGACCGGGACGCCGAAATCCGTGAGCACCTTCGCCGCATAGATGAGCGCGCGGTTCGCGATGAGCTCCGCCAACGGGCTGTCGGAGCAGCCGGCGATGAACCCGAGGAGATCGCCCAGCTCGAGCACGCGTGCATCGACGCCGTAGCGCGCGAGCGCGTCCGCGCTGGCCGACGCGATCGTCGTCTTGCCGCTGCCGGGCAGACCCGTGATCCAGATCGCCCATCCGGCGTCGGCCCGCAGGCCCGACGGCGGCGGCAAACGGCGCGCGAGCTCGACTACCTGCGCCACCGCGACGTCCTCCGTCGCCGTCTCCGTGTCGATCGTGAGCTCGGGCGCCGTCGCCGGCTCGTACTCGAGGTCGACGCCTGGTACGCGGCCGCTCGGCGTGCCGGCGTCCGCGTACACGGCCGGGGCCGCGCGTCTGCTCGCGCGCATGGCATCGCGCGCGCGGCACGTCTCGAGACCGCACGCGAGCTGGACCTCGACGAAGTTACCGATGACGGCGCGCGCCAGATCGCGCCACTCGCGGCGGTGCGCGGTCGCATCGACGATGACCGGCACACCGGCGCCGGTCACCGCGGCCGCAATCCAGACGAGCGCACGGTACACGAGATCGCGCTCGGCATCGCTGTAGGTCGGCATCGGCGTGACGACACGGCGCATGGCGTCCAACTCGAGCACGCACACGCGCACGCCCGCCTCAGCAAGCGTGGCCGCGGTCGCCCGCGCCAGCGTCGACTTCCCGCTCGCCGGCGGGCCGGTGATCCAGATCGCCCAGCTCGGGCCGCCAGCGATCGCGCTCATGTCGTGCTCCGCCGACATCCCTTCACCGACCGCGCACGGTCATGACCGGGCAACGCGCGTGAGCCACCACGCGGCTCGCGACGGAGCCGAGCAGCATGCGGCTCACGCCGCCGCGGCCGTGCGTGCCGAGCACGATCGTCCCCGCACGTCGTGCGCGGGCCGCGCGGACGATCGCGTCCGCGGTCGGCGTGCCTTCGACGAGCACGCCACGCGCACGTACGCCGCGCTGCCTGGCCCGGCGCACGAGCGCGTCCAGCTGCTTCTGCGCGCGGCTCCGGTACTGCTTCTCGATCGCCTCCCACGTCGACGGTGCGATGTAGCCGTCGCCCGCCATCATCGGCATCGGGGGGCTCAGGACGTGACCGACGAACAGCGGGGCACGATCGCGCCGCGCCATGTCGACCGCCTTGCTGAACGCGGCCCGCGATGCCGACGAAAAATCGGTGGCATACAGGATCGATCGGCTCACCGCCTGCCTCCTCCATTGATCGGTATCGCGGGCCGCCGATCGGTATGGCGCATGAGGAACACGGGCACCTCGGCGCGTCGCAGCACCTGCTCGGCGACGGAGCCGAAGAGCAGCCGACCGAGGCCGCTGCGCCCGTGCGTGCTCATGGCGATCAGATCCGCGTTGGCGGCGCCCGCGGCGGTCAGAATCTCCTCCTCGGCCGGTCCGACGCGGATGGTCCACGTCGTCTCGATGCCACGCGCGCGCAGGCCAGTCGCGATTGGTGCCAGATACTCGGCCGCGTCACGCCGCCGATCGTCGAGAGTCTCCGCCGGCACGACCCCCCCGACCTCGATGACCGACGCGGGCACGGGCTCGAGCACGCGCAGAAGCACGATCGTCATGTCGAGCGGGCCGGCGATGTCTGTCAGGAACGGCAGCACGCCCTCGCTGACCTCCGAACCGTCGAGCGGCACGAGGACCCGCTTATACATTGGCCGCCGCCACGGTGACGCCCTCTTCGACCCACGCCGGCATCTGCGGACGCAACAGCAGAATCGGCGTCGCGGTCGCGCGAAGCACGCTCTCGGCGACACTGCCAAGCACGATCCGGCCGAGTCCACTACGGCCGTGCGTGCTCATGACGATGAGGTCGGCCTTGCGGAACGCGGCAGCATCCACGATCGCGCGCACCGGAGGCCCATACCACACGGACGTCTCGACATCCGTGGCTCCGGCCAGCCGCGCGCGCGCCGCCACGCCAGCCAGGTAGTTCTCGCCCTCCTCGATCGCGGCGACCTGAGCTTCGGCGGGATCGACGAACGGTGTTCCATGGGCTTCCACGGCCCGGAGCAACACGAGCTTCGCGCCCGCCTTGGCGAAACCGACCGCGGGGGCCAGCGCGCCTTCGGCCAGCGACGAGCCATCGAGTGGAACGAGAACCAGAGTCGGATTCATGTGAGCCTCCTCGACCGTGGAGCTTCGCAACGCGGATGCCAGGCCGAAAGCGCATCAAGAACGCGCACTTGGCGCGGCGGGCGGCGGATCGCGCTGGGGCGCGGACGCCGCGCATGGGGCACCGCGACCCCGCCGGGACGATGCCGCGCGTCGGGCACGCGCGATGTAGGATCTCGACTCATGACGCTCAAACCCTACGTGGTCGTCTTCGCGAGCATCTTCATGGCCGAGCTGGGGGACAAGACCCAGCTCGCAACGCTGGTCTTTGCCTCGACACCCGGCGCCAGTCGCGTCGGAGTGTTCCTGGCGTCGTCGGCCGCACTCGTGGTCTCGTCACTGCTGGCCGTGCTCATCGGCGAGCGCCTGGGCACCTGGATCGCGCCCCAGCACCTGACGCGCGCCGCCGGCGTCGCGTTTCTCGCGATCGGGCTCTGGCTGCTGGTGACGGCCGCGTGACTTTCGCTGCTGGCAACCGCCGCGTGACTTTCGCTGCTGGCGACCGCGTGATGCGGGCGCGATCAGCTGCGCCAGAGGACCGTCGAGAGGAACGCGACGATGAGCGCGGCGATGGCCGTGAGCGGCGCCCCGACGCGGACGAAGTCGCCGAACCGGTAGCCGCCCGGCCCATAGACGAGCAGGTTGCCGTGATGACCGATGGGCGTGAGGAACGCGACGACCGACGCCATCGCGACTGTCACGACGTAGGGCTCCGGTGGGTGACCGAGCGTATCCGCGAGCGCCACCGCCACCGGAGCGAACAGCGCGGTGGTGGCGGCGTCGGACATGAGCTGCGTCACGACCCCGACCACCCCGAACAGCGCCAGCAACACGGCGATCTCGCTCCAGTCCGCGACGGCGGCCTGGAGCCACCCCGCGAGCGTCTGGGCCGCGCCCGTGGACTTCATCGCGGCGCCCAGCGGAATAGCGCCCGCGATGAAGACGTAGATCCGCGCGTCGATCGCGCGGTAGGCCTGCGCGCCGGTCAGGCAACGCGTGAGGACCATCGCGACGGCGCCGGCGAGTCCGGCCATTTCGATCGACAGCACGTCGAACGCCGCGAGTAGCACGGTCGCGATCATGATGCCGGCCGCCAGCGGCGCCTTGCGGCGCGGGCTGCGCTCGCCGTGAAACGGTACGAGCATCAGAATGCCGGGGTCGTTGCCGACCCGCTCGAACGCCTCGTCGTCGCCCTGCAGGACGAGCACGTCGCCGGCGCGCAGCGGTGTCTGCGCGAGCTCGTCGTCGAGCCAGCCGTCGCGGCGCCACAGTCCGACGACGATCGCGCCATACCGCCGTCGGAAGTCGATCTCGCTGATGGTACGTCCGGCCAGCTCGGACCGCGGCGCCACCACGGCCTGCACCAGACGGGCGCCCGATTCGTCGTTGCCGGCGCCCTCGCGCGACTTGCCGTCGCGAGCGGTGTACTGCGCGACGGGATGCAGCTCCACGCCCGCCTCGCTCCGAATGGCGACGATGTCCTCGGGCGTCGTGCGTACGAGAAGCACGTCGCCCGACTGCACCTCGTGCGCGTCGAGCGCCCCGCGCGCCCGACGGCCGTCGCGGACAAGGCCGACGACGTCGAGCCGCAACGACCCATCGCGACCGACCTCACCTACAGTCTTGCCGCGAAACGGCGAGTCCTCGAGCACCGTGAGCTCGGTGAAGTACTGGTCGAGCCGGAACGGATTGACGCCGGTCTCGGTGCCCTTCCGCTCGGGCAAGATCCAGCGTCCGACGAGCATGATGAACAGCGTGCCGGCCGCCGAGAGTGCCAATCCGATCGGCGCGATCGAGAAGATGCCGAGGCCCGGCCGCCCCGCCTCGCGCAGGGCCTGCGAGGCGATGAGAAATGCCGGCGCGCCGATGATCGTGATGGTCGTGCCGAGCGAGGCGGCGAAGGACATCGGCATCAGCAGGCGTGACGGCGGGATGTTCCGCGAACGCGACAGCTCGAGCACCACGGGCAGCATGATCGCCGTCGTCGTCACGTGGTGGGTGAACGCCGACAGCAGCGCCACCGACGGCATGACGACGGCAATCACGCCGCTGACCCCGCGGCCGGCAAGAGCGCCGACCCAGCGGCCGAGCGTCTCGGACACGCCGGTGCGATGCAGCGCCGCGCTCAGCACGAAGATGGCCGCGACGACGATGGCGGGCTCGCTTCCAAACCCGGAGAGCGCCTTGTCGGGCTTCAGCAGCCCGGACACGGCCAGCGCGAGCACGATCAGGACCGCGACGACGTCGTTGCGCAGCCGCTCCGTCAGCAGCAGGACGAATGCGGCGCCGAGAATCAGGAAGAATATGAGCTGGGGCGTGTCGAGGCCCGCCACATTAGACGCTGAAAGCACGCGGCGTGCCAGGCAGATGTTTGACACTCAACTGCGCGGCCACCTAAAATCGCCATGTCCCCTTCTTTATGGAAGTCAATGTCGACGCCTTCTCTCGCCGTCTCGACGACCTGATCGGTCGCTTTGGCGATCTCGGCGCCAAGCTCGGCGAGGCCGCGAGCGAGCTCCAGGTCGGTGGCGCACCGCCCGCCGACGCACTCGTGGAAGCACTCGCCGCGGCTCGGCTGGACTTCGTCGAGCTCCATGCGGAGATCGTGCTTGCCGCGGAGACGCTCGGTGTCGCAGTGCCGGACTACGTCGAGAGTGCCAGGAGCCTCGAGCCGGTGCTCGCCGCAATGGCTACCGTGCTCGAGACGCACCGGCGCCGCGTGGCGTTCGACGACGCCCGCAACCGCATCGTCGCCGTGCTCGACCGCATCGACAGCGTCCGGCACGAAGAGGATGACGATTTCGGTCCGCTCGTGACGGTGAAGATCAAGGCCACGGATCTCAAGCAGGCGGCGATGGAGCTCGCCGAAGACGACCCCGACCGCCTGACGGCACTTGCGGCGACCGCGCAGCCGTTCGCCGATCTGCTCACGATGCTCGAGCGAACCGAGGGCCTCGACGACGTGAACTTCTCCGCGCTCGAAGACAGCGTGGGCAGCGCGCTCGGACGTCAGATCGTCGTCGCCGCCGCGCGCCACCGGCTGCTCTTGCCGGGCCAGCGTCCGCGTCCGCGCGAGCCGAAGCCCGCCGAGCCGATTGCCGCACCGGTCGTCGCCGAAACGGTCGAGCCCGAGCGTATCCGTCTCGCCGACGCGCTGCCCGTTCCCGAGCCCGTGCGCGCGAGCTCGCCGGACCCAGTACGTTTGCCGTCGCTGGAGCCAACCGAGATCAGTGCCGCGGACGCCGCGCCGATCTCTGCCGCGGACACGGTCGACGCAGCGGATGTCGCGCAAAGCGGCGAGGCGGATGCCACCGAGATCGGCGCAGCCGACGTCACCGGGGATGTCGAGGTCTCCACAGCGGATGCCGAGGTCTCCACAGCGGATGCCGAAATCTCCGCAGCGGATGTGGAGGATGCCGGCGCGCCGACGGTGGAGCACCCCGCGGCGGAACCCGCACCGCCCGCGTCGGCCGAACCGGCGCGTCAACCGATCGAGTGGCTGCTGCCCACGACGACCGGCACAACCGTGACACCGACCCACGACGACGAGCCGGTCGCGCCGATACACGCCTTCGCCGAGTCCGAGCCCCCTGCCGACGCCGCACCGCCGACCGAGACGATTTCAGTGTCTGCCAGCGCCGAACCGTCCGCCACGGAGACGGCGGACGCGCCGGACGCCGCCGTCGAAACGTCAGCGGCTGAAGCTCCGCCGGAGCGTGTCGACGCATGGCGCCCCGCCGCCGTGCACGCGGAGTCCCCAGCTACCCGCTCGACGGCAGCGCAGGACGCCGCCGACGAAACCGCCCAGTGGTGGCTCGCGGCGTGGGCGCGCTGGTCGGGCTGGAAGAACATGATGCGATTCCCCGAAGCCGTGCGCGAAGAGCTCGGAAAGTATCCTTACCTGCTATCGGTGCCGGTGCAGCAAAGCGCGGACTTCGAAGACGGGCTGCTCGCGTACGGCTACTCGATCTTGCTGGACCATGTCGAGCGCGAGAAGCCCGGCTCCATCGCCAACGCCCTGAACGCGCTTCGGACGGGTCAGACCGAGCCGGTCGGCAGCCAGCTCTACACCTACCTCGTCGCGGAAGGCCGGCTCACCGAGACGTATCCACAGTTCGTCAAGAACGTTCTGCTCGCCGCGGTGCCGGAGCCGGGGCCGTGGGTGCAGGCGCGCATCATTCACTCCAAGGACGACACGCGCGTGTTCGTGCGTCCGAGCCCACGCGTGGGCGACACCGAGCAAACGGCGCGGCGCCACCTTGCCGACATACAGCGCTTCCGCGAGCACAAGTTCACCGGCACGCTCGGCCCGCTGACGACCCGATTTTTCCTCATCCAGGCCGAGCTCAGCGACGCGCATCGGGTGGATGCTCGGGTCACGTTCGACGGCGCGCCATCGAGCTCCGGCCTCGTGCTGACCGTGCCCGCAGCGGGTAAGACGCCGAGCAAGATGGAAGTCCGGCCGTTCACGGGCGACACGACGCCCGTCCAGGGGCTGGGACGCGACTACCGCGCGGTGTGGTTTGCGATATTCAATGCGGACCCGATGCGCCGAGCGGACTTCGAGCTCGGCCTCACGCTCCGCAAGGACACGAGGCTGGCGAGGAAGTAGCTGCTAAGGCTGTGGCGCCGGCGCGGCCGGCGCTTCGCGTTGCGGCGCGCGCGCGAACGGGCTTTTTGTCATGCCGAGCTTCTGGGCGATCTGGTTCGTGGACTGTACGGTCTCGAGCAGCTTCGCGAATGCCTGTGCGACCTCGTCCTTCTCCGCCCGCAGCTGCTCGTTGGCCTGGTGAAGCTCCTCGACCTGCTTCCGGTGCTCCTCCAGCTGGCGCTCGAGCTCCGGATTCTGCGCGCGCTCCTTGGCGTCCGAGAGTTCCTTGCGGAGCTCCACCAGCTCGCGCCGCAGCCGCTCGACGTCGCGCTCCGCGTGCTCGAGCTTGCCGAGGGCAGCGTGACCGGACTCGAGCAGCTCGGGCAGGAAGGTGAAGATCTCGCGACCATCTTCCAGCCAGCGGGCCAGTCGCTCGCGCGTCTGCGCCGCCGCCGCAGCATCCATGGGTGGTCTCCTGTTCGGCTGCCCGCCGTGAGCGGCGGCTGACTGCGACGAATCTAGCATCCGGCGCGTGCGCTTGGCAACGATGATAGGGTGGGCGCCGAGGGTCATGGCCGCCCCACTGGTCACAAATATCGGGTCGCGCAGCCGCCGGCTGCGCTCGCTCATGGGCGTGGTCGGCATCGTCGTCACCGTGCTGCTCGGCGTCGCGTTCGCGGTCTTCGACGTCGCACGCGGCGCGCGCCTGATCTTCTTCATCCCGCTCCTCGTCGCCGCGCTCGGGTTCTTGCAGGCGCGCGGCGGGACGTGAGCACGGCTCGCCTCGCGCGGGCTGCGCGAGACGGCGTCGGGCGTCGAGCCGGTCGGCGACTCCTGGGCGGTTCGCGAGCTCAAGCAGCAGTCCCAGGAAATCGTCGTTCAGGCGGTGCTGGTCGCCCTCGCGTTGACCGCCGTCGCGCTGCTGCTTCCCGCGCCCGGCGCCTGACCCCGGCGCGCGTGAGCACGAGCCGGGTCGAGTCGGTCAGGTCGGCCTCCAGCAGGCGCGCCATCTCGCCGAGCGCCCGCCGGTTGTGCTCGGGCTCGATCGAGACCACGCAGTCAGCCGGGATCCAGAGACGGTAATCGCGCATGAACGCGTCGGCCGCGCTGAACAGCACGCAGCGATCACCGGTGAGGCCGCCCAGCACGAGCGCCTCCACCTTCAGGTAGCGGAGCAGCAGCTCCAGCGTCGTCGCATAGAACGCCGAGTGCTTCGTTTTGAGGACGATGTAGTCGTTGGCCCGCGGGCGCAGCCGCTGCGCCACCCCGCGACCGCGGACGGGCCGCGCCAGGCAACGCTCGAGCAGCGCGCGGAAATCCGAGCGCCAGCGGCCGAAGTTGTCGTTGACGTAGATCACCGGCACGCCGGCGCGGCGCGCGCGAGATGCCAGCACTGCCAGCCGGTCGGCCATGGCGAGTGCTTGTGGCAGCAGTCGGTCTCCGCCCTCGAACTCGAGGTCGTTGATGACGTCGACCAGGACAAGCGCCACCCGCGACGTGTCCGGAGCATTACCGTGCAGATCCGAGTTCTTGGGCGGCATTGCGCGTGCTTGTACTCTGCAACGGACGTACCGGTCGTATACTCTTGGGTAAGTCTCGACCCGGCAGACGAAAGGAGCAGTCATGTCCGTGAAGCTGTTCGTCGGTGGGCTCTCGTTTTCCACCTCGAGTGAGGGACTGCGTGGGGCGTTCGCGCGCTTCGGCGAGGTGATGTCGGCCGCCGTGATGACCGACCGGGAGACCGGCCGATCGCGAGGATTCGGCTTCGTGGAGATGGCCACCACCGAGGAGGCCGAAAAGGCGATCTCTTCGCTCAACGGCACGTCGCTCGACGGGCGGATGATCCGCGTGGACAAGGCCACCCCGCGCGGCACCGGTCCGCGGCCGCCGCGGCCGGCCGGGGCCCCGCGCCCCTACGGCGATCGTCCTGCGGGCGGCGGTTTCGCGGGTCCGCGCTTCGGTGCGGGC
>JBKOUQ010000186.1:0-9638 GCA_046723475.1 Candidatus Methylomirabilota bacterium
CGGCGAGCACGAGCGCGAACGCCGTCACGATCGCGAATGCCAGCCGCATGCCGCCGAGCGCGCGCAGCCCGAACGCCAGCGGCGGCCCCACCGCGATGCCGACGGAGCTCGCGAGATAGTACGTGCCGAGCACCTCGCCGCGGCGCCCCGCGGGACTGGTCAGCGCGGCGAGCACGCTGGCAGGCGTCGTGATGAGCCCGTTCGCGATGCCGAGCCCCACCATCAGCCCGATGATCCATAACGGTGTGGGCGCGAGCTGCAGCGCCAGCGACGTGAGCCCGAGCGCCGCGATGCCGGGCGCGATGACCGGGCGCGCGCCGAATCGATCGACCAGGCCGCCGACCGTCGGCCGAAGGAACATCGACACCGTCGTCATCACCGAGAACACCAGCCCCACCTGCGTGCGCGTGCCCCCGAGGTCGACGACGTGGAACGGCAGCAGCGTGCTGAGCACGACCGTCGCGATGTGCACCACTGCGGTGATCGCGTAGCAGGCGAGCAGCGTCGGGGCAAAGATCTCCCGCGAGCCGATCAGGTACATCCGGCGCTAACCGCGCCCGACGCTCGGCTGCTCGGTGGTGCGCGTGGTGCGGGCGACGATGCGGCCCGCTTTCAGGACGTACAGCTTCTCGGCCTGCTCGGTGATCGCCTGCGCGGCGTCGCGCGCATCGAGCACGACGAGATCCGCGCGACAGCCGGGCGCCAGACCGTAGTGAGCCAGGCCGAGCGCGCGTGCCGGGTTCGTCGTGATCAGCTCCGGCAGCCACGCGAGCTGATCGAGATTTCCCAGGTGCGCGGCCATGGCGGTCACCAGCGCCTGGCGCAGCAGATCGGGATGCCCATACGGCGTGAACGGGTTGACGACGTTGTTGGTCGAGATCGACACGTTCACGCCGGCGTCGCGCAGCTCCCCGATGCGCGTCACCCCGCGCCACACCCGGCGCGCGTCGGTCCGTGCTTTCACGTGCAGCTCGGTGGCGGGCAGGCTGACGACGTGGATCCCGGCGTCGCGGATGCGGCCGATGACGCGCGCGCGATGCGCCGGCTCGAGCACGTCGAGCGTGCACAGATGCCCGAGCGAGACGCGACCATGCATGCCGCGCGCGATCGTCTGCTCGGCGATGTAGTCGGTGGTGAGCTGGGCGGGGTCGTCGGACGAGTCGGCGTGAAAGTCGAGCGGGACGCCGAACGTCTGGGCGGTCTCGAAGAACCAGTCGATGTGCGCGCGCTGATCGTCGTCCATGTACGGACAGCCGCCGAGCGTCTTCAGGCCGCTCTTCAGCGCCTCGCGCAGCAGGTCTTTCGTGACCGCGTCACGGAAGATGCCCTCCTGCGCGAAGGCGATGAGCTCCAGGTCGAGCACGCCCGCGAAGTCGGTCTGCAGGCGTCGCAGCGCCTCGACGCCGCGCAGCTCGACGAAGGCGTCGATCTCCACGTGGGCGCGCATCGTCGTGCAGCCGTGGCGCACCGCGAGCTCGAGGACACGCCGCGCGCGCCGGTACACGTCGTCCACCGTGAACGATTTTTTCAGCTCGGCGACGAGCGTCTGCGGCGTCGGCCCGCCCGCGCGCAGGCCGTGCGTGCGGTCGGCGATGAACGCCTTGTCGGGATGGATGTGCGTTTCCACGAACCCGGGCAGGATCAGCCGATCGGCGACGTCGAGCGTCTCCATGCCGGCACCGTCGAGGCCCGCGCCGACGCGCTGCACGCGACCGTCGCGGATCGCGACGTCCTGACGGCGACCGTCGACGATGCCGCCGCGCAGCAGCAGCGGCGGCGCGACACCCGCGATGGCGCTCACTGTGCGGTCCAGCCGCCGTCGATGACCAGCTCGCTGCCCGTCACGAACGCCGACTCGTCGGAAGCGAGATAGAGCACCGCGTACGCGACCTCTTCCGGCTCGCCGTAACGCCCGAGCGGGATGCGGGACAGCATGAGCTGATATGTCGCGGGATCGGCGCGCCGCTTCTCGGTCATCGGCGTCACGATCGGGCCGGGATGCACCGAGTTCGCGCGGATGCCTTCCTTCGCGTACTGGATCGCCGTCACCTTGGTGAGCAAGCGCACGGCGCCCTTGGAGGCCGGGTACATCGGGCTCGTGATGTCGGTGCCGACGAGCCCGAGCTGCGACGAGATGTTCACGATCGAGCCGCCGCCCGCGCGCCGCATGGCCGGGATCGCCGTCTTCGTGCCGAGAAACACGCCGGTGGCGTTGATGTCCATGACGCGCTCCCAGTCCTCGAGCGATGTGTCCTCCACACGGCCCGTGACGCTGATGCCGGCGTTGTTGACGAGGACGTTCAGCTTGCCGAAGCGCTGCTCGGCCAGCGCGACCGCGTCGCGCCAGTCGCCCTCGCGCGTCACGTCGAGGCGCACGAACGCCGCCTTGCCACCCTTCGCGGCGATTTCCGCCTCGACCGCTCGGCCTTCGTTCTCGAGCACGTCACCGATGACGACCTGCGCGCCCTCGCGTGCGAACATCTTCGCCTCGGCGGCACCCATGCCGCGTGCGCCGCCGCTGATCAACGCGACTTTTCCCGCCAGTCTCATCTCTCGCCCTCCGCTACCCAGACCATTCATAGGCTCGCCTCGGACGGCGGGACCCCAGCCCCGCGACGTCCTGCGGCTCGCACTCCCGTCTGGACCGGCGTGCTATCGTACCGCCGAATCGTCGCGGGAAAGGACATCACCATGGCGAGTGCAGCGACCGCGTCGCGTGTCTACGTCGGAGTCGGCTCGTTTACATCCGGCAAACGGCCCGGAATTTTCCGCCGTGTCGGTGACGGCGAGTGGCAGCAGCTCACCAAGGGGCTGCCGGAGCCCACCAAGGTGCAGGCGATCACGGTCGACCCCACGAATCGCGACGTCATCTATATCGGCACCCACGACGGCCCGTACCGCAGCCGGGATGGCGGCGATTCCTGGCAGCGTCTGTCCCTGCCCGAGACCGGCCTCCAGGTGTGGTCGATCATGGTGCACCCGACCGATCCGCGCCGGCTCTACGCCGGGACGTCTCCCGTCGGCGTCTTTCGCAGCGACGACGGCGGGGACACGTGGCGACGGCTGCCGAAGGCGATATTGCCCGAGCGCGTGAACATGGGCTTCGCGTGCCGTGTGATGCGGCTGGCCGCGGACCCGACCCGGCCGGAGACGATCTGGGCGGGCCTCGAAGTCGGCGGCATCATGAAGACCGACGACGGCGGTGAGACGTGGACCGACTGCACGGCCGACCTCGTCAAGCTCGCCGAGCTGCCGCACCTGAAGAGCCGCATCGTCAGCGACACGGAGATCGAAGGCATGCTCGACATCCATGCCGTCGCGCTCACGGCAGCGAGGCCCGGCGTTCCGTACGCCGCGATCCGCATGGGCCTGTTCAACAGCACCGACGGTGGTTCGCACTGGAGCGATATGCAGGTCGGTCGCTTCTCGCCGCTGACCTACGGGCGTGACATCCGGGTCAGCCCGCAGAACCCGCGCGTGATGTACGCGTGCCTGAGCCCGGCGGCGCGCAGTCAGGACGGCTCGTTGTATCGCAGCGACGACGTCGGTGAGACGTGGAAGCGCTTCGACCACGGCGTCAAGGCCGAAACGACGATGATGGCGGTCGCGCTGCACCCGAGCGACGCAGACCGCGTGTACTGTGTCAGCCGTACGGGCCAGGTCTTCGGTACCGAGGACGGCGGCCGCTCGTGGCGCGAGCACCGTCTGCCCGAGGGCGTGGAGGACATCTACGCGCTCGCGTGTGCCTGACCGCCGTATCGCTGAGCGTTCTGAAGGAGGTCCGTGAATGCGAGCTCGCTCGTGGTTCGTGTTGCTCACGCACGTTGTCCTCGCCGCCCTGGCGGCGACGGTGGCTCCGGCGCTGGCCGCGTCTCCCGACGGGACGCTGACCATCGGTGTTCACGTCACGCTCGTCAACCGCTGGCTCGATCCCGCCGAGACCGAATCGCTGATCACCCCGTTCATGGTTCTCTACGCGCTGCACGACGGCCTGGTGAAGCCGATGCCCGGCAACATCATGACGCCGAGCCTCGCGGAGTCGTGGACAGCGTCGAAGGACGGCCTGAACTACGACTTCGTCATCCGCAAAAATGCGAAGTTCCACAATGGTGATCCCGTCACGGCCGAGGACGTGAAGTTCTCGTTCACGCGCTACAAGGGCGGCTCCGCGAAACTGCTCAAAGAAAAGGTGAAGGACGTCCAGGCCGTCGCCCCGAATCGCGTCCGCTTCGTCTTGAAGGAGCCATGGCCGGATTTCATGGCGTTCTACGGCACCTCCGCGACGGGCGCGGGCTGGATCGTGCCGAAGAAGTACGTCGAGAAAGTCGGCGACGACGGCTTCAAGAAGGTACCGATGGGCGCCGGACCGTACAAGTTCGTCTCCTTCCAGCCCGGCCAGGAGCTGGTGCTTGAGGCGTTCCCCGAGTACTGGCGGAAGGCGCCCAGCATCAAGCGCCTCGTCATGCGCAGCATTCCCGACGAGAGCACACGCGCCGCCGCCGTGAAGACGGGCGAGGTCGATCTCGCGTATCTCTTCACCGGACCGACGGCCGAGGACCTCAAGAAGACCTCCGGGCTGCGCATCGTCGCGCCACTGCTCTACGGCATGTACTGGCTCGATTTCGTCGACCAGTGGGATCCGAAGTCGCCGTGGCACGACAAGCGCGTGCGAATGGCGGCCAACCTTGCGATCGATCGCAACGCCATCAACCAGGCCGAGATGCTCGGGCTCGGCAAGGCGGCCGGCAGCAACGTCCCGCCGGAATTCGACTTCGCGCTCAAGCTCGAGCCGCCGCCGTACGATCCCAAGCGCGCCAAGCAGCTCATGACGGAGGCCGGTTACGCCAACGGCTTCGACGCGGGGGACCTGACGCCGCTGCCGCCGTACACGACGCTGGCCGAGGCCGTCGGGAATTACCTGCAAGCCATCGGCATTCGCTCTCACGTGCGGACCATGGAGCGCGCGACGTTCCTCGGCGAGTGGCGCGAGAAGAAGCTGCACGGGCTCGTCATTCCCGCCACGGGTGCCGCCGGCAACGCCGCGGCGCGCGTCGAGCCGTTTTTCACCAAGCAGGGCTTCTATGCGTACGGCTCGATGCCCGAGATCGACGATCTCTTCCAGCGGCAGGCGAAGGAGCTGGACCGCAAGAAGCGCGAGGCGCTGCTGCACCAGATCCAGAAGCTCGTCGCCGACAACGTGCTGATCGCGCCGATCTTCCAGCAAGCGTTCATCTGGGGCGTCGGTGCGCGGGTCGAGCAGCCGGCGGCGGGTCTCATCGAGGGCTACCCGTACGTCGGTCCGGCCGAAGATCTGAAGCTGAAGTAGTGGCCGAACCTGTCGTCGTCGAGAAGTTTGCCGTCGGCCAGGCCGTGCGGCGCGTGGAGGATGCGCGGCTGCTGCGCGGCCTCGGCCGCTACTCCGACGACGTCGACCTGCCGCGGCAGGCGTATGCCGTGCTCGTTCGCTCGCCCCACGCCCACGCCCGAATCGTCCGCATCGACACCGGCGCTGCGGTGAGCGCGCCGGGCGTGCTGGCCGTGCTCGTCGGCGCGGACTTGGCCGCCGACGGCGTTGGCAACATGCCGACCGACCGCAGCCGCAAACGTCGTGACGGCTCGCCGGCGTTCGCGACGCCGCGACCGCTGCTCGCCCGCGAGCGCGTCCGTCACGTGGGCGACCCGGTTGCCCTCGTCGTCGCCGACACCTATCAGCACGCCGCGGATGCCGCCGAACAGGTGACCGTGGAGTACGAGCCACTGGCCGCGCTGGTCGGCACGGCGCAGGCGCGAACGCCGGGCGGGGTGGTCGTGTGGGACGAGGCGCCCGACAACGTCGCCTTCGTGTGGTCGGCGGGCCCGAAAGACGCGGTGACGCAGGCCTTCGCGAGCGCGCCGCACGTCACCCGGCTCGACTTCGTCGTCAGCCGGGTTGCGGTGGCACCGATGGAGCCGCGCGGCGCCGTCGGCGAGTACGACAGGCGCACGGAACGTTACACGCTGCACACCGGCATCCAGGGACCGCACGCCACACGCGGGCTGGTGGCCGCGATGCTCGGTGTGGCGCAGAACCGCGTGCGCGTGCTCAGCGCGGACGTCGGCGGCTCGTTCGGGATGCGCAGCGGCCTTTATCCGGAGATGGTGCTCGTGCTGTGGGCGGCGAAGCGGCTGGGCCGGCCGGTGAAGTGGACGTCCACGCGGCGCGAGGGCATGGCGACCGACGAGGCCGGTCGCGACAATGTCTCCACCGTCGAGCTCGCGCTCGGCCGCGACGGGACGTTTCTCGCCCTGCGGATTGCCGTCACCCTCAACGTCGGCGCCTATCTCACGCCGCGGAGCGCCGGCCCCGGGACCAACAACGTCGGCGGCGTGGCCGGCGTCTACCGCACCCCCGCCATCCATCACGAGACGACCGGCGTGTACACGCACACCACGCCGACCGGTCCCTACCGCGGTGCCGGGCGGCCCGAGGCCACATATGCGATCGAGCGCGTGATCGACGTGGCTGCGCGTGAGCTCGGCATCGATCCGATCGAGCTCCGTCGTCGCAACCTGATCCCGCCCACCGCGATGCCGTTCAAGACCGGTCTCGTGTTCACCTACGACTGCGGCGATTTCGCGCGTGGCATCGACATGGCGCTGTCGATCGCCGACCACGCGGGATTCGCCAAACGCCGAGAGCAGGCGCGCGAGCGCGGCCTGCTACGTGGGCTCGGCATCGCCAACGCGATCGAAGTCGCGGGCGGCCCCTACACGGCGGTGAATCCCGACACCGCGCAGATTCGCGTCAACCCCGACGGCTCGGTGACGCTCTTCGCAGGCTCGACCACGATGGGCCAGGGCAACGACACGGCGTTCACGCAGATCATCGTCGAGCGGCTCGGCGTGGCGCCGGCGCGCGTGCAGGTGCTCTCCGGCGACACCGACGCGCTGGGATCCGGCCGCGGTAACGGCGGTTCCGGCGCGCTGACCGTCGGCGGCTCGGCCGTGCTGCGCGCGGCCGAGAAGATCGTCGAGCGCGGTCGCCGCATCGCCGCGCAGCTGCTCGAGGCCGCGCCCGAAGACGTCGCGTTGCGCGAAGGCCGCTTCGCCGTGGCCGGCACCGACAAAGGGGTGAGCTTCGCCGACGTCGCGCGCGCCGCGTACGTACCGAAGTCGCTGCCCGCGGGCTTCGAGCCGGGCTTCAGCGAGACGGCCGCGTTCACGCCGCCGGCCGT
Organism: Candidatus Methylomirabilota bacterium; assembly: GCA_046723475.1. Classification (GTDB taxonomy): domain Bacteria; phylum Methylomirabilota; class Methylomirabilia; order Rokubacteriales; family CSP1-6; genus AR12. The sequence continues at coordinate 7,215 of JBKOUQ010000186.1, forward strand.
GACGTTTCCCAACGGCTGCCACGTGTGCGAGGTGGAGATCGACCCGCAGACCGGTGCGGTACGGATCGTGCGTCACACGGTCGTGGACGACGTCGGCCGCATCGTGAATCCGATGCTCGTGAAGGGCCAGATCCACGGCGGTGTCGTGCAGGGCCTGGGGCAGGGCCTCTTCGAAAACCTCGTGTATGACGCGGGCGGCCAGCTGCTCGCCGGCTCGTTCATGGACTATGCGATGCCGCGTGCCGAGGACGTTCCCGCCTTCGAGGTGGACTCGTATGAAGTCCCGACGACCGTGAACCCGCTCGGCGCGAAGGGCGTCGGCGAAGCGGGAACGGTCGGCGCGCTCCCGGCCCTGATGAACGCGGTCAACGACGCGCTGGCACCGCTCGGCGTGCGGCATCTGGACATGCCGCTGACTCCCGAGCGGGTCTGGGCAGCCATCCGAGACGCGAGGGTGCGCCTCTAGCCGAAGCACGGTATTGTTGGCGCCACCGGAGGGGACCCATGCAGGTCGGCATCTTCGTGGAGGAACGGCGCAGGGGGACCAGCGAGGCCACCGCGTTCGCCGAGGCGCTGCAGCTGGCGGAGGCGAGCGAGGCGTGGGGCCTCGACGGCGTGTGGCTCGGCGAAATCCACTTCAATCCGTGGCGCTCCGTGCAGTCGGCGCCGATGAACCTCGCGGCGTTCATGGCCGCGCGCACCACGCGCATCCGCATCGGCATGGCCGTCATCGTGCTGCCGCTCGCGCACCCGCTGCGAATCGCGGAGGAGGTCGCGACGGTCGATCATCTGAGCCAGGGCCGCTTCGATCTCGGCATCGGCCGTAGCGGCGGCGCGCGCACCTATGACCGGTTCGGCATTCCGTACGGCGAGAGCCAGGCGCGCTTCGACGAGGCGCTGACGATCATGCGCGAGGCGTGGAAGGGCGAGCGGTTCGATTACGCGGGCAAGTTCTTCACCGTCCGCGACACGGTTGTCTCGCCGACGCCGCTGCAGAAGCCGCATCCGCCGCTGCGCATGGCCGCGAACTCACCCGAAACGTTCCCGTGGGTCGGGCGCGCGGGGCTTCGGCTGTTCGTCGGGCTGCGCGACGTGGACCTGCCGGAGCTGCGCGTGAATCTCGACGCGTACCGCAAGGCGTGGCGCGACGCCGGCCATCCGGGCGACGGCGACGTCTGCCTGCGCATCCCCGTGTACGCGGCGCCGACCCAGCAGGAAGCGCTCGAGGAGCCGCGCGAGAACATCACGTACTTCTTCGAGCGTCACCAGGAGCTCACGCGTACGCGTCTCGGCCGCGACGACACCGGCCCGCTCGACCGTCACGAGGCGCGGCTCGCCAAGCTTCGGGCGATGGATTATGACGAGATCCTGGAAAAGCGCGTGGCCTTCGGCACGCCGAGCATGCTGAAGGAGCGGCTGGGCCGGCTGGCGTCCGAGCTCGGCCTCGACGGCTTCATCGTCGAGCTGAATCCCGGCGGCCTGTTGCCGATGGACCGCATGCTCAGGACGCTCCGCATCCTGACGCACGAGGTGCTGCCCGCGCTCAGGGGTTGATGCTGCAGTAGTCCCGCTCAGTCCTCGTCCGTGTCGATCGGCTGATCGGCCCGACACTCGAAGCTGCCGGCGACGTTGACGTCGCCGGTGCCTTTGTAGTGCGCATACTCGGGATACGAGCACAGCGGCCGCGTCCGGCCCGGCCACGGCGTCGTCGCCGGCGCGGTGCCGATGATGCTGGCGGGCGGTAGAGCGTTCTCCACCCAGTCGACCACCGGGGAAAACGGATCGATGAGGCTGCAGCCGATCCCGCCCCCGCAGTGGTTGACGCCCGGCAGCAGGAAGAGTCGCGCGAATCTCCGCGTGTGCGCGAAGCTGTGTTTGTTGCCGTGCGTCGTGTCGTTCACGGCGGTGTACCAGTTCACCATGTCCTGCGGCGAGAACGGCCCGCCGGTCTGCGGCTGCCAGATCAGCAGCTTGCCGCCGTGATCGGCGAACGGCGACAGGTCGGTGGCGTCGACGTTCAGCAACTCCGTGTCGGACACGGGGAACGCGGTGCTGTGACCGAAGATGCTCGCCGCGAGCGTGTCGAAGTCATAGTTCATGATCAGGTTTGCGAGGCCGTCGTTTGCGGTCGGCGCGGGCAGGATGGGTGGTGTCGCGAAGAGCAGAGGAATGGCGCCGCCGCCGAGGCTGGCGAAGTTGAGCGCGCCGTTCGGGGTCGTGCTCGCGTGCGGGACGAAGCTCGCGTTGTACGAGCCGACGTTCCACACGCGCCAGCCGCCGTTGATGTTCGTCGCCGTCGGCGTGTTGCAGTCGGTCGGGCTCGTGCAGCCCGCGATGCCCGCATCCCACATCCACGGCGCGTACTGCGGCTCGCCGAGCGAGTTGGGCGCCCCGGACGTATAGATGTTCATAATTGCCTGGATC
>JBKOUQ010000252.1:0-9736 GCA_046723475.1 Candidatus Methylomirabilota bacterium
CAGTAAGGCCGCCCAGCCGGTTCAGGATCAACTCGCGACCGAGCTCGGGCCGCACGCGGTGAAGCTCCTGAAGATGGTCCGCGACATCAAGTAGCGCACCGCCAGTGGATCGCGGTCTCGTCCTGCAGCGCCATCGCCATCTGAAGTGGCGGGCGCTCGATCCGCTCGAGGCCGGGCTCATGATCCTGTGCGGCGCCAGCATCGTCGGCTTCACCATGTCGGTGCTGCTCGACGTCGTCACCCGTACGATCGGCCACCCGTGGCTGTGGCTGCAGCAAGTGACCACGGGGTTCTTCGCCTACGGCGCCTTCGTCGGGATGGCCGCTGCCATGCGGCGCCACGATCATCTCTATTTGACCGAGATCACGCGGCGCATGACCGGCGCCGCTCGCACGGCGTTCGAAGTGTTCGCGAGGCTCGTGGTGCTCGGGGTGGCGGTGGCCATGACGTGGTTCGGTTACAAGAATTTTCTCCTCGACCTTGGCAGCTTTCGCATGCCGTCGATGATCCCTCTCGGCATCTACACGATTGTCGTTCCCGTGTCCGGCGCGTTGATCGCGCTCTTCGCCGTCGAGCAGCTCGTCAACGGCTGGCGCGGCGGGTTCGAGGGGCCCGAGGATCGTGACGCGTTCGCGGTGACGGCCGAATGAGCAACGGCGTCATCGTGGGCCTGATGGCCGTGCTCTTCCTCGGCCTCGGCTATCTCGGCGTGCCCGTCGCGTTCGCACTCATGGCCGGGGTGCTCGTCGCGACATCGTTCACGCCGGTGAGCTTCCCATCGATCATCGGTCAGATGTTCCACGGCATCGACTCCGAAGCGCTCCTCGCCGTCCCGTTCTTCCTGCTCGTGGGCGAGCTCATGACCTCGGCCGAGGTCACGCAGCGGATGATCGTGCTGTCGCAGACGCTCGTCGGCCACTTTCGCGGCGGCCTCGCGCAGGTGATCACGCTGTTCAGCATGTTCTTCGCCGGCATTTCGGGGTCGTCGACGGCCGACGTGGCCGTGCTGAGCCGGACGATCGCGCGCGACATGGACCGCGAAGGGTACGACCGCGCGTTCACGGCCGCCCTCATCGCCTCCGCCTCGACGATGGCCAACCTGATCCCGCCAAGCATCATGGCCGTCGTCTATGGTGCCACGGGCGGCGTGTCGATCGGCGGCCTCTTCCTGGGCGGTGTGGTACCTGGCGTGTTCATCGGCATCGGGCTGATGATCTACAGCCACTTTTTCGGGCCGGTCGGCGTCAAGCGCCGGCGGGCCACGATCCCCGAGGTTGGGACGGCATTCAGCGGCGCGGCGCTCCCGCTCATCATCCCGATCATCATCATGGGCGGCATTCTCACCGGCTGGTTCACGCCGACGGAGGCCGGCATGATCGCCGTCGTCTACATCGTTGTCGTGGTGATCCCGCTGTTGCGCCGCGAGCACATCGCAAAGCTGCCCGGCGACTTTGTCTACGCTGGCATGCTGTACGCCATTCCACTGGCCGCGGTCGCGGGCGCCTCGGCCTTCGGGTGGATGCTCGCGTATCTCCGCGGTCCCGACGTAGTCGCGGGGTGGATCGCGACCTATGCCGGCGCGAGCCCGATCAAGATCATGTTCCTGCTGGTCGCGCTGTTCGTGATCGTCGGTGACTTCGTCGACGCCGTGCCCGCCATCATCATCTTCATGCCGATCATCCTGCGGCTGAGCGAGCTGGGCAACATCAATCCCGTGCACATGGGCGTCGTGATCATCACCACGCTGGTGTTCGGGCTCATCACGCCGCCCTACGGCCTCTCGCTGCTCGTCGCCTCGAAGTTCGTCGGCGTGGATTTCGGGCGCGCCATGCGGCGCTCGCTGCCGCTCTATGTCGTCTTCTTCGCGGCCATCACGTTCACCGTGCTCTTCCCCGACATCGTGCTCTGGCTGCCGAAACAGCTTTTGCCGGAATCCGTCGGCTGCTTCAAGAACCCGAGCGGCACCGGCTACATCTGCCCGTGAGTGATCCGGTGCGCATCGAGAGCATCGACGCGATCGCGCTCGACATCCCGCTGGCGAAGGACTTCGGCGGCAGCACGTATCACGTGCTCAAGCGCAGCACCGTCATCACGCGGCTGCGCACGGGGGACGGGCTGGTGAGCGAGGTCTACAACGGCGACAACCGTGCCCATGGGCGCGAGATCGTGGCCATCGTCCGCGACGAGCTCGCCCCGCGCGTGCGCGGCCTGAATATCTTCGAGGGCGAGCGCGTCTGGGAGACGATGTTCGCGCTGACCCACGCCCAGGGCGACCGCAAGCTTCTCCTCGAGGCGATCGCGTGCGTCGACTGCGCGATCTGGGACGTCGTCGGTAAAGCGCTCGGCAAGAGCGTGCGCGAGCTGCTCGGCGGCTACCGCACCGAGCTGCCGATCATCTCCATCGGCGGCTACTACATGCCGGGCAAGACGCTCGACGACATCGCGCGCGAGATCGAGGCCTACCGGCGCGCCGACATGGCCGGCTGCAAGTTCAAGGTCGGTGGTCTGACGCCGGAGGACGACGCCCGGCGCGTCCAGGCGGCGCGGCGCGCAGCCGGCGCGGACTTCATCCTCGCCGTCGATGCCAACCGCGGCTGGACGGCGGCGGACGCGATCCGGTTCGCGCATCTCGTCGAGCCACTCGACATCCGGTGGTTCGAGGAGCCGTGTCACTGGTACGACGACGTGGCGATGATGGCGCGCGTGCGGGCGGCCACGCGCATTCCGGTGACGGCCGGGCAGAGTGAGATCACGAGCCACGCGATCCGCCGGCTGCTCGACGCGGGGGCCGTCGACATCGTGAACTACGACGCGTCGGAAGGCGGCGGCGTCACCGACTGGCGGCGCGCGGCGGCGTTGTGTCACGCCGCGGGCGTGTCGATGGCGCACCACGAGGAGCCGCAGATCGCACAGCACCTGCTGGCCGCAGTACCGCACGGCACCTACCTCGAATGCTTTGCCGACCCCGCGCGCGATCCGGTGTGGCAGACCGTGTGGGCCAATCGCCCGCCGATCAAGAACGGCATCATGACGGTGTCGACGGCCCCGGGCTTCGGCATTGTCCTCGACGCGGCGCTCGTCGAGCGCTACCGGGTCGCATGACGGCCAGAATCCTCGTGGTGGACGACGACGCGTCGCACCGGTACACGACGCGTCTCATGCTCGAGCATGCGGGCTTCGATGTGACGGAGGCCGCCAGCGGCACGGAGGCGCTCCGGCTGGCCGAAGACCGCCCCGATGTCGTCGTTCTCGATCTCCATCTTCCCGACATCACGGGGCTCGAGGTGTGTCGGCTGCTCAAGACCACACCGCGGACGGCGGACATCCGCGTCCTGCACGCGACCGCGCTGTACCTGGGTTCCGAAGAGCGCTCGGAGTCGCTCGCCGGCGGCGCCGACGGCTACTTCACGCGGCCGATCGACGCCGCACAGCTCGTCGCGACGATCAACGCGCTGCTCACGCGCCCCCGCGCGTAGACGGCAGCCGGCGCGCGTGGCCGCGCGCCGGCTGCACCGTCGCTGAGTGCTACTGCAGCGGCGAGAATGCCGCGGGCAAGAGGATCTTCGTCTCCTGCGTGATCAGCCGATCGCCGCCGCCGGGCGGCGGCCACACGCCCTTCTTGCGCGCTTCGTCACGGATCTGCATGCGCTGATCCAGGCTCTGGTAGGCCCAGATGTGCACGAAGCCGTTGGCGCTGCCGAATTCGACACCGCCTGCCAGCACGACGGGCGAAAGCTTCATGCGGTCGGGCAGCTTCTCGCTCCAACCCTTGGCGGTATCCGGCAGCGTGCCGGGCTTGAGGGTGTAGTAGCGGAACTCGAAGAACGGCCCCATGCGGCCGGGCTGCGGCGCGGGCACGAAGTCGAACGGCGTGACGATTTCCGCGCGCATCGTGCGGACGTACTCGCGGATCTTCGGCGGCCAGTTCGGATCCTTGGAGGCCTCGCCGCGAACGCGCGCGCGTTCGGCGAGATCCTTGTAGCCCCAGATGTGCACGATCTCGTTCAGGGGCCCGATCTCCGTGTGCAGGAATGCGGTCAGGGGGGAGTACTTCTTGCGGTGCTCGTAGCCCTCGGCGAACCGCTTCTCGACCTCCGCCAGGCTGCCGGGCGCGATACCGTACGTACGGATCTCGTAGATCATGCGCGTCTCCTTTCAGGCGCTGAACGACTCGTCGAGGTGCTTGAGGGCGCCAAGCCTACGGGGCGCTCTGCCCTCCGTCAACCGATACCGCCATGCGGCTCGAGAGCCTCTCGCTACAATGCGCCGCATGCCACGGACATATGCGCGGCGACGAACGCGACGTCGCGCGAGTGCTGATGCCCTCATGACAAGGAGCGCGCATGACCACCGAACACGATCGTCGACTCATCAGCTCGGGCTCGTCCTTCGAACGGGAGGTCGGCTATTCACGCGCAGTCGTCGAAGGCGACTGGGTCTTCGTCTCGGGGACGACGGGCTTCGACTATCGCACGATGACGATTGCCGACGATGTCGGTGGCGCAAACGGAGCAGTGCATGCAGAACATCGTCTCGGCGCTCCAGCAGGCCGGAGCGAGCCTCCGCGACGTGGTCCGCGTGACGTACATCCTGCCGAAGGGCGAGGACTTCCCACTGTGCTGGCCGACGCTGCGGAAATACTTCGGCGATGTCCGTCCCGCCGCGACGATGCTGTCAGCCGGATTGGCCGATCCGCGTATCCGCATCGAGATCGAGGTGACGGCGCGCCGGCGGTCATCGAGGTGACGGCGCGCCGGCGGTCGAATTGATGGTATAGAGTCGGGGCCATGATGACCCACGAGCCCGTCTACGACGTCGTCTGGCCCCTGGCTCCGTCCGCCGCTCCGGCAGGCGCGCTGGCCGCTCGTTCCGCCGACCTCGGTGGCAGCACGGTCGGCGAGCTCTGGGACTACCTCTTCAAGGGCGAGGAGATGTTTCCGCTGATCCGCAAAGCGCTCGCGGCGCGCTTTCCCAGCATTCGGTTCGTCGAGTTCGAGGTCTTCGGCTCGACGCATGGTCGCGACGAAAAACAGCTCGCCGCAACGCTTCCCGATCTGCTGCGCCAGCACGGGTGCGACGCGGTCATCTCCGCCGTCGGCGCCTGAGGATCGTGCACGCCCGCCGTGCTGCGGGCTTCAGCGATCGCCGAGCGCGCCGGCATCCCGAGCGTGTCGATCGTCACCACGCCGTTCATGCAGCAGGCCGCCGTCGTGTGCAAGGGCGTCGGGCTCCCGTCGCTGCCGATCGCCGAGTATCCCGGCGTGCCGATGACCGACGGATCGGACACGGTCGCGAAGAAAGTCGAGATGCTGCTGCCTCAAATCATCGCCGGCCTCTCCGGCGCGCGGGACACCGCACGCACGGCGACGGCCGAGCCGTCGCCGCGCGACGTCGTGTTCCGCGGCACGCTCGACGAAATCCAGGAACGCTTCCACGCCAATCTCTGGACCGACGGGTTGCCGATCATCCCTCCGACGCGCGAGCGGGTGGAGCGCTTCCTCGCGCGCACGCGGCGAGCGCCCGACGAGGTCATCGGCCGATTGCTGCCCGAGAACCGCACGGCCACCGTGTGGAGCATCGCCGTCAACGGCGTCATGGCGGGCTGCCGTCCCGAGTACATGCCCGTGCTGATCGCGATCGTCGAAGCGATTGCCGATCCGATCTTCCGCGCGGAGGACGCCGGGTCGACGCCGGGCTGGGAGCCGCTCGTGATCGTCAGCGGGCCTGTCGTCCGGCGCTTGGACCTGAACCACGGTCAGGGGGTGATGCGCGTCGGCCGCCAGGCGAACACGAGCCTCGGCCGCTTCCTGCGTCTCTATCTGCGCAACGTCGCCGGGCTCCGCATTCCGCCCGGCGCGGGCGACAAGGGCAGCATCGCGGGCTCGTTCAACGTCGCGCTCGCCGAAGACGAAGAAGCGGCCACGGCGCTCGGCTGGCCGACCTTCGGGCAGGATCAAGGCTTCAGTCGCGATGACAGCATCGTCACCGTGCAAAGCGTGGTGAGCATCAGCCCGCCGATCTACTCCGCCGGCACGCGCGCACTCGAGCACGCACGCATCCTCGCCGACGTCTTCGGTGGCGCGTGCGCCTACTGGTCGGCGATCGGCATGAAGTACGCGCGCTGGGAGCCGCTGCTCGTTCTGGGTCCGTCGATCGCCGCCGTGCTGGCCGGGGATGGCTGGTCCAAGGACGAAATCCGCCGCTATCTGCATGAGCACGTCACGATCACGGCACGGCAGGCGGAGACGTACGCCCTGCAGGTCGGCGCCACCGCGTTCACTCTCGACGCGCACGTGAAGGGCGGCGTGCTGCCCGCCGCGTATGCGGCGTCGAGCGATCCCGAGCGGCCGGTACCCGTGTTCGTACAGCCGGACAAAATCGGCATCCTCGTCGCCGGCGATCCCGGACGTAATCAGTCGAAGGGCTACATCAACAACCACATCCAGGGCGGCCGCGTGAGCCGCAAGGTGGACGCATGAGAGCCGTGATCATCGCGGTGACGCTGCTTGCCATCACCGCAGCGCCCGCGCTCGCTGCCGAGGGAGAGCTCAAATACGGCCTGCACGTCACGGTCCCCGCGCGCTGGCTCGATCCCGGCGAGGCCGAATCGTTCAGCACGCCGTACATGGTGCTCTACGCCGTCCACGACGCGCTGGTGAAGCCGATGCCGGCGGGCATGACCACGCCGAGCCTCGCGGAGTCGTGGAACGAATCGAAAGACCATCTGACGTACACGTTCACGCTCCGCAAGAACGCGAAGTTTCACGACGGCTCGCCCGTCACGGCCGAGGACGTCAAGTTTTCGTTCGAGCGATACAAGGGGGCGTCGGCAACGCTGCTCCACGAAAAGGTCAAAGAGGTTCAGGCCGTCGCGCCGACCCAGGCGCGCTTCGTCCTCAAGGAACCGTGGCCGGACTTCATGCTCTTCTACGGCACCACCGCATCCGGCGCCGGCTGGATCGTTCCGAAGCATTACATCGAGAAAGTCGGCGACGACGGCTTCAAGCGTGCGCCGATCGGCGCCGGCCCGTACAGAGTCGTCTCGTTCAACCCGGGTGTCGACCTCGTGCTCGAGGCCTTCGACGGCTACTGGCGAAAGGCCCCGAACATCAAGCGGCTCGTGATGCGCACGATGACGGAGGAGAGCACACGCGCTGCCGCGGTCAAGCGCGGCGAGGTCGATCTCGCGTACCTCTTTGCCGGGCCCGTGGCCGAAGAGCTCAAGCGCACGCCCGGCATTCGGCTGGAGGCGCCGCTGCTGACCGGCGCGTTCTGGCTGGAGCTGACCGAACAGTGGGATCCGAAGTCGCCGTGGCACGACCGGCGCGTGCGTCTTGCCGCCAGCCACGCCATCGATCGCGGCGCGATCAACCAGGCCGAGACGCTCGGATACTCGCGGCTCAACGGCTCGATCGTGCCGCGCATCTTCCAGTTCGCGGTGCCCGTGGAGCCGCCGTCGTACGATCCAGCACGTGCGAAGAAGCTGCTGGCCGAGGCCGGGTATCCCAACGGCTTCGACGCCGGCGACTTCTATCCGTTCCCGCCGTACAACTCGATGGCGGAAGCGATTCAGGGCTATTTGCAGGCCGTCGGCATCAAGAGCCGCCTGCGCGCCATGGAACGCGCCGCGTACTTCAGCGCGTGGCGCGAGAAGAAGCTGCACGGGGTCATCCTGGCGATCACGTCCGTGATGGGCAACGCCGCCACGCGTCTCGAGCCCTACGCCACGAAGCAAGGCGTGTACGCCTACGGGTCGTTGCCGGAGATCGACGACCTCTTCTATCGGCAGGCCAAGGAAGTCGACGTCAAGAAGCGCGAAGCGCTCGTGCACCAGATGCAGAAAACGATGACGGACGCCGTGTTGAACGTCCCGATCTACGATCTCGCCTTCATCTGGGCCGTCGGTTCGCGGGTGGAGGTCAGCGGGGCCAACGCGATTCCCGGCTTCCCCTACTCCGCGCCGTTCGAAGACCTGAAGCTGAAGAAGTAACTTGAGCTTTTCGCTCGGGATCGACATCGGCGGCACGTTCACCGACATCGTGGTGTACGACCACGCGCGCGGCCGCCAGTACAACCGCAAGGTGCTGACGACGTCCGACGACCCCGCGCGCGCCGTCGCGACGGGCGTGGACGGCCTGCTGCAGCAGCACGCCGTGCCCGCCTCCGAGGTGACGCGCCTCGTCCATGCGACGACGCTGTTCACCAACGCGCTGATCGAGCGCCGCGGCGCGGTGACGGGGCTCATCACCACCGCCGGCTTCCGCGACACGCTCGAGATCGGCCGCGAGCGGAAGTTCGAGCTGTACGATCTCAACATCGCCAAGCCGGAGCCGCTCGTGCCGCGCCATCTGCGCCTCGAGGTCGACGAGCGGCTGCGCGCGGACGGAACGGTCGAGCGCCGGCTGGATGCGCGCGAGGTCGCCGCCCGCGCGAGGCGGCTCGTCGAGAGCGGTGTGACGTCGATCGCGGTCGTGTTCCTGCACGCGTACGCGAACCCGCGCCACGAGGCGGACGCCGCGCGTGTCGTCGCGCGGCAGAATCCGGGCGTCGCCGTCACGACGTCGCACGAGGTGGCGCCGGAGATCCGCGAGTACGAGCGCGCGTCGACGACCGTCGCCAACGCCTACATCAAGCCGCTCGCGCATCGCTACCTCGACGCGATGGCGCGACGCGTGTCGGGCCTCGGTGTTCCGGCCCCGCTGCTGCTCATGCTCTCGAGCGGAGGCCTCACCCACGTGGCGGAAGCCGAGCGGACGCCCGTGCAGATGCTCGAGTCCGGGCCCGCCGCCGGCGCGCTGGCCGCGGCGTTCTTCGGGCGCGAGGACAGCCAAGGGAATCTCCTCGCCTTCGACATGGGCGGGACTACCGCGAAGCTCTCGCTCGTGGACGATGGCGAGCCGCTCACGGCGTACGCCTTCGAAGCGGCGCGGCAGAAGCGCTTCATGGAAGGCAGTGGGCTGCCCATCCGGATCTCGACGATCGAGCTCATCGAGATCGGTGCCGGCGGCGGGTCGATCGCCGACGTGGACGAGATCGGCTTGCTCAAAGTCGGGCCGCGCAGCGCGGGCTCGCATCCCGGGCCGGCGTCGTACGGTCTGGGCGGCACCGCGGCCACCGTCACCGACGCCGACTTCGTCCTGGGTTACCTGAACCCGGAGCACTTCGCGGGCGGCGAAGTGCGCGTCGACATCGCCGCCGCGCGCACGGCACTCGAGCGCCTCGCCAAGCGCGTGGGCCTGGCGCTCACCGACGTGGCGTGGGGCATCCACGACGTGGTGAACGAGAACATGGCGTCCGCCGCGCGCGTGCACATCGCCGAGCGCGGACGCGACCCGCGCGACTACGCCCTGCTCTGCACGGGCGGCGCGGGGCCGGTGCACGCGTGGGGCGTCGCGAAGAAGCTCGGCCTGCGTCAGGTGATCTGTCCGCCCGCGGCCGGCGTCGCGTCCGCACTCGGCTTGCTCGTGGCGCCGGCGCGGGTGGATCGCGTCGGGACCGTCGGCATCCGGCTCGATCGCGACAGTCCCGCGGCGCTCGAGCAGGCGTTCCGCAAGCTCGAGGACGAGGCGCGCGCGGTGATGGCCGATACCGGGCTCACCCTCGATACGGCGAGCGTGCGGCGGCTGGCCGATGGACGGTTCCTCGGCCAGGGCTTCGATCTCGTCGTCGCGCTTCCCGACGGGCCATACGACGACGGCGCCGCGGCCCGGCGCCGTCTCACCGCGGCCTTCGAGAG
>JBKOUQ010000095.1:0-5114 GCA_046723475.1 Candidatus Methylomirabilota bacterium
CCCGCCGCGCGTCCCGGCGCGGCTCGGGCGCGAACAGGCTCGCCGCGACCGGGTCGGCGAGCTCACCGTCGAGCTCGCCCCGGTCGAGGCACAGACCGACAGCGGGAGCGCCGTTCACCGCGTCACACGTCGTGAGCGCGCCGAAGCGCCGGAAGTGCAGCAGCGCCTCGTAAAACGTCGCGTGGCGCGGATGCACGGCCACGCACAGCACGTCGACGCCCGCGAGGTCGCGGGCGTAGACACCGACGGCGCGCACGAGGGGACGCATCGCGCGCAGGCCGCGGCCGCGCCAGGACGCGCTCACCGCGAGCGCCGACACTTCGGCGATCCGGTGGCCGGTGGCGCGCAACGCCTCGAGCTCAGACGGCCACAGCGCGCCGCACGGCAGCCCGCGCGGCGAGTCCTCGACGAGCGAGACGGTCGCGACGATCGCGCCCTCGGCGCGTGCGACGAACACGGTCGTCGACGGCAGCGCGAGATACGGATTCGTGTGGCGGCCATCGGCGGAGGGCGTCGCATAGCCGCGGTCGACGTAGCATCGATGCACGAGCCGACTCGCCGCATCGCGCTCGCTGCGCGTCACGGCCACCGCGACGTCGATGCACGATGGGCTCGAGCGGGTGACGTGCCCCACGGAGCATGGGAGTCAAGGCAAGCCGGGTGCCTCGCGCGCCGTGGGTCGAATGCCCGATGCGGCGCGGAGATAGCGATCCGGGCAAAACGTTCAATGTCACGGCACGGACGGTACAATGCGTTGCTGTGTTCCGCGCCGTGACGCTTCCTCCTGCGGGCCTCGAGCCGGACGGCGCTAAGCCGGGCGGCTGGTGGCACACCGGCGATGACGGGCGCATCGTCTGCGATCTGTGTCCGCGCGCGTGCCAGCTGCCCGCGGGCGCGCGCGGGTTCTGCTTCGTCCGCGAGAATCGCGCCGGCCGCATGGTGCTCGGCACGTACGGGCGCAGCACGGGCTTCTGCGTCGATCCCATCGAGAAGAAGCCGCTGAATCACTTCTTGCCCGGGACGAGCGTGCTGTCGTTCGGCACCGCCGGATGCAACCTCGGCTGTCAGTTCTGCCAGAACTGGTCGATCTCGAAGTCGCGTGAGGTCGAGGCGCTGAGCGAGTCGGCCACGCCGGAGGCGGTGGCGGCCGCCGCGCAGCGCCTCGGATGCGCGAGCGTGGCGTTCACGTACAACGATCCGGTGATCTGGGCCGAGTACGCGATCGACGTGGCGGCGGCATGCCACGCCGCCGGCGTGAAGACCGTCGCGGTCACGGCCGGGTACATCACCCCCGCGGCGCGCGGGCCATTCTTTGCGGCGATGCACGCCGCAAACGTCGACCTCAAGGCGTTCAGCGACGAGTTCTACCAGCGGCTCACGCTGGCGCGCCTGGCGCCGGTGCTCGACACGCTGGCGTGGCTGCGCGCGGAGACGAACGTCTGGTTCGAGATCACCAATCTCGTGATTCCGCGCGCCAACGACGGCACCGACGAGCTCGCGCGCATGTGCGAGTGGATCCTCCGGACGCTGGGAGACGAGGTGCCCGTGCACTTCACGGCGTTCCATCCGGACTTCCGCCTGCGCGATCGCGAGCGGACGCCGCACGCAACGCTGTGCCGTGCCTACGATCTCGCGCGACGGGCAGGCTTGAAGTACGTCTACGTCGGCAATGTGAACGACGTCGCGCGCCAGAGCACGTACTGCCCGGGCTGCGGCACGCTCGTGATCGAGCGCGACTGGTATGCGCTGGGCCGCTACGAGCTCCGCGGCGGCTGCTGCGGCGCGTGTGGCGCCGTCGTCGCGGGACGCTTCGACGACGCGCCCGGGACGTGGGGCCGGCGCCGCCTGCCCGTCCGCATCGCACCGCTCGACGCCGGGCGGCCGGATACGTCGCCGCAGCACGCAACCCGCACCATCGCGAGGGAAAGGACTCGACCCATCATGCTCGATTCATCCGCGCCCACCACGATCACGCGGGAGCGGCCGACCATGACCACGCCCGAGCGAGCGGTGACACCGACGCCGGCGCAGGAACGTGCGCTGCATCGCGCCGCGTGCGAGATCGTCGCCGCCGCGACACAACGCCGGCCCGCGCGACTCGGCGACCCGAGTCTCGGCGGCTCCGCCGGCCTGGTCGTCCACGGGCTGTTCGTGTCGCTCAAGCGTCGCGACCAGCTCCGCGGCTGCTGCGGCGTCGTCGGCGCACCGACGACGATTGCGGACGCGCTCGAGCGCGCCGCGCACCGTACGGCGGTCGAGGACGCGCGCCTGCCCGCGGTGTCTGCGAGCGAGCTCGCGTATCTGGATCTCGAAGTCTGGCTGCTCGGGGGCGCGACACCGATCGCGGCGCAGGGCGAGGCGCGCCGGGACCACGTCGAAATCGGCCGGCACGGGCTCACCATCCGCCGCGGCAGCGCGGCGGGTTTGCTCCTCCCCGGTGTCGCGGTGGATGCGGGGCTCGATGCCGAGCGGTTCCTCGAGCAGGTCTGCGTGAAGGCCGGGCTGCCGCCGACCGCGTGGAAGGAGCGCGACGTCGAGGTCTCGACGTTCGAGGGGCGTGCCATCGGCGGACCGTTCGATCGGGAGGTTGCCGATGCGGCGAGGGTCACCGCGGTCGTGACCGCGGATGGGCTGGCGCGACTCGCCGCACACTGCGCCGAGAGCCTCGAGGCGCTGCGTGGCGGCCGCCTCGCCGCCTGCTATGCGCCGGATGCGCCCGACGGAACGGTCCATGCGATCTCGCTCGCGGTCCGGCGCGCCGACGGCGAGGAAGCGCTTCGACTGTCGCGGCTGTCGCTGCGCCCCGGCGTACCGCTGCAGGCGACGCTGTTCGGGCTGGTCGAGCAGGCCGCGCGGCACGACACGGTCAGCGCCGCCGAACGCACACGCATCGAGCTGACCGTGCTCTGGGATCCCGCGATGCACGGCACGGCGAACGAGCCCGATCTGCGCGGCTTCGACCCAAGCGCACGCGCGCTGCTGGTCATCGAAGACGCCAAGGCGGCGTGGCGCTACGTTCCCGACGCCTCGACGAACTCGCTGCTCGCCGCCGTCAGCGAGGACGCCCGAGTGCGCGACGCGTCGGGCGCGTTCGTCCTGAGTCTCGCGGCGGCGTCCACGACCACGCCCATCGCGGTGAGCGACGTGCCGCGCCCGCGTCCCGGCCTGCCCGTGCGTCGGCCCGCCGTCGCGGGCACCTTCTACCCGGCCGGCGCGCCCGACCTGTCGCGGACCGTCGACGCGCTGCTGGCCGAGATGCCGCGTCGCCCCGAGCGTCGCGCGGCCGTCATGGTCCCGCACGCCGCGCTGCGCTACTCGGGCCGTGTGGCGGCGGCGGCGTACGCGCGGGTCGAGATTCCCGACGTCGTGATCGTGCTCGCGCCGCGGCACCATCGGCTGGGCGCGGAGTGGGCGGTCGCGCCGCACGAGCGCTGGTCGCTGCCGGGGCTCGACCTCGCCTCGGACCCGACGCTCGCGCGCGCGCTGGCCGAGGCGATTCCCGACCTCGAGCTGGACGCGCTCGCGCACGAGCCCGAGCACGCGATCGAGGTGCAGCTGCCGCTGCTCGCGCGTCTGGCGCCCCGCGCCCGCGTCGTCGGCATCGCGCTCGGCGCCGGCGATGCCGAGCGCTGTCACGCGTTCGCGTCAGGGCTGGTCCAGGTGCTCCGCGCGCGGCGCGAGCCGCCACTGCTCGTCATCTCGACGGATCTGAACCACTACGCGAGCGACGCGGAGAACCGGCGTCTGGACGCTGTCGCGCTCGACTGCGTGGAGCGCCTCGCGCCGGCCGACGTGTATCGCACGGTGCGCGAGCGACGCATCAGCATGTGCGGGCTGTTGCCGACGGTCGTCGTCCTCGACACGCTCGAGCAGCTCGGTATTGCGCGCCGTCCGGAGCTCATCGCATATGCGACCAGCGCCGACGCCCCCGGCGGCGACGCAAGTCGCGTCGTCGGCTATGCCGGGATGCTGCTCGGCTGAGCGGCGCGCCTCAGCGCGCGGCCGCGGTGGTGTCCGGCATCGCATCCACGACGACGGTGGGATGCACGGCCGGCGAGTAGATCTCGAGGATCTCGACGTCATCGGAGCAGTCGAGCTCGTTGTGCACGATGCCGGCCGGCTGCAACACGCAGTCGCCCGCGTGGAACGTCTGCTCGCCCTGTCCGTCGTAGACGAACTTGATCCACCCCTTGAGCACATAGAACATCTGAAAATCGCAGAGGTGCTGGTGCAGCCCGGTCGTGTGCAGGTCGTGGGCGCCGGCGGCCTCGGACTTGACGCGAATGACGTGCGCGCGGACGCGCCCGTGCGTTGCGCGGTCGATGCCGAGATCGCGGTATTCCATGAAGCTGCGCAAGCCCGTCGTGTACACGGCGTCCTTCGCGCGGCTGACGCTGAACAATTGCTTGGCCTCGCTCATCCGACGTATTCCTTTCCTCGGCTCACGATCCTGCCGGTCTCGATGTCGAGCTCGTCGCGTCGCGGCCCGAGCGTCTGCATGGCGTCGAAGCCGTCCTCCACCATGTCGCAATAGAGCTCGACGCGGTTGCCGTCCGGGTCCTTGAAGTACACGCTGCGCGACACGTTGTGCTCGATGGTGGAGTCGACGGCGATGCCCATCGCGCGGAGCTCGCGGTACGCGGCCTGCAGCTCGGCAAAAGTGCCGACCTGCCACGCCATGTGGTGCAGCCCCGGCTGCGTGGTCTCGGCCGGCGCTCCCGTGGCGACCTGGAAGAGCGCCAGGTCGTGGTGCTGTGTGCCGCAGCTGAGAAAGACCGCCCCGCGCGCGAGATCTTCGTGCGCAACCTTGAGGCCGAGCGCGCGGGTGTAGAAGTCGCGCGATTGCCGCGCGTCGCGAACTTTGAGAACGACGTGGCCGAGCTTGCGGGCCTGGATCATCGGACACTCCTGCGCCGTAGCGCTCCGGGCGTGGCGCGCCGTTCGTTGGTGTGCGCCAGTATACTCCGCGCCATGAGCCTGGCCGACAGCGGCGTCCTGAAGGGCAAAGTCGCGATCATCACCGGCGCGGCGACGGGCATCGGTCGCGCGAGCGCGTTGCTCTTCGCGCGCGCGGGCGCGCGCGTCGCGCTCGTGGACGTCCGCGAGCCCGAGCT
>JBKOUQ010000109.1:0-9345 GCA_046723475.1 Candidatus Methylomirabilota bacterium
GACGCGACGCGACTGTGTTGCGGCTGACTTTGTCGCGCCGCCTGGGCGCGACGCGGCGGCTCTGCGGCGGCCACGGCGGACGGATTTTTCGCCGAAGGGGGCGTCGCCGGGGGTGAGGCGGTCCCGCGAGCGGAGCGCGTCGGCCGCGCCGGCGCCGGCGCACCAGGCGGACCCGGCGGCGGCGAATCGTCGGCCTTCGGCGGTAGCTCGACGATCAAAGGCTCGCCGCGCTTGACGTCCCAACGGTTCGTGCTCGGCAGGCGAACGCCCAGCACCACCGCGATGATGGCCAGGTGGAGCAGGACGGACACGATGACGCCCGCGGCGAGGCGGCCTCCCTGCCATTGCCGCAGGAACTCCCACAGCGTCATGCCGCGTCGATTATAGGCGACGCGGTCTTTACATGTCGCGATCCAGTGCTTGCGCCACCCGTGCCACACGGGTCATCAGGGCCTTGAACCGCTCGGGCTTGAGCGACTGAGGACCGTCGGACAGCGCCTCCTCAGGCCGCGGGTGCACCTCGATCAGCAGACCGTCGGCGCCGGCCGCGATCCCTGCCATCGCCATCGATTCGACGTACTCCCAGTGCCCGGTGCCATGGCTCGGATCGACGACGACGGGCAGATGCGTGAGCTTCTTGAGCACGGGCACCGCGTTGAGGTCGAGCGTGAACCGGGTGGCCGTCTCGAACGTCCGAATCCCCCGCTCGCACAGGATCACGTTCGGGTTGCCGCCGCTCAGCACGTACTCCGCGGAGAGCAGCCACTCCTGGATCGACGTCGACATGCCGCGCTTGAGGAGCACCGGCTTGCCGGCGGCGCCGACGCGGCGCAGGAGGGAGAAGTTCTGGACGTTCCGCGCGCCGATCTGCAGCACGTCGGCGTGCTCGGCCACGACGTCGACCTTGTCGGGCTCCATGACCTCGGTGATGACGGGTAAGCCGCTCTCGCGCCGCGCTTCGGCCAACAGCTTGAGCCCGTCTTCCTCCAGGCCCTGGAACGCGTATGGCGACGTTCGCGGCTTGAACGCGCCGCCACGCAGGATGTGGGCGCCCGCCGCCTTCACGCGGCCCGCCACGTCGAGGAGCTGCTCGCGCGACTCGACGGAGCACGGGCCGGCCATGACGACGATCGAGCGGCCGCCGATGGCGACGTCGCCGACACGGACGACGCTGTTCGCGCTGCGCACCTCGCGACTGGCCAGCTTGAATGGCTGCAGGATCGGCGTGACCGACTCGACGCTCTCCAGCGACTCCAGCGAGCGCAGGCGCTCCTTGCCGCGGTCGTCGCCGATGGCGCCGATCACGGCGCGCAGCTCGCCCCGGATGGTGTGCGGGCGGTAGCCCATGGCGGTAATGCGCCGCTCGACGTCGGCGATGTCGCGCTCCGAAGTTCCCGACTTCAAGACGATGATCATCTCGACCTCCTGCCACTATCCTTGCCCCTCCGATGGTGCAACGCAAAAAGGCCGCGGGCTCGTCGCCCGCGGCCTCGGAGTGGGTCATCGCCGCGGGCGTCCGGTCCGCCCGCGGCTCGTGAACGCTAGGTCAGAGCCGGTGGACGGACCTCGGCGAAGTAAAAGAAAAACCCGAAGTCGAACCACCGGATCGCGCTGCTCATGTGCGTGCCGAGCATGCTACGTAGCGGCCGTGCGCGAGTCAAGCGCGTTTTCGGAGGGCGGGACGAGCGTTGCCGCCGATCGATCAGCGGGTGCGGAAGCGGGCCAGGATGCGCTCGCGATAGTAGTAGAGCGGCAACGAAATGGCGGCTACGCTCGCGATGAACGCGATCGCGTAGATGTACTGCTGCTCGCCGACGTGCGCGCCGAAGTACGAGGAAATCCACGTTCCCGGCAACCGTCCGATCGTGGACACGATCGCAAACACCCAGAATCCCATGGGGCTCATCCCGAACAGGTACGAGATGATGTCCTTCGGAAACCCGGGAATCAGATAAAGGATGAAGCAGATGATCGCGCCCTCGGCCTCGAGGATGAAGTTCATCTTCTCCCAGTGGTGCTCGCTCAGCCACGGCCGGATCAACGGCTCGCCCCAGAGCCGCCCGAGCGCGAAGCACACGAGGGTGCCGAACGTCAGGCCGATCGTGGAATAGACCACGCCCCACAGCGTGCCGAACAGTGCGCCGCCCACGGGTCCCGTGATCTCGCCGGGGATCGGCGAGATGATGACCTGCAGCGCCTGGATCGCGATGAACACGAGCGGCGCCCACACGCCCCACGCACGCACGGTCTCCTTGAGGAAGTGCTTGTCCTGGTAGAGCCGCACGAGGTAGCGCACGATCGGTGCGTCCGTGACAACGAGCCAGATGACGATGATGAGGCACAGCGCGAGCGTGATCGATGCGACGGCCCAGCGCTTCGTGTCACTCCACGTCGCTGGGCCGCGCTTGGGCGTGATCCTCGTCACAGAGGCGGTCTCCGCGCGCTCCATGGCCGCACGGCCTCGAACGCCGCGGCCGCGGCGAGGACCGCGCGGTCGGCGTGGCGGCGGCCGACGATCTGCAGCCCCACGGGCAAGCCGTCGCTGGTGAAGCCAGCCGGAACGGATACCGCGGGCTGCCCCGTGAGGTTGAACGGGTACGTGAACGGCATCCAACCGAGAACGGACGTCGGCTCGCCGTCGATCTCACGCGGTGGTCGGCCGCCCGCGGCGAACGGTGCGACCGCGGTCGTCGGCGTGAGCAGCAGATCGAAGCGCTCAGAGAACGCGCGCACCTCTTCCCAGTACTCGCCGACGCGGGCGCGCGCGCGGACGTAGTCGCGGGCGGTGACGCCGCCGCCCTTTCGGATGAACTTCACGAGCGTCGGATCCAGACGCGGCTCGGCGGCCGGCAGTTCGTCGGACCACGCCGCGTAGAACTGCGCGGAGATCAGCGTGATGAAGGCTTCTTCGAGGTTCTCCCACCCCGGATTCACGACCTCGACATGACAGCCGAGCGACTCGAACTCGGCGGCGGCATCGCCGGTGAGCTCGAGTACGTGCGGCTCGACACGCGCGAAGCCGAGATCGGGCGTCCACGCGACGTTGAGGCCTTTGACTCCGGCCTGGCAGGCGTCGACGTAGGAGCCGGGCTCTCGCGGCAGCGACTCGCGGTCGCGGTCGTCGCCACCCGCAATGACGTCGAGCACTGCCGCCGCGTCCTCGACCGTCCGCGCGAGCGGCCCGACATGCGAGACGTGATCCCAGCCCGGAAAGCCCGCGCCGATCGGCACGCGTCCGTATGACGGCTTCACGCCGACGACGTTGCAGTACGCCGCGGGAATGCGAACCGAGCCGCCGCCGTCGCTGCCGAGCGCGATAGGCCCGCAGCCGCTGGCGACGGCGGCCGCGGCGCCGCCGCTGCTGCCGCCGGGCGTGCGCTCGAGATCCCAGGGATTGCGCGTGATGCCGAACAGCGGGCTCTCGGTAATGGCCTTGTGCCCGAGCTCGGACGTCGTCGTCTTTCCGACGAGCACGGCGCCCGCGGCCTTGAGTCGCCCGACCGGGACCGCGTCGACTTCCGGAATCAGCGCGGCATAGAGTCGCGAGCCACCCGTGGTGCGCATGCCCCGCGTGAACAGCACGTCCTTCACCGAGAACGGCACGCCGTGCAGCGGCCCGAGCGGCTCGCCCTTCAAGACCGCGATCTCGGCCTCGCGCGCGTGGCGTCGCGCGACATCGTGCGCGATGAGACAGAACGCGTTGAGGCGGGGATTGAGCGCTTCGATGCGCGACAGAACGGCTTCGGTCAGCTCGACCGGCGAGAGCTCCTTGCGCCGGATCAACGTCGCGCATGCGACGGCCGAGCGCCAGAGGACGTCGTCCGTGACCACCGGCGGCATTGTATCATCCGCGCCGTGGCCGCCGACGCGCCGGGGATGCGGCTCGACGCCGTCGGACGCGTGCTCGGCGAGCACGACCGACACGGCGCGCCGCTGAGCGCGCTCGACTGGCGAGACGACGCGCGGCTGCGCGAGGCGCGCGTCCGGCTACCGGACGGAACCTGGCTCGCCATCGCGCCCCGCGCCGGCGCGCGGGGACCGTGGGGCGCGTCGGATCTCCTCACGCGCGACGGCGAGCCGCTCACGACGTTCGCCGCGCTCGACTGGGCCCGCGTGGATCGCATCCCACCGCTCGCCGAGCCGGCGCGGCTACCGTCTGGCGCCGCCTCGGCCGTCTTCAATCTGCTCGCGCGCCTCGCCGTGGCGCAGGGCATCGACGTCGTGCGCTACGACGCCCCCTACCCGACCGAGGCGCTGTTCCTCGCGCTCCTCGAATCGTTCCGATACGTGCCGGCCGATGTCCGCGACCCGCGCGATGCATTCGCTCGCGGGGCGCTGGCGTGGACGCCGGCGCCCCACGACGTCACGATCGAGCGGACGGGCATCTGGGTGCAGCGGCGCGGACGCGTCGAGAAGATCGTCGCGAGCGGTCGCGCGTACTATCGGGCCGAGTGGCAAGGCGTACGCCGTCGTGTGCCGCGGGCGGTGCGCGACGCCGGCGAGACGGTGCGGGCTTCGCTCGTCGTCCTCGGCCGCGTCGTCGAAGACCACGTCGTGCTCGCGCCCGACGGCGCGGTGCGCGACATTCCCGCCGTGCCGATCGATCCGCCCGAGGTCGCGCGAGTGCCGTCCGACGTCATCGCGGGACTCATCGCGCTCGTCATGGCGACCAGCGCACCCACGCTGGCGCCCTGGCTCGAGCGCATCGCGGGCGAAATCGAGTTTGCATGGGGTCCGGTCGACGCCGATCTGGTCGCCACGGGCGGCGGGCGCATCACGCTGTCGCATCGCGTGCGTCGGGCCGTGGCCGACGCCGCGCGCGGCCGATCGCGCGCCGATGCGCTCGGCATCGCGCTGGCCGCGCTTCGCGAGGTGGCCGATCTGGTCGGCGATGGTCTGCGCGCTCGCGCCCAGACGATGCTCGCCGCCGAGCCGCCCCACGTTCAGGCGGCGGCGCTCGAAATGTCCGCGTCAGCGCCGGCCGACGCGCGCGCCATCGCCGCGGCAGCCGACGCCCTCGCGCGCGACGCCACGGCAGACTAGGAGCCCATCCGAGTCACGCCCGCAGCCGGCGGCGCTGGTGTGCCGGGAGCGGGCGACGGCGGGTCCGCCGTGCCGTGGCGCGAGCCAAGACGGTCGCTCGCACCGAAATGGCTCGCCGCCGTCTTGGCCCACGCCACGGGCCCCGTCGATCGGACGCCGCCTCCCGGCACCAGCACCGGCGCCACCCGGCTGCGGGCGTGACTAGACCGTCTTCTGAGGGTCAGCTCGCGTGGATGATCAGCCAGACGTTGAAGGCGACGAACGCCGCGACGGACATCGTCGAGACGACGATGTAGGAGGCGAACAGCGCCTCCTGGCGCGTGAAGCGCCGCGGCGCACGCCCGCGGATCACCGCGCCCGCATACGCGATGGCGTCGTGCTTGAGCGTCGGAATCCCGAGCACGTCGACGAACACGTGGTAGCCGTCCATCTCGATGAAGCAGAACGGGTACAGCGCCACCACGAACGCCTGCCACTGGATCATGCCCGAGGCGGCGGCGAATGCCTGCAGGAACGAGCCGAACGACGCCTGCAGCGCGACGAGGAACCACAGCGAGCCGAGCACCAGGTGCACGAGCGCGCCGGACACCGCGGTGATCACGCGCGCGCGGCGGCTCCCCATGAAGATGTCGGTGACGTCGACGTAGAAGGTCGGCACGAACCCGTGCAGAAACGTAAACCCGAACTCGCGCACGCGGCGGCCGTAGTGCACGAGAGCCAGCCCGTGCACGAGCTGGTGAGCGCCGACGGTGAGCAGGAAGAGTAGTTTCACGGACAGCACCGCGAGCAGCGGGCTCTTGCCGAAGCCCGAGACGACGCGGTCGGCATCGGGCCAGAGCCGCACCCCGGCGGCCAGGCCAATGACCGCGAGCACGAGGCACGCCACGGCCGCCGCGGGGGTGAAGAGCATGAACCCACCCAAGCGGTACATGGTGCGGAACACCGACTGCACGTTGCGGCTCGACACGTTGATGCGCTCGAGCGCAAACAGCGCGGACTCCGCCAACTTCGCGACGGGCTGACGGCGGTGCCGCGCGAGCGCTTGCCGCAGCCGTGACGTGGGTGTCATCGTCAGCAGCTGCGCGCGCTGCAGCTTTCGGATCAGCTGCGGAATGATGTCGAAGTCGAACTCGCCGTAGCGGAGCACGTACGCGGTGGCGATGTGCTGCAGCGAGGTGCGGCCGTCCATCTGCTCCCACAGAAACTTCTCGGGCTCGGACAGGAGCAGAAAGCGATCGGTGGTCGTGTTCTTGAGAATGAACGAGTGCTGGCCGTCGACGCGCGAGGCAACCTCGGCCAGCTCGAACGAGCCGGCCGGCACGCGTTGCGGTCGCGACTGTATGAACGCGACGCCGCTGCCGATCTGGCGGACCTCGAAGCCGTCGCCGCCGTCCTTGCCACGGACGAGCAGCTCGAGCCGCGCGCGGCGAGGGGGGCCCGTGGCGCTCACCGGGGGTCCACGTCGAGGCCGGTCGCCTCCAGGCCCCACCGCGTGACTTCGGCCACGAGGTCGCCGGACGCGCGCAGCCGCTCGATGAAGATCAGCACGAGCGATTCGAAGAACGCGGCCGCCGCGCGCGGACTGATCTCGGTGAGCTTGCTGAGCCCGGCGCGATCGAGCACGAGCAGCGTCGTGTCGTTGTCCGCCTGGATCGTCGCCGAGCGCGGAGACCGATCGAACAGCGCCATCTCGCCGAAGAAATCGCCCGGGCCCACGCGCGCCAGCACCTGCTCGACGCGGCCCGTCACCGCCTTCGAGATCACGAGCGAGCCCGAGCGAACGAGGAACATCTCGTCGCCGGTGTCGCCCTCGCGGAGCAGGATCTGTCCCCGCTTCAGCTCACGCTCGCGGAGGCTGTCGGCCAGGATGCCGAGCTCGCGGCTTTCGATGTTTCGGAACAGGCGCACGCTGCGGAGAAACGCGAGCGTGTCGGCCGCACTGCCCACCGCGCGGGAATCCGGCGCCTACGTGGCCACGCGTCGGATGAGAGCGCTACGCAGAGCGGTTGCGCGCTGGCTGGCGGAACCCTGCCCGAGGCGGGCGAGCGCGGTGAGCACCGTCGCGCGCTCGTCGTCGGTGAGCTCGTAGTCGGCGAGGACGGCGTCCGGCGAGCGCTGGAGGTCCGCGAGAAACTCCGGATCGATCATCGCGCGGCCGACGAGCTCGGGAAGCCGCTGTGCCATTGCGCCGAAATGATATCAGAGTGATCTGGGGCGAGAAAGCGGCACCCCGAGCACGAGCGCGACCGCACAGAGCGCGACGAGCGCGGGTCCGAGCAGGCGGCGCCACGCCGGTGCGGGCCCCGGGCCGCGCACGTGCGCGGTGGCGAGCGCGGGACGGAAACGCCACGTGAGGCGCTGCAGCGGATCGCCGCCGGGCTCGACCACGACCAGCGCGAGCGTGATGTCGTCGGGCGGACCGACGCGCGGCCAGGGCGCGCTCGCGTGCTGACCACCGGGCAGCCGCGCGCGCCACGGCACGGGACGCGGCGACCACGCGCCCTCGGGGGTCAGGAACGCGGCGGCGTCCGAGTAGAGCCACAGCACATAGAGATCCCACGTCGTGCCGTCCGCCCTTCCTCGCGGCGCCACGTCGAGCATCACGGTGTCGCCCGCCGTGGTCCACGTCGGCGTCACGGACAGATCGAACGGCGGCGCTGGTAATGCGGCCTCGGCCGCGCCGGGCGCAACGACCGCGGCGCCAAGCGCGACGACGACGAGACCAACGGCCACCGCGGCGGTACGCGCGCGACGCGGAACCAGCAGCGCCAGAACGACGAGCGCCGCCGCGACGGAAATCGCCGCACCGGCCAGCAGACGCCGCGGGCGAAATCTGAACTCGATCTCGTGACGGCCGGCGGGCAGCGCGACGGCGCGGAACGCGTGGTCCGCACGCCAGACGCGCGCGTTGACGCCGTCCACGCGCGCGCGCCAGCCGGGAAACCACGTGTCCGTCAGCACGAGCCACGCCGGCGCATCGGTGGCCGCATCGATGACGACGCGATCGGTCGCGTCGGCCGCGATGCGCGCCTCGGCATGCGTCGCCTCCGTGGGCGTCGCGACGGACGGCGCGCACTCGGCCAGCAGCACCTCGCGCGCGGCATCGAGCGTGCCGTCATGCAGCGCGCGCAGCGTCTGCGCGTCGTCGGCACAGCGCGCGCGTCGTGCCACGAACGCCCGCGGCAGCGCGGCCGGGTTGTCGAAGATCCGCGCGTCGGCGCCGTCGTAGACAATGCTCCAGCCAGGCGCGGGCGTCGGCGATCCCGGCGATAGCGCGATGAACCGAACGCCGAGCAGCTCGCGCGTCGACGAGAGCATCACGGCCAGCGGCGAGAGCGGCTCGCTGCCGTGCAGCGCCAGCGTGTTCTCGAGCAATCCGCGAAGCCGCGGCACGCCGCTGCCGATCGGCCCGGCGAGCTGCTCGATACGCCGCGGCGACAGCCCGTCGTATCCGTTGGCTTGCCGCAGCCCGTAGAGCAGTCCGACGTGATCGCCCATGAGCACGCGTCCGCCGTTGGCGTGCTCCTGCAGCCATGTGATGGCCGGCGGTGACGGATAGAGCCAGCGCGTATCGCGCACGGGCTGGTAGGTCGCCGCCAGCGGGGCCAGCGTCAGCACCTGCAACACGGCGAGGGCGACACCCCATCGGTCGCGACCGTCGGCGAGCCAGCGCAGCAGCAACAGCGCGCCCGCCGTCAGTGCGAGCGCGAACAACGCATACTGCAGCCACAGCGGCGGCGTCACGCGCTCGGCGCGAGGATCGCCCGACGCGAGCATCACGCCGACGAAGCCGCCCGCGAGCAGGATCGCGGTCCACACGCGCACCCAGCGAGTCGGCGGTGGCGCGGGACGCCGCGCTGCGCACGCCACCACGTCGAGCCCGATCGCGCCGAGCGCACAGAGGCCGAACACCAGCAGCGGCATCAGCCGCGTGTTCGTGCCAAGCGCCATGCCGGGCGCGTGGGCGATGGCGTCGCCGATGATGGGCAGGCCGTAATGCACGCCCGCGACGACGACGATGAGGCCCGCGAAGAACGGCGCCGGCGAGCGCCGTCGCGATAGGGCCAGCGGCAGACCGAGCAGCGGCACCAGTCCGACGTACGTCGACGTGATCGCGAACTGCCACGTCGACCACGTCTGCGCGCCGGTGCCGAAGAACAGCGGCATGAGCGCGGTGATGCTGGCGCGCACGGGGACGGCGAGCGGCGCCGTCCACTGGTCGCGATACGCGATGACGGCGCTCTCGCGCACGTAGTCGAGCGCAGGCAACGCCTGTGCCGCGGCGAGCGCGCCGCCCAGCGC
>JBKOUQ010000001.1:0-11325 GCA_046723475.1 Candidatus Methylomirabilota bacterium
AGTTCCAGGGCGACTGGTCGCTGCTCAGGAACTGTGCCAGCGCCACCGGCACCGTCATGCTCGACTTGGAGGACAGGAGCAGGAACTGGTAGAGGTACTCGTTCCACGCGAGCAGCAGCGCGTAGATGATCGCCGTCGCCATCATGTAGTTCCAGGGCGACTGATCGCTGTTGAGGAACTGCGCGAGCGCCACCGGGACCGTCATGTTCGACTTCGACGACAGCAGCAGGAACTGGTAGAGGTACTCGTTCCACGCCAGCAGCATCGCGTACGTGCCGACGGCGACGAGCGCCGGCGCCATCAGCGGGAGATAGATGCTCCGATAGATCTGGGCGGGCGAGGCGCCATCGATCCGCGCCGACTCGTCGACCTCGATCGGGATGCTGCGGCCGTATTCCTGGAAGACGAAGATCGCGTACGGGGTGGCGAACGCGACGAGCGCGGCGATCACCGACCAGAGGTTGTTCGCCATGCCGTAGTTCTGCATGATCCGGTAGAACGGGATCGCGAGGAACGACGCCGGAATGACGTAGGTCAGCAGCGCCGCATTGCTGACCAACCAGCCGTGTCGGATGCGCATCCGGCCGATGGAGAAGCTCGTCAGCGAACCGATCAGCAGCGTGAAGAACGTCACCATCGCGCCCATGTAGACGCTGTTGGCGAACTGCCGCCAGAAATGCTCGAGATACCAGTGGCCCTGGCTCAAGACGCCCCAGAAGCTCGCGAAGGAGATGACTCTCGGCCAGATGTGATCGGTGAAGACGTCGCCCTCCGGCTCGAGCGAAACGAGGACCATGTTGTAGATCGGCAGCAGCGTCCACACCACGAGCACCGCGGAGAGCACCACGGTCCCGGCGGTCGCGAGGTAGCGCCGGACGCGCACGGCACGCTGCGCTCGTGCCGCGGCACGGGAGGAGGAAAGCGCCGCATCGAACGCGAGCGTGCTCATAGCTGCACCTCCGCCGTGCGCAGCTTGCGCATGAGGACGATCACCAGCGGGATCACGAGTGGCAGAGCCGACATCACGGCCGCCACGCCGAGGCGCGGCTGCCCCAGGTCGAAGGCATTGCGGATGCCCAGCGTGCCGAGCACGTGCGTGGAGTTCGCCGGCCCGCCGCCGGAGACGAAGTAGACCGTGTTGAAGTCGCCGAGAAGAAAGATGGTCGAGAGCAACGTGCAGATGAGGTAGAGGTTCGCGAGCAGCGGAAACGTGATGTGGACGAAGCCACGAATGCCGGTCGCGCCGTCGACCTTGGCCGTGTCGTTGATCTCGAGCGGGATCGCCATCCGGCCCGCGAGCAAGATCAGCGTCCAGAACGGCGTCCACTTCCAGATGTGGGAGACGATGACCGAACCCAGGGCCATCCAGCGGTCATTGAGCCAGTACGCTCCCTCGATGCGGAAGAGCTTGTAGAGGACGTTGTTGAGGAACCCCCACTCGCCGTTCAGCATCCAGTGGATCGAGATGAACGTCGAGATCTGCGGTACCGCCCACGGCAGGATGAAGATGAGCAGCAACACCTTCATCCACCAGCCGCGGCGCATGAAGAACCCTGACAGGAGCAGCGCAAGGAACATCTTCACGTTCACGCCGAGCGCCAGGTAGAGCACGGTATTGACCACTGAGCTCTGGTAGATCGGGTCCGAGAACAGCTCCTGGTAGAGCTTGCCCTCGCTGCCCATCCACACACCGTAGACGATCGGGTAGACGACGAACGTCAGGAACACGGCGACGTAGGGCACGAGGAACGCGACCGCCCACGTGTACTCGCCGCCCTTGAGGTTGCCGCGGAGGTAGCGCGCGAGTGTATGCCGTCGCGTTGCCGGGCGGTGGATCTCGAGGACCGATACGCCGTTCGCCATGGGGCTCTCCGCTCTCACGCGGTCTTGTACTTCGCGAAGATCTCCTCGATGCGCTTGAACGCCTTGTCGACGGCCGGCTCGGGTTTCGATCCGTCCTTGGCCACCTCGATCATCGCGTTGCTCCACACGTGCTGGTTGCGGACTTCGGCCATCGCCAGGTTGTACACGAGGGGGTCCGGAAGCGTCGGGTCGAGGAGGCCCTGCTGGACGTAGCCCTTCAGATGCGGGTCTTTCGGATTCTGCCAGAAGGGACTCTTGGCGAGCGCTGGCATGACGGGCAGCCAGCGCCCCAGCCCCAGCTCGATGAACTCGCCGAGGACTTTCGGCTGGATGAAATACTTCAGGAACTCCTTCGCCACCGTCACGTTCTTGGCGCCCTTCGGGATCAGCCCGGTCGTGAAGCCGACGATGGCCGGCACCGGCTTGCCGTTGTTGTCGTTCGGATAGCCGGGCGTGCCGTGGGTCACGATCTCGTTGAAGTACCACTCGGGGTGCTTTTCCTTGATCGCGACCTCGGTGGAGAGCGTGCCGTCGACGTCCATCACCATGAGCTTCGCGTGGAACGCGTTGTTGTCGTCCGCGTCGTTCCAGTTGATCGCGCTCGGCGGCACGTAGCCGTCTCGATAGGCACCGCCGAGGTAGGCCGTCGCCTTGATGGCGGCCTCTTTGACCTTCGGATCGTCGAGATGCAATTTGCCGTCCTTCGTGACGATGTCCCTACCGCCATACGCGACGAGGAACGCCATGAAGAGGTTGTAGGGATCGACGCCGTTGGCCGTGACCTGGAACCCGATGCCGTAGACCTTCCGCTCACCCTGCTTGCGCAGGTTGTCCTGGACTTTCTTGAAGAAGTCGAAGTACGCGTCCCACGTCTTCGGGACGTCTTCGATCTTCATCCCGGCCTTCTCGACCAGCGACTTCCAGATGTGGCACGGGACGATGGCGGCCCTGATCGGCACGCCGTACGTGAGACGCTTCTTGATGACACTGTTGTACGCCTGCGCGGACAGAAGGGCGGTCTCGCTGAGCTGCGCCTTCTGTGTCTCCACGACGTCGGTGACCTCGACCCACCGGTCCTGCCACGCGTAGATCTGCAAGATCTCGATCGGGTTCGAGAACCCGATCAGATCGGGAACCACGCCGCTGGTGAGCGCCGCCACGATCTTCTGCCGTTCCGGCGCGAAGGGCGTGATGGAGAGCTCGACCTTGTTCCCACTCTGCTTCTCGTACTCGGTGACGGCCTTGCGCAGCGCCGTGTCTTCATCCTGGACGAACCCCTGCGAGAACCACATGCTCGCGGTCGTCGCTGCCGCCCGGGCGATGTGGGGCGTCGCGAACGGGCTGGTGGCGGCAAGGGCTACGGATCCACGCAGTAACGAGCGCCTGGTGAGATAGGTCACGGTCGCCTCCTGATCACTCGCGGACGTTGACCCGAACCTTGCGGCAGTCCTGTTGAATGCTCGGGATACGACATCTGACGACACCTGTCAAGGAGATGCCGAACCGGCCGCCATCGTTGCAAATCCCTGGGGCGTGAGGCGGAACGTCTTCGCGAACTTGCTCGCGAAGATCTGGTAGCCGATGACGAACACCAGCTCCACGACGTCTGCCTCGGAGAAGTGCGCGCGGACGCGCGCAAAGCACTCGTCTGACACGTCGCGCTCATCGCCGACGATTTCTTCCGTGAGCTCGAGCGCCGCCTTCTCACGCGCCGTGAAACGCTCGCTCGGGCGCCAGTCGGCAAGCGCCGCGAGCGTCGGCTCGTCGATGTGCTCGTTCACGCCGACGGCGTGACGGATGTCCATTCAGTAGGCGACGTCGTACAGCCGCGCCACATGCAGCTGCAGCAGCGCGCGAAGGCGCGCGTCCAGCGTGCCGAAGCGCTCGATCGAGGTCCACAAGGCGCCGATGCCGAACATCAGCGCGGGCCGATGCGCCATGAGTTTCTGCGGCGTCGGCACGTCGCCGAACAGCCGGCGGCCGATCGCATAGAAACCGCGCAGCGCGAGTCCGGGGTCTTCCACGGGAGCGATGCGTTCGGTGATCATGCGCCCTCCTTTGGGCGTCGTCGGCAGTGGTCTGTCGAGCAGCTCGCGCGACCGACCGCGCGCGGTGCACGACGCGCGGCCGATCGAGCGAACTGACTGTGGCGCCACCACCATGGCGCCTACCACACCGGGAGGAACTCCAGGGCGGCGTCTTCGGCGCCCGGGAACAGCGCCGGCTTTCACAGCGCCGCCCGCGCGCCCGCGTCGCAATCCGTGAGCCAATCGAAGCGCGCCGATTGGCGCGCGGATCGACGAAGCGCCGGCCGTCACGCTGTCGTCGTCGACGACACGTTGACGCGACGTTATTCGGGGGAGGGCTCGTCCGACTCCTTGAACATCCGCTGCAAGGTCCGCACGCTGATCCCGAGGATCCTGGCCGCCGCGTTCTTGTCGCCGTGGGTCTCGGTGAGGACACGATCGATGTAGTCGCGCTCGAGCTCGGCGAGGGTCGGGCGAACACTGGAGCCCGGGCCTCCAGCGGCGATCGGCTCGATGATCAAGTCCGATTGCGTGATCGACGAGCCTTTGGCGAGCGTGGCGGCCCGCTCGACCACGTTTTCGAGCTGCCGCACGTTGCCCGGCCACCGCTGTTGTGACATCCACGTGAGCGCGTCGGCCGTGAATCCCTCGAACCGCTTGCCGAGCGCGCCGGCGGCTCGGTCGAGGAAGTGCTGGGCGAGCAGTCCAATATCCTCAGGCCGTTCGCGAAGGCTGGGAAGGCGGATCGGAATGACGGAGAGCCGGTAATAGAGGTCCTCTCTGAACGAGCCGGTGCGGACCAGCGTCGGCAGATCGCGGTTCGTCGCGCTGATCACGCGAACGTCGAGGCGGATCTCGTCGTTGCCGCCGACGGGCCGGATGGTCTTCTCCTGAAGCGCTCGCAACAGCTTGGCCTGCAGGCTCAGCGACATGTCGGCGATCTCGTCCAGGAACAACGTGCCGCCATTGGCCTCGGTAAACAGACCGCGCCGGCGGCGCTCGGCGCCGGTGAAGGCGCCGCGTTCGTGTCCGAACAGCTCCGACTCGAGCAGCGTGTCGGGGATCGCGGCGCAGTTGACCGCGACGAACGGCCGCGTCCGACGTGGCCCGCTCCAGTGAATGGCCCGCGCGGCGAGCTCTTTCCCCGTGCCGCTCTCGCCGATCAACAGCACCGTCGCATCGCTCGCCGCGACGGCGGCGATCTGCTCGAACACCGGCTGCATCGCGCGCGACTGCCCCAGCAGCGTCGACGCGCTGTAGCGACGGCCGACTTCTTCCCGCAGACGCTGGTTTTCTTCCCTCAGCTTCTGGTCTTCGATGGCCCGCCGCAGGACAAGGGACACCTCCGGCAGCTTGAACGGCTTCGAGAGGTAGTCGTAGGCGCCCTGTCGGATCGCCGAAATGGCCGTCTCGACGCTGGCGAAGGCCGTCATCACGACGACGCGAATGCCGGGATGCAGCCGCCTGGCTTCTGCGAGCACGGCGAGACCGTCGATCTGATCCATCACGAGATCGGTCAACACGATGTCGTAATCGTCGTGCTTGAGCTGCGTGATCGCGTCGGCGCCCGTTGCCACGGCCCGCACGGAAAAGCCTTCCGCTTCGAGATGCTGCTGAAGAAGCTTGAGCATCTCGATGTCGTTGTCGATCACGAGGACTCGCGCCGTCATTCGGCCGGACCGCTCGGAAGCCAGACCGTGAACGCGGTCTCACGGCCCGGCGTGCTCTCGACACCGATGCAGCCGTCGAGGCTCTTGACGATGTCGCGGCAGATCGGCAGGCCGAGGCCGGTGCCTTCGCCAGGGGGCTTCGTGCTGAAGAACGGCTCGAAGATCCGGTTCATCAACGAGGCCGGAATGCCGTGGCCGGTATCGCGCACGATGATGTCCACGCCGGGGCGCGATTCGCGACTCGCGACCGCGGCGGTCAGCCTGACCGCGCCGGCCGGCCGGGCGGCCTCGAAGGCGTTCATCAACAGGTTGATCAGCACCTGCTGAAGCTGGTTGCGATCCGCGCGCACCGGCGGCAAGTCCTCCGGGACGGAGACGTCCAGCGTGACGCCATGGCGCCGCGCCGTGTGCGTCAGGAGAATCAGCAGGTCGTCGACGACGCTTTTCACGCCGATGTTCTGAATCGTCGGCTTCAGTGGCCGGACCGTATCCAGCAGCGATCGGATCATCGTCGAAATGCGATCGATCTGGGCGATGATGACCTGCAGCTCGGCGCGGCGAGGGTCGTCGGCGGGCAGGTTGTGGAGGAGGAATTCGGCGCGGCCCGAGACGATGTTGAGCGGCGTCCCGATCTCGTGCGCAAGCCCGCTCGCGAGCCGCCCGGCGACGGCGAGCGTCGCCGAGTGCCGGAGCTGCTGCTCGAGCTCGAGAGCCCGCTCGTTTTCCGCGACCAGCTGCCGGCGCGCGATGCGGAGCTGGCTCGCCATCGTGTTGAACGCCTCCGCGACCCGGCCGAGCTCATCATGGCGGTCGACCGGCAACGGCGCTGCGGGGTTTCCGCGCCCGAGATTGCGGATGCCCTCGGTCAGCGCAAACAGCGGACGGAGCAGCTGCCGTTGTACGACGATGCCCGTCAACGCGGTCATGGAAACGACGAGAACGCTGAGCCGCACCACGATGTCCCAGGTCCCATTCTGGATCCGCTTGTCGATGGCCGCGGTGGAGTGGGCGATTTCGATGCTGCCGATGATCGCGCCCTTGGCGGCGCGGACCGGGAGCACGTAGAAGAAGAACGACTCCTTGCCGGCGCGACGCGTGAATCCCTCGGCGCGGCCGGTCTGCATGACGCGTCGCAGGACATCGGTGGAGGTCTCGTCGCTCGTGGCCAGCGGGTTCGACACCGTTGTCGGCCGCAGCTCGCGATCGAATACCCGGAGCCGGCTGATCTGCCGGTGATCTTTCACCACGTCCGCCAGCACAGCAGCAAGCTCCGAGGGTTGTGCGTCCCGAAGAGCCCGCTCGACCGCCACCTGGGCTGCCGTCGCGATGGTCACCACGTTGCGTTGATCTTCTGCCAGCAACTCGGCCCGTTCCATGCGGACACGAACGAACCCGTAGACGCCGACGACGAGGATCGGCGGGATCAGCAGAACGAGGATCAGCCGGACTCTGAGTCCCACGGCGCGCCGCAAGGATACCGCGCCTGCGGCCCCACGATCATTCCGCGTCGTCGATCAGCTTCTGGACGCGGTCGACGACACTGGAGAGTCGAAAGGGCTTTTCGATGTACTCGACGGCGCCACGGCGATACGACTCATCCGCGACGCGGGGCCCGCCAAACGCCGTGATGAAAATCACCGGCGTGGCCGGGAACCGTCGGTGCAGGAATGCCAGCACGTCGAGACCGTTCATCCCGGGCATTTCCTTGTCGAGGATCACGACATCGACGGGCTCCGTCTCGACCAGCAACACGGCGGCGTCGCCGCTCGGGGCTTCGACGACGCGATGCCCGTCGCGCTGGAGGAAATCTTTGAGCACCGTTCGCATCTCGTCGTCGTCGTCGATGACGAGGACCGTGCCCGCGGTTCGGCGTTTCATTTGCATCACGGGTCAGCGTCGGGTGGTGCAACGCGAGTACCACTCCACGCGACGCGCGCGCGAACGGTGTTCTCAACACTCGAAGGACTTTTCGCGGAGCTGTGACGCGACAACATGACGTCTCCGCCGACAAGACGTCGTCGCGAACGACCAAGGAGGATCGTATGCCGACATGGATGAAGCCGGGCGTCTGGGGTCTTGTTATCGGCAGCATTCTGACGATGATCGTCGGGTTTCAGTGGGGTGGGTGGACCACGAGCGGCACTGCCACCCGAATCGCGAGGGAACAGGCGGACTCGGCGGTGACGGCGGCGCTCGTGCCTGTGTGCGTCGCACTATCGAAAGCCGATCAGGCGGCGCCGAAGAAGCTCGCCGAGCTGCGGGGGATGTCGTCGTCGTACGATCAGCAAGAATTCGTCGTGAAAGCCGGGTGGGCGAACGTGCCGGGAGCCGCTGAGCCCAGCCGCGAGGTGGCGGACGGCTGCGCCGCGACGTTACTCAAGACCGCCGCGAAGTAGCCACGTCGGTGACGGCCGCGTCGAGGTCGGGCGGTGCCATCGTCTGGATCGGCGTCGTCCTTGCGATTGTGGCGTGCGAACGGCTGCTGAGCGCCGCGCTGATGGGAGCGGCGGACAGCGACGCGGTTTCGATCAGGCTTTTGATCGCGTTCGTGTGCGGCGGCCTGTCGCCTGTGATGATCGTCCTCGGCTACCTGCGGCATTACGCGCACAAGCGGTCGGCGAACTAGCGGCGCACACCGGCTATCGAGAGCCCGGGCGCGACGACATTGTGTCGCCGCCCCGACGCCGTGTCGCGGCACGCGCGGCCCGGATTCCTGCAGGGACGCGCCAACCGCCGTGGCACTTCGATTGCTGGTTGCCCGCGCGCGGCGCGCGGCCGCGCTTCTCATTTCCGGATCTGACAGGAAAGTCGAGGTGCACTCCAATGACCTCATCGCCTCGCTCACGCGGCATCGTGACGCTGTCGCTCATCGCCGTCGTTCTCATCGTCGGTGCAGCCGGGACCGCCGGCGCGGCGGCTGCCGAAGGGCAGATCACGTGGGGCGTTCACGTCGCGCTTGCGCCGACGTGGTTCGACCCCGCAGAGACCCCGGGAATCATCACGCCCTTCATGCTGCTGTATGCGCTGCACGACGCGATGGTCAAGCCGATGCCGGGCAACGCGATGGCGCCCAGCCTCGCCGAGTCGTGGACGGCGTCGCCTGACGGCCGGTCGTACGAGTTCGTCCTGCGGAAGGGCGTCAAGTTCCACAACGGCGATGCGGTGACCGCCGAGGACGTGAAGTTCTCGTTCGAGCGCTATCGCGGCGCCGCGGCCGGTGCGTTCAAGACGCGTGTGGCCGGCGTCGACGTCCTCGATGCCCACCGCGTCCGCTTCCGCCTGAAGCAGCCGTGGCCGGACTTCATGACGTTCTATGGCACCCCGGCGACCGGCGCCGGCTGGATCGTACCGAAGAAATATGTCGAGAAGGTCGGCGATGACGGGTTCAAGAAAGCGCCGATCGGCGCCGGCCCGTACAAGTTCGTCTCGTTCACGCCGGGCGTCGAGCTCGTGCTCGAGGCGTTCGACCAGTACTGGCGTAAAGCGCCCGCGGTGAATCGGCTCGTCTTCAAAGTCATCCCCGACGAAGCCACACGGTTGGCGGCGCTCAAGCGCGGTGAGGTCGACATCGTCTATTCGATCCGGGGAGCGCTGGCCGAGGAGATGCAACGCACGCCGGGTCTGACGCTCAAGCCGACGATCATTCCCGCGCCGTTCTGGCTCGTGTTCCTCGATCAGTGGGATCCCAAGTCGCCGTGGCACGATCGGCGAGTGCGGCTTGCCGCGAATCTGGCGATCGACCGCACCGAAATCAATCGGGCGGAGACGCTCGGGTTTTCGAAGATCACGTGGAGCATCATTCCGTCGAGTTTCGAGTTCTTCTGGCAGCCACCGGCGTATCCCGTCGAGCTGGCGAAGGCGAAGCAACTGCTGACGGAGGCTGGCTATCCGAACGGCTTCGATGCCGGAGCGTACTACTGCGACGCCTCGTATTCGAATCTGGCCGAAGCCACGGTGAACTACCTCAAGGCGATCGGCATCCGGACGCAGCTCCGGCCGCTCGAGCGTGCGGCGTTCTTCTCGCAGTTCCGCGAAAAGAAGCTCGGCAACATCGTGCAGGTCGGCAGCGGCGCCTTCGGCAACGCGGCGACCCGAATCGAAGCCTTTGTCGCCGCCGGCGGCGCCTACGTCTACAACAGTTACCCCGACATCGACGGCCTCTTCTCCGAGCAGGCCACCGAGATGGACCACGGCAAGCGCGCCGCGACCCTCGAGAAAATCCAGCAGCTCATGTACGAGAAGGCGATGTTCGCGCACCTGTGGGAATTGGCGTTTCTAAATGGTGTGGGGCCGCGCGTCGCCGAGTCAGGGCTCGGCTCGATCACCGGACATGCGTACTCCGCGCCGTACGAGGACTTGAAGCTCAAGAGCAAGTGAGAGCGATGACCATGTTCATCTGGGGAAAGACCACGTGCGTGTTCTGCGATCGACGCGTGCCGAAGAAGGACGCGATCACGCTGCGCGAGCGCAAAGGCGTCGGCATCTGTAAAGGCTGTTATGGCGCCTGGGAGCAGGCCGGGCGCAGGTGTGGCCTGTGCGGCAGCATCGTGCAAGGCCCGCAAGAGGTGGGAGCGTTCGGCAAGCCCAAGCGAAGCTTTGGTCACGCCGATTGCGGAGGCGCGCGGCTCGTCGGTCGCACCTAGAAGCGGGTTCGCGGGCACACGTGGCTCTGCGCTCGGGTGGTCGCCGCGCTTGTGGTATATGGTGCGGGTCATGCCGAAGACCGAACCGCCACGAAAGGCCTCACCAGCGTCCCCCGGACTGCTCGAGCGGCTGGCCGCCGGGCCCGTCATCTGCGCCGAGGGCTACCTGTTCGAGTTCGAGCGCCGCGGCTATCTGCAGGCGGGCGCGTTCGTCCCCGAGGTCGTGCTCGAGCACCCGGATCTCGTCGAGGGCCTGCACCGGGACTTCGTGCACGCGGGCTCGGACGTGGTCGAAGCGTTCACGTACTACGCGCATCGCGCGAAGCTGAAGATCGTCGGGCGAGAGAAAGACCTCGCCCGCATCAATCGCGCGGCGCTCGCCATCGCGCGCACGGTCGCGCGCAGCACTCGCACGCTGCTCGCCGGCGACATCTGCAACACCAGCATCTACGGACCCGACGAGCCCGCCACGCACAAGCAAGCGAACAAGATCTTCGACGAGCAGATCGGCTGGGCGGTGGACGCTGGCGTCGATTTCATCGTCGGCGAGACGTACTCGTACGGCGCCGAGGCGGTGCTCGCGCTGGAGGCGATCAAGCGGTCCGGCAAGCCGGCCGTCATCACGCTCGCCATACCGCGCGAGGGCCGCACGCGTGAGGGCTGGTCCGTGAGCGACGCGTGCAAGCGACTTCAAGACGCCGGCGCGGATGTCGTCGGGCTCAACTGCGCGCGCGGTCCCGCCACGATGCTGCCGCTGCTCCGTGAGGTGCGTGCGGCCGTGAGCTGCCATGTCGCCGCGTTGCCGGTGCCGTATCGGACGACGTCGGGCGAACCGACGTTCCAGAGTCTGAGCGATCCGCACGGCACGAGTCCCGACGGCCGCCCGTTCCCGACCGCGCTCGATCCGTTGCTGTGCAGCCGCTACGAGATCGGCGAGTTCGGCCGCGCGGCGTTCGAGCTCGGCGTGCGCTACCTTGGTGTCTGCTGCGGCGCCGGACCACACCACATCCGGAGCCTTGCCGAGGCGCTCGGGCGACGGCCGTCAGCCAGTCGCTACTCGCCCGATATGTCCAAGCACATCCTGTTCGGCACCGACAAGCGTCTGCGTCAGGACAATCTCGA
>JBKOUQ010000098.1:0-8972 GCA_046723475.1 Candidatus Methylomirabilota bacterium
CCTGCGCCGGCGGCTTGGAGGCGGGCCCGTGCGCGGCGACGAAGCTCGACGCGTCCGGAGTGACGCGCAGGCGGCCTCGCACGGGCTCGAGACGGCGAACGTCGACCTCCTGCACGCGCGCCTCGTGCACGGGACGCCGGCCGAACGCGTCTTCGCGCACGGCGACGACCGCGTGGTTCACATTCACGTTGCGATAGACGGTGATGTTCTGAACGTTTACGACGGTGGTGCGCTGCACGACCACGTTGTTCACGATGCGCGGACCGCCCCAGCCGACCCAGTGTGCATGCCCGACATAGCGCGGACCGCCCCACCAGGGAATGACAGGCTCACCCCAGCCGAGCGCCACCCAGCTCACGAACGGCGCACCGACGGCGACGCGCACGCCCGGCGCGCCGAAGAAGACGACGAGCGCCGGTGCGTAGACGGGGCGCACGACGAGCGGTCCGGGCGTCCACGCCCAGTAGCCGTCGACGAAAACCCAGCGGCCGTAGTGGTACGGTGCCCAGCCCCACGGCGCGTCGTCGACCCACGTCCATCCGTACAGGGGATCGAGGACCCAGCGGCCCGTGCTGTACGGAGACCAGCCGGTTGGCACGCCACGCGGCACCCATACCGAGCCGTAGGTCGGCACCACGCGCCACGCGCCGTGGTGATCGAGGTCGTCGACGCCATAGACGCCGGCGGGGACGTATCGCGCACTCAGTGAATCGATCAGCTCGTCGGTGCGCGCGTAGTTCCAGCTATCGAATACGTCGAGCGCCGGCGCCACGAAGCTCTGGATACTCGGCGTCGCGCCACCGCTGAGAACGATCTCTTCACTCGGCGCGACCGCGACCGCCGCGCCGCCCGCGGGCGTCATGGTCGCGCGCCCGGAGCGCCGGGTGATGAAGGACGTGCGGTCGGGCGTGACGTCGACGCGATAGTAGCCGGGCGCGTCGATCGTGAAGGCGGCGAACGGTGTGTCGACTTCGACCGTGCGACCGGGCTCGACGCTGCGAAGGTCGAGCGACACGTGGCCGGCGGTGATCTTGAACTGCACGAAGTCGGGCTCCTGGTTGAGGAGCCCGAGCTGCGTATCGCCCCAGGCCCGCACGAACGCGCGGGCGCCGATCTGCATCTCGAGATTGCCGCGGTTGCCGGTGTACGTCTCGTCACCGGGCGCCATGGCCGTGTTGATCTGCGCCGGCGCCCAGTCGGCGGCGCCGGGCCGCCAGAACGAGACGTCACCATCCACGTAGCTCAACCGCGGTGGCGTGCGTCCGATTGCCTCATCCGCCGCGGGCGCCTCGGAAGTCGGGGCGGCAACGGCGGGGGCGAGCATGCCAAACCCGAGAGCCAGGCCGAGCACGCAAGCAATGAACCGTGGTCGCGCGATCGTCGTCATGGCGAGAGCC
The DNA here is from genome assembly GCA_046723475.1 of Candidatus Methylomirabilota bacterium. Classification (GTDB taxonomy): domain Bacteria; phylum Methylomirabilota; class Methylomirabilia; order Rokubacteriales; family CSP1-6; genus AR12. Next base: position 1,398 of record JBKOUQ010000098.1, read on the forward strand.
TCCGTACCGGTTGGACGCCGGGTGGCCGAGAGCCATTCGCCCGCGGGAAGGGCTCGCGCGGTGGGGCGCGCACCGCGACGTGCGAGTCTAGAGATACTTCGTCGGCATCATGATGGTGCGCCACATGTGCGCCGAGGGGCTGGCATCCCATCCGAGCCCTTCTGTCGGCTGCTTGAAGTGGCGGCCCACCACGTCCGTGAATTCCTCGAGCTGCACCTGGACGGTGGGGTCGAACGCGTAGAGGTCGTTGATGCAGATCAGTCGCGCGCTCATGTACCAGCGATGGTTGCGCGCGTACTCGTAGTCCCGCCGAATGTATGGATCGGGCTGGTAGTCGGCGCCGAAGAGCTTGACGTACATCGTTGGATACGAGTAGCCGACCGATTCGTCGGGGAAGAATCGCAGCGCCTGATGATATCGGATGGCCCACGCGACCTCTTCGTCGACGTACGGCTCGAGCAGCTGGGCGGCCCAATAGCCATGATCGCCGCGGATGAAGCCCGCGATGCCGATGTCGTGGAGCAGGCACGCGAGCACGAGCTTCTCGGGCACGCCGTTCTTCTGCGCGAGCCGGGCGCTCTGCATCAGGTGATTGGCGGGGCCGAACCGGAACTTGAAGAAGTCGAAGAGCGTCGGGCGTTCCGGCATCCGCGGCAGCCGCGGGTCCTGGCCCATCATGACCAGCTTGCCGTTGTCGGGCCGTGTGATCGGCTGTCGCGGATCACGATCCCCTGACACGTAGATGACGGACTTCACGACGGTGCGATCCAGCTCCTCGCTCAGGGCCCGCTCGGCGGCTTCGGCGCGCTCCAGCATGCTCATGCCGGCGATTATAACGAGCCGCGTGCGACAAATCTTTACATTCCGAACATACGCCGTTCATCGTCCCGGCCGATCGTTCGGGATGTGCGGGGCGTCGATGTCCTGTGCACATCACGACGAGGAGGATCAGCCATGACGCTACGGAGCTTTCAGCGGGTGACGGCGGTGGTGTTGATCGGGGCGGCAGTCGGTGTGGCGGCGCTGGTTGGCGCGCGCGCGTGGGCGCAGGTACCGCCCGGCGGCGCTGCCGGGGGGCCGCACGGGCGAATGATGAAGCGGATGATTTCCGCCGCGCTCGACGAAGCCCTCGACCAGGCGGGCGTGAGCGCCGAGCAGCGCAGCGCCATCCACGCCTCGCGCGACCGCGCGTTCGCGGCGCTCGAGACCGCCCGGCCGGACCGTACGGCCCAACGCGATGAGGTGCTGGCGCTCTTCGAGGGCGATCGCCTCGACCCGAGCCAGCTGCAGGCGGTGCACGCGCAAATGGAGCAGCAGCATCAGGCGATGCGCACCGCGGTGACGCAGGCGATCATCGAGATCCACGACACATTGACGCCGGCGCAGCGGCACGCCGTGGCCGGTTACGTCCGAACGATGGCACCGCACGGCATGCGCTGAACGGTCCTGCTACGGTAGCGGGGTGCCCACCCGGACCGCCGTGCTCCTCATCGACGACGACGCGCGTCTGGCCGCGCTGGTGACCGAATATCTCGGCCGGCACGAGCTCGACGTGACGGTCGCCGCCGATGGGGAGCGCGGGCTGAGTCTGCTGCGCCGGTCGCGGTTCGACGTGGTGCTGCTCGACGTGATGCTGCCCGGCGCGGACGGATTCGAGATCTGCCGACGGATGCGCGCGACGCCGGAGCTGGCCGCGCTGCCCGTCATCATGCTGACCGCGCGCGGCGAGGACGTCGACAAGATCGTCGGGCTCGAGCTCGGGGCGGACGACTATCTCGCCAAGCCGTTCAACCCCCGCGAGCTCCTCGCGCGCATCCATGCCGTGCTGCGGCGCGGGCGCGTCGCGGCGCCTGCGGGCACCCGGCTCAGCGTGGGCCACCTGCAGATCGATTTCGATGCCCGGGAAGTGACGGTCGATGGCCGCCGGGCCGCGCTGACGGCGTATGAGTTCGATCTGCTGGCCGCGCTCGCGCGTGCGGCGGGGCGCGTGTTGTCGCGCGACCAGCTGCTCGACGCGCTGAAGGGCACGAGCTGGGAGTCGTTCGACCGCTCGATCGATGTGCACATCAGCAAGCTCCGAGCAAAGCTCGAGAGCAACCCGAAGGAGCCGCGCTACATCAAGACGGTGCGCGGGGCCGGGTACGTGCTCGCGCGCGACGCCGGGTAGCATGGCGCGCCTGCACTCGCGGATCTATCTCCACTTCCTCGGTGTGCTCCTCGTCGTGGCGGGAACGACCGCGTTCGTGTTCGCGCTCGGCGCACGGGAGGCGTTTCGTCGCGAGATGGCGCCGCGGGTGACGCGCCATCTGGCGTCGCTCGTGGGCGAGCGCATCGGCGACCCGACGGCGCTCGCGGCGCGTCTGGAGCAGATCCACGCGGATCTCCATCTCGCCATCCGCGTGCGCGACCTCGACGGCCGTATCATCGCGGCGGCAGGCGACGAGCTGCCGCCGCTCACGCCCGCGGAGCAGGCGACCGTCCGCGCCGGGCGCCTCATCGTGCGGCCGCGGCCGATGGGATTCGCCGCGGCGCCGATCCGCGATCCGTCATCCGGCGCCGTGGTGGCGGTGGTCGAGGGCGCGGTCCCGCGCCCGATGGGCACGCCCTCACTCTGGCGCCCGTTGCTCCTGGTGGGACTGGCGCTCGTCGTCGTGGCGATCGCCACGCGGCCGCTCGCGCAGCGCATCTCGCGTCCCCTCGAACGGCTCACCGCGGCAGCGCGTCGGCTGGGTGCCGGGGACCTGTCGGCGCGCGCGCCCACGGACGCGATCCACGCGCGGCGCGCCGACGAGATCACCGAGCTCACGCGCGCGTTCAACGAGATGGCCGAGCGGGTGGAGCGCCTGGTCCGCGCCGAGAAGGATCTGCTCGCCAATGTCTCGCACGAGCTGCGCTCGCCGCTGGCACGCATCCGTGTGGCCCTCGCGCTGCTGCCGCGCGGCGGCGACGACGAACGGCGCGTAACCGACATCGAGCGCGATCTGGCCGAGCTCGACCGGCTCGTCGACGACGTGCTCACCACGGCGCGCCTGGAGGCGACAGGCTTGCCCGCGCATCTCGGGACGGTCGAAGCCCACGCCCTGCTCCGTGAGGTCGCGGAGCGCGCGCATCACGATCCGCTCACGGCGCGGCACCCCGTACAGGTCGAGGCCGGCCCGGCCGTGAGCCTCATCGCAGACGAGGCCCTGCTGCGGCGCGCGCTGTGGAATCTCGTCGAGAACGCGGTGAAATACGGTGCGCCGCCGATCACGCTGTCGGCGGTGCTCGACGGCGCGCGCGTCGTCTTCACCGTGCGCGACGAGGGGCCGGGCATCGCGGCCGCGGACCGCGAGCGCGTCTTCGATCCGTTCTATCGCGCCGACGCCGCGCGGACGCCGGACGCCAGGGACGATGCGCGCCGCGGTGTCGGACTCGGGCTCACGCTGGCGCGGCGTGTGGCCGAGGTGCACAGCGGCGCCATCGCCATCGGTGCGGCATCGGAGATCGACGGAACGCCGCGCGGGTGTCGCGTCGTGCTCTCGATCCCGCGCGAGCCGGCTACTTCTTCAGCTTGACGTCCTCGTACGGGCCCGAATAGGCGAAGCCCGGAATCGCGCCGAGGCTGGATTCCTCGACGCGCGGGCCGACGCCGTTCAGGAACGCCAGCTGCCAGATCGGCGCGTAGATCGCCCGCTCGTGCACGAGCTGCTGGAGGCGGTGCAGCGTCGCCTCTCGTCGCTTGGAATCGAGCTCGGCCGCCTGCTCCCGGAACAGCCCGTCGAGGTCGGGATCGCTGCCGTAGACGTATGTCCCGCCGGCGGCGACGAACGCCTCGAGCCGCGTCGCCGCGTTGCCGAATGCGCCGCTCGCGGCCTGCACGATGTTGCGGAATTTCTTTTCGCCGTACGCGCTGAAGAACGCTGCCCGCTCCAGTGGCCGCAGCCGGCTGCGGATGCCGATGGCCTGCAGGTAGTTCTGGATCGGCTCCGCGATGTTCGCGTAGGCGACGTCGCAGGTGTAATCGCCGGCGTCGAAACCGTTCGGATACCCGGCTTCGGCGAGCAGGCGCTTGGCCTTCGCCGGGTCGTACACGGCCGTGGGCGGTTTCCAGAAGAACTCGAAGATGTCCGGAATGATGCTGTTGGTGATGCGCGAGAAGCCGAGCGTCTCGGCCTGGTTGATGGCGTTGCGATCGAACGCGACGTTGACGGCCTGGCGGACCTTGGGGTTGTGCCACGGCGACTTGGGATCCCACTGCTCTGGGAAATAGAGCCAGAACGTCCCCTGCAGGACGGTCGACTTGAGCTGGAGCCCCGGCGTGCGGCGTAACTCCTCGGCGAGCGCGCCCCGGATGGAATAGACGATGTCGACCTCGCCCCGCTTGAGGGCGGCCAGCCGCGTCGACTCGTCGGGGATCACTTTGAAGACGAGCCGCCGCACGCTCGGCCGCTTGCGCCAGTACTGATCGAACGCCTCCATGACCACTTCCACGCCGGGCGTGAACGACACGAGCTTGTACGGCCCGGCGCCGATCGGCGCCTTCTTGAAGCCCTCGTCGCCGACCTTCTCGACGTACTTCTTGGGCACGATCCAGCCCGCTCCGGTTGCCGTCGTGTAGAACGTCATGAAATCGGGCCACGGCTGCTTGAGGCGGAACCGCACCCGCGAGGTGTCGACGACGTCGACGCCGGCCACGCGGTCCTTGAGCGTCTTGACCGCGGCGCCGCGGTAGCGGTCGAACGAGAACTTGACGTCCTCCGCGGTCACCGGGTCGCCGTTGTGAAACCGGATGCCGTGGCGCAGGACGAATTCGTACGCGAGGTGGTCCTTGGAAACGGTCCACGACTCTGCCAGCGCCGGCGCGAGAAGCTGCCCCGGCATCGGCTTGGCGAGCGCGTCGTGCAGCGCATAGTAAATCATGTACGGCGTGATGATCCCGGACGACTCCGCGGGGTCGAGCCACGTGGGCGCGAGCGTGATGTGCACGCCCCAGGTGACCTGATCCGATTGCGCCTGCGCGTCGCGCGCCGGGGTGGCGGCCGCGAGCGCGACGATCGCGAGGACCGCGACGATGATGTGCTTCATCACGACCTCCTGATCGGAAACGCCGGCGGCATGATGCGATCGACGCTCGCGCCGTCCCATCGCCAGCCGGGCACGTGGCTCCAGTACTGTTCGGTCGCCCGCCGCGCCTTGGCGTAGACCTCGTCCTCGTCCAGGCGCGTGAGGCGCCGGCCTTGTACGAGCACCTTGCCGTCGACGATGACCGTGTCGACGTCGCGGCCGGACGCGCCGTCGACGAGCGCCTTGATCGGATCCGCGTAGACGGGCGCGCCGAGGTGGTCGAGGTCGATGAGGAGCACGTCCGCCTTCGCCCCGGGGGCGAGACGGCCGAGGTCCGTGCGCCCGAGGAACTTGCATCCGCCGAGCGTGGCCGCGTTGAAGACATCGCGCGGGAGCGCGGCCTGGTAGTTGCCGTCGGTCACCTTCGCGAGCATCGACGCCCAGCGCAGCTCGGCGACGATGTCCATCGGGTAGGTGTCCGTCCCGATGGCGAGGTTCACGCCGGCGCGGCGGTAGCGGTCGAACGACTGCAGCGTCATCGCCATCTTCGCGTACTTGTACGGGCAGTGGCCGACGGTCGCGCCGCTCTCCGCCAGCGCGCGGAGATCGTCGCCGAAGGGATAGCGCGGCCACGCGTGCGCGGTGGTGAACACGACATGACCGAGCAGCGTGCGCTCGTCGAGAAAGCCGAGGTCGGCGAGGAACTGCACCGGCGTCTTCCGGTACTCGTCCATGATGCGCTGGAACTCGACGAGGTTGCCGCCCGCGTGCGTGTGGATCGGCACGCCGAGCTCGCGCGCGGCGTCCTTGCCCGCGCGCAGCAGCGGCGCGCTGCACGTCTCGACCTGCGCGGCGTTCAACATCCCGCGCAGGCGGCCCTGCGCGCCGCCGTCGTACTTGCGGACGAAATCGATCGCCTCGCGCAGACGCGTCTGGCCCACGGCGGTGTCCTCTTCGTAGGTGAGGCGGCCCTGCGCGTCCATATACGTCTCGCGATCGCGGAACGGCGGGCTCGCGTACACGCGCACGCCGAGGTCGTCGACGAGCCGCGCGTAGCCTTCCCAGTCGCCGCGCAGACCGCCGACGTCGATCACCGTGGTGGTGCCGTTCTTCAGCGCGTGCAGGAAGACGAAGGCGCGCAATGCCGCCACGGCTTCGGGCGGAGGCGGCGTGATCTTCCCCTTGAGCGGCGCGGCAAAGCTCATGTAGTTGGCGGTGCGGTAGTCGTTCTTCGCCATGTCGAGCAGCAGGTAGTCCCCGCCGCCGCCCGCGGTGTGCACGTGCGTGTTGATGAACCCAGGGGAGACGAGCTTGCCGCGCGCCGAGATCGTCGTGTCCACGGCGCCGCTGTACGGGCCGCCCGCATGCAGGATCTTGTCGTTCTCGATGACGACGGCCCCGCGCTCGTGCACCTCGTGGGTCGTCCCGTTGTGTGCGACGACCCAGCCGCCCTCGATGAGCGTCTTCATCCGACGACCTCCTCTGCCGACCGACTAGCTGTGAACCGTCACGAGATTGTTTAGGCCCATCCGGGCCGCCACTGCGAAGCTGGTGGTTGCGAGACAACCATCAACGCAGTGGAGGAGGCCCGGATGGACGTTCATCAGAATGCCCGGAGCACCCCCCGCAGTCGAGCAGAGATTGTGCGCCGGGTGCTGACCGGCCAGCGACCGGCGGCGGTCGCCGCCGCGGTCGGCGTGAGTGAGCCGACAGTGCGGAAATGGGTGGCCCGCTATCGAGCGGATGCGGAGGCCGGGTTGCGTGATCGTTCGTGTCGTCCCCATCGGAGTCCTGCCGCCACGCCCCGGCTGCTCGTGAGCTGGGCCCAGCAGCTGCGGCGGCAGCGCTGGACGGGCGCGCAGATCGCGGCCGCTCTGGGCGTGAGCGAGAGCACCGTGGCTCGCGTGTTGCGCCGCTATGGCCTCGCTCGCCTGCGGGCGCTCGAGCCGCCGGTGGCCGTGCGCCGCTACCAATGGCCGCACGCGGGTGATGTGCTGCACGTCGACATCAAAAAGCTTGCGCGCATCGCGCGGATCGGCCATCGCATCACCGGCATCCGCCGCGGTCAGGCGCGCGGCGTCGGCTATGAGTTCGTCCACGTCGCCATCGACGATGCCTCGCGGCTCGCCTACGTCGAAGTCTTGGGGGATGAAGGCAGCGCCACCACGACCAAGTTCCTGTGGCGGGCGCTCGCCTGGTTTCGTCGCCATGGCATTCGCGTCCGCCGCGTCATGAGCGACAACGGCTCGGCGTACATCGCCGGGCGCTTCGCGCGTTTGTGTCGCAGCGCGGGACTGCGCCATCTCCGGATCCGGCCCTACACGCCCCGGACCAATGGCAAAGCCGAGCGATTTATCCAAACGCTGTTGCGCGAGTGGGCCTACCGCCGGGCGTATCCGAGCTCGCGGCAGCGAGCGGACGCGCTGCCTGCCTGGCTGTACTACTACAATCGGCATCGCGGCCACACCGCCCTTCATGGCCGGCCGCCCATCAGCTTCCTGGCGCCCGACAACAATGTCGTGGCGGTTCACA
>JBKOUQ010000137.1:0-25259 GCA_046723475.1 Candidatus Methylomirabilota bacterium
GCAGTACAACGCCGAATGGGACTATCGGTTCGGCTGGGGATACTACTCCGCGATCACGCCGAAGGAGCTCGGCTCGGTCGACGCCAAAGACTGGAAGAACGCGGTCGGGACTGGGCCCTTCCAGCTGACCGATTTCATCCAGGGCAACTCGCAGACATACGCGAAGAACGCGAAGTACTGGGACACGGAGAAGATCGGCGGCACCGCCTACAAGATTCCGTTCGTCGACACGCTCGTCTACCGCACGATCAAGGACGAGGCCACCCAGCACACGGCCCTGCGCACGGGCAAGCTCGACATCCTCGAGAGCATCCGCTGGACGGCCGTCGACAATCTGAAGAAGAGCGCGCCGGCGCTGAAGTGGTCGAAGTGGCTGTCGATGAGCGGCACCTTCCTGGCGATGCGCGTGGATCAGAAGCCGTTCAGCGACATCCGCGTCCGCCGCGCGCTGAACATGGCCGTCAACAAGCAGGAGATCGTCAGCGCCTACTACGGCGGCAACGCCGAGCTCTTCGCCTATCCCATGCATCCCGATTACTACGGCTACTACGAGCCGCTCGAGAAGATGCCCGCGTCGGTCCGTGAGCTGTTCGCGTACGATCCCGCGAAAGCCAAGAAGCTTCTCGCCGAGGCGGGCTATCCCGGCGGCTTCAGCTTCAAGGTCCAGGTCTGCTCATGCTCGCCCGACCACATGGACTTGCTGCCGCTGGTCGCCGGCTACCTGGAGAAAGTCGGCGTCAAGCTCGACATCCAGCCGATGGAGTACGCGGCCTTCTTGTCGGCGATGACGACCAAGACGAACGCCCCGGGCTACTTCATGAACAACGGACATACGAACCCGACGACGAGCATCCGCAAGAGCTTCGTCACCGGGCAGCAGTGGAACCCGTCGCAGTGGGCGGATCCGGCGTTCGACCGCAAGATGGCCGAGGTCTATCTGACGCGCGACGAGGCCAAGCGCCAGCAGATGATCCGCGAGCTGACCGTCGAGATCCTCGACAAGGCGCCGTACGTGTGGCTGCCCACGCCGTACATCTTCACCGCCTGGTGGCCGTGGGTGCAGAACTACAACGGCGAGCTGCGCGCAGGCGCCGTCCGCCCCGGGCCGATCTACGCGCGCCTCTGGTTCGACCAGGACATGAAGAAGAAGATGGGATTCTAGCCGTGGGCGCCCTTTTGGACAGGAGAACGAGCATGGCGCACAGCAAAGCGTGTCCGTATCTGGTGCCCGTGATGGTGGACCATCTGTGGCTCTATCGCGTGAGCGGCTACTGCACGAGCGGCGACCGTCCGCGCATTCCCGGAGCGAGGAAGATCGCCGACGTCTGCGCCGAACCGGCGCACGCGCGGTGTGCAGGTTATCTGGCGCGGCGACGGCCGGCGCTGACCTGTTCACCGACTTCGGGTGAGACTGGGTCGCGTCTCTGACGAGCGTCGTTACTTTCGCGTGAAGACGAGCTCGACCACGCCCTCGGCGGTGGAGTGGTCGAGAATCGTCCCGAGCCGGGCGATCAGCGCGAGCATGCGGCGGTTCTCCACCAGCACGAACGCGCGAAATGTCATCACGCCGCGCGCGTGTCCCGCACGAAGCAATTCGTCGAGCAGGATGCCGCCGAGCCCCCTGGCCTGCCACCGGTCCTCGACCACGAGCGCGATCTCGCGCGTCTCGGGCGTCTCCGACGGCTCATAGCGGGCCACGCCGAGAATGTCGAGCGTCGCGCCGCTCGGCCGCTCGACGACGAGAGCCAGTCGCTCGCGATAGTCGACGTTCGCGAAGTGATGCAGCCAGCTCTGCGGCAGCCGGCTGAGGCGACTGAAGAAGCGCTGATAGCGACTCGACATGCTCAGCCGATCGAACAACGCAAGCAATCCCGGCTCGTCGTCGACCCGGATCGGCCTGATGTGAACCAGCGCGCCGCCCGCCAGACGGACGTCGTGCGCGAGCTCTTTCGGGTAGACGCTCGTCATGCGTGGTTGAGATGCGTGGTCGCCGCCCGCCGGTGCAGGCCGCTCGCGACGATGCGGCCGCCGCCCGGCGGTGCAGGCCGCTCGCGACGATGCGGCCCGCTCGCCGGACGGCCGCGTCGCTATCGGCGCGTCTTGCGTCGAGACGGCGCGCCTTTTGTTCCGCCGTGCTTGTCCCGCCTGGTCAGCTCACGCTCGGCCTCCAGCCAGTCGGCAAGCGCAAGGCCGTGCGTCGCCCCACGACGCAGATACAGCTCGTACGCGCGACGTGCGATGTCTTCGTGGCAAGGCTGCTGCATTTGGCGGCACCTCCGTCGGTGTCGGCATTGTGTCAACCGGCTCCGTTGGACTCGTTGTCATGGTAGGCGCGGGCGGCACCGATTTCGGGCATGAAAAATCACGGGCGTCGGGTTTCCGCAGTCGACCCGTCGACGCGGTGACGTCACGTCGTCGCCCGTGTGTCGTTCGTCGTTCGAGTGCGACCCATAGGTCTCGGTGGAACTGCCCGTCTATCGACAAAAAAGTCGCTGCGTGCGGTCGAGCGGCGCGGGGCACCGTTCTTGCTGTTTTTACATCTGCTCCATGAGCCGTCTGTCGGAGATCGTCCGCGCCAAAATGGACGCCGGCGTCCTTGCCGTCGACCGCCCGGTGAAACTCTGGGCGGGTCGTGGTCAAGGCCATGCGTGCGCCGTCTGCGCCGAGCCGATCGTCGACGCGCAAACCGAGTACGAGGTGCAGTACGACGACGGGTCCGCGATCAAATTCCACATCGAGTGCCACAGTGTGTGGGAGGAGGAGCGGCGTCGCCGTAGCGAGAGCTAGGCTGAGACTCGCCTCACTTGTCCGGCGAACGCCCGGCCAGGCTGGCGACGATCACGGGAAGCTCCGCGGGATCGATCGGCTTCGAAACATGCATGCTGTAACCGGCGGACAGCGTGCGTAACCGATCCTCGGCCCGGCCGTAGGCCGTCAGCGCGAGCGCCGGGGTCTTGCCGCCTTTCGTGAAATCGAGAGCACGCAGTCTTCGGATGAACGTATAGCCGTCCTCGCCTGGCATTTCGATGTCGGAGATCAGAACATCGGGTCGCCAGTCCTGGACGAGCCTCAATCCCTCCGATGCCGAAGCAGACGCCTGAACGTCGGCGCCCAGAGTGCCGAGAATCGTCCGCACGAGATCGAGGCTGTCTCGATCATCGTCCACGACGAGCACACGCACTCCGCGCAGTGACGGCCCGCCCGCATCGACGAGCTCCGCTGGTGCGGTCGGCGGCATGTGGGCTCCGCCCTCGGGCGTCTGACGAACGATCGCAACAGGCAGCGCAACCGTAAATGTCGCGCCCTGGCCCGCGCCCGGGCTCTGCACGGAGACTTTACCGCCGTGAAGCTCGACGAGATGGCGCACGAGAGCCAGACCGACGCCAAGGCCGGTATGCGATCGAGTGCTCGGGCTCTCCGCTTGATAAAAACGCTCGAACAGGTGGGGCAGAATCTCCGCGCTGATCCCCTGGCCCGTATCGCTGACGACGATCTCGACGTGGGAATCGGCCCTCTGCAGAACGACCTGAACGCGCCCGTGCTTCGGGGTGAACTTCACCGCGTTGATCAGGAGATTCCACGCGACCTGCTGTAGCCGATCCGGGTCACCGGTGATGGCCGCGGCGTGCGGGTCCAGCACACACTCGAGCTGGATCTCCTTCGCGTCGGCGGCCGGCCGAACGGCGTCGATGGCGGCCCGAATGACCGCCTGAAGATCGACGGGGCGGACGTCGAGCCGGATCTTGCCCGCGATGATCCGCGATATGTCCAGGAGGTCGTCGATGAGCTGGACCTGGGCATCCGCGTTCCGCACGATCACGTCCAGCGCTCGCTGTGCGGCTTCACCCTTGAGCTTCCCCGAGCGGAGCATCCGCGCCCATCCGTAGACGGCGCTCAGCGGCGTCCGTAGCTCGTGCGAGACGACGGCGAGGAAATCCTCCTTGGCACGGCTCGCCGCCTCGGCATCGTGCCGCGCACGCTCCAGCTCGACCTCGATCAGCTTGCGCTTGGTGATGTCGGTGCCGACGATGAGCATGCCGTGCGTCTGGCCGCTGTCGTCCCGCGCGATCGTGGCACGGAAGTGAAAGTACTTGGCGGCGTCCGCGGTCTCCCAGATCGCGTCGCTGCCTTCTTGGAACACGCGCTCGATGCGCGGACGGACCTCGGCGTACGTCGGCTCGCCGACGACCTCGCGCAAGTGCCGACCGACGATGTCTTCGGGGCGACGGCCATAGTGCCCGGCGTATGGCCGATTCACGAACACATAGCGGTGCTCGTCGTCGAGCTGGGCGATGAACACCGGGACACGGTCGGCGACGAACCTCAGGCGTGCGTCGGCATCTTCGCCAGGTTGCGAGCGCGCCTGCACGCGTGCGTAGCACGATCTAAGCGCTGCCCACAGACGCTGCGCGGCCCGCCAGTTCATCGTCTCAGCCAACGCGCGACGCGAACGATCTGGCATCGTCAGCTTCTAAATACCACGACTTCGCTCGCGTCTGTTTCGCAAACGATGTCAGTTGAGAAATATTTTTCCCATACGACGCGCTATTTCGGTGCGGCGTGCGCAGGGACGATGGTAGACCTTGAGTAGAGGTACGGATAGCGATACCGCGCTGCCACGAGGTGACGGTGAACGACGCGACTCGAGTCCTTGTCGTCGACGACACCGAAGACACACGCGAGATGCTCGCGATCTATTTCAGAAGTCGCGGATTCGCCGTCGACACCGCGTCCGACGGGATCGCTGCCGTCGACGCCGCGCGTCGACTGCACCCCGACGTGATCGTCATGGACGTCGCGATGCCGCGCCTCGACGGCATCAGCGCCACGCGAGAGATCAAGAACGATCCGCAAACGCTCGACATCCCCATCGTGATTCTCACGGCCTATCCGATCCGCGCGATCAAAGCCGGTGTGCTGGCGACGGACGCCCGCTTCGTGATGAAACCCTGCGCGCCTGAAGACGTCGAAGCACATGTGCGCAGCGTTCTCGACGCGCGCCGCTAATCAGCGCACGAGCGGCGGCGAGGTCAGCCGAAGAAGTCGGACACGCGCCGCTCGTCTCAGTCGGCGTCGTAGCCGCGCGGCCGCGTGAACCCGCCCACCTCCGCCGCGACGAGCGCGGCAAAGCGAATCGGCGTCCGGTCCTCCAGATACGGACCGATCACCTGCAGGCCGATCGGCAGACCGCCGCGCGTGAGACCGGCCGGGAACGCCGTCGCGGGTTGCCCGGCGAGCGTCGCGACCGACGCCCAGAACAAGCCGAGCTCTTCGAGCACAGGCTTGCCGTTGACGTCGAGCGTCTTGCGATTCGACTCGGGCGTGCTCGGCCACGGCTTGTCCCAGTGCGGATAGGCGGGCGTGAAGAACGTCGGCATCAGGACGACGTCCCAGTCGCGGAAGAACGCGCGCCACGCCGCGCGATAGCGCTCGCGCTGACCGATCCAGACGACGTAGTCGGACGCGGGACTCTCGAGCCCGCGCTGCCCGGCACGGCTCCACTCGTCGTCGCGCGTCCGTGCGACGGCCAGCCGCGCCGCGCGCTCCGCCGCCGGCACGCGCGCCGACGTGACCGCCGTGACCAGCGTGAGATAGAGGGCGTAGTGCTCGCGGTGGTCGCCGAGAATCTCGGGCTGGGTCACCTGGACCTTCGCGCCGAGCCCGCTCAGCCGCGACGCCAGCCGATCGACCGCGGCGGCAATCTCGGCATCGAGCGGCATCCAGTCGAGCGCCGGCAGCACGGCGACGCGGAAATCCGACAGGCGCTCGCGGCGCGCGGGCGGCAGCGTCAGCCGCCACGCGACGTCCTCGCCGACTTCGGCGCCCGCCGCGACGTCGAGAGCCAGCTCGAGGTCGGCGGCCGCGCGCGCCAATGGCCCCTGCACGCCCATGAAGACCGCCGGGTTCGGCAGTGGCGGGAACGGAAACTGCCCGCTGCGCGGCATCGCCGTCTCGCTGGGCCGGTGACCATAGACTCCGCAGAACGCGGCCGGCACGCGAATCGAGCCGCCGATGTCGCCGCCGAACTCGAGCGGCGTCAGGCCCGCGGCCAGCGCTGCCGCGCCGCCGCCCGTCGAGCCGCCCGGCGTGCGCGCCGGATCCCACGGATTGTTGGTACGGCCGTATACCGGATTCGCCGACTGCCAGTCGGAGAGCATCTGCGGCACGTTGGTCTTGCCCATCACGACGGCGCCCGCGGCCTTCACGCGCGCGGTCACCGGCGCGTCGTGCTCGGAGCGGAAGTCCTTCCAGTGCTCCATGCCGATCGTGGTCCGTAGCCCGCGCACGTTGATCGACTCCTTGAACGTCATCGGCAAGCCGAGCAGCGGCGCGTCCTCGCCTCGCCGTCGTCGCTCGTCCGCGGCCTGCGCTTGCGACTGAGCCCGCTCGAAGTCCGCCTCGACGATGGCATTGAGCGCGGGATTGTGACGCGTGATCCGCCGCACGTGCAGATCGAGCAGCTCGACGGCGGAGATCTGCTTGGCGCGCAGGGCGGCGAGCATCGCGGTGGCGCTGTCGAAGGGGTCGATCCGGGCGGTGGTCATGGCGGAAACCTCCGGCAGGAGTCTACCCATTTTTCATCGTGGCACCTACGCGGGCTTTTCTGCTATGAAGAGTTGTGTTCCGATCAGCACGGGTGTTGTTGGCCGCAAGCTTCACCGTGCTGATGGCCTTCGGCGGCACGCCCGGCGCGACCGAGGCGACGCCCGACAGCAAGCCCAACGCGACCGCGCCAACGCCCGATTCCGCGCCTGACGCCAAGCCCCAAGTCCCGACGCGCGCGGACGCCGACGTCGGACGCGGCGCCGAGCCAGCGAAGTCGCTCGCGCACGCGCGCATGTTCGGCGGCGCCGACGACACCATCAAGCTTCAGCTGAATCCGGGACGCCAGCCGCGCGATCTCGTCTCGTACAACGCGGCAGTCCGCGCCGGGCGCAAAGCGATGCCGACCTGGCCGATGCGGTCGACGGCGCTGCCCGGCGCGATTCTGCCGCACAGCCGCATCGTCGCGTACTACGGCAACCCGCATTCGCGGAAGATGGGCGTGCTCGGCGAATATCCCGAGCAGCAGATGCTCTCGATGCTCGACGAGACCGTCGCGACGTGGCGCACTGCCGATCCGTCGACGCCGGTGGTTCCCGCGATTCACCTCATCACGGTGGTCGCGCAGGGATCCGCGGGCCCGGACGGCGCATACCGACGGCGCGAGGGCGCGCCGACGATCGAGCAGGCGTACCGGTGGGCGCAGAGCCGCCAGGGCTTGCTGTTCGTCGACATCCAGGCAGGCAAGAGCACGCTGCAGCAGGAGCTACCGCTGCTGCTGAAGTATCTGGAGCGCCCGGACGTGCACGTCGGCGTCGATCCCGAGTTCTACATGCATTACAAGCGCGAGGGCCTCCGTCCGGGCGTCAAGGTCGGCCAGATGATGGCGAGTGACGTGAATTACGTCATCCAGACGCTCGACACGCTCGTGCGCGAGAAGAACCTGCCCCCGAAAATCCTCGTCGTCCACCGCTTCCGCGCCGACATGGTGCCGGACGCGCAGAACATCGAGCCGACGCCGCGCGTGCAAGTGGTGATGCACATGGACGGCTGGGGCCCTCCGTGGCTCAAGTTCGACTCGTACAAGGACTACATCGTCCAGCATCCGGTCGCGTTCACCGGCTTCAAGTTCTTCTATCGCAACGACACGAAGGGCGGCGATGCGATCCTCACGCCGCCGGAGGTGTTGCGCCTGCTGCCGCGGCCGCTGTACATCCAGTATCAGTGAGGCCGCACCCCGAGGCGTAAGCGGAGATCTTCGCCAAGCGCCAGCAAGTGCGACACGGTCGGCCAGTTCGGTGTGCCCCAGAGACGCGCCTCGACGTGAGAGCCGAACTTATCGCGCCAAACGGCCATCGACCGCGGCGTGATGGCCGGTGGTGGCCACGCGATGAAGCGTTCCGCCAGTGGCGCGTCGATGGGTGGGTTGTCGAGCCGGCTGTCGTCTCCGACGTAAACCTTGTACATGGCGTCGAAGGCGGGTACGCCAACGGGCGTCTCGTGCGCGTGTGCGAGGAACGCCGCGCCCTCGGCCGCCGCTGTTATCAAGCTGGCGAGGTCTGCGCCGAGATTCGGCACGACGTCGCCGAATTCCCGTCCCCGCCCCGGCCGTTCACGGGGCAGAACGGCGAAGTCCCACTCGCCGGCGAGGGCCGGAAACCGCAGCTTGAGGCCGACCGTCCAGTTTCGCTTGATGCCGACGTTGAAGGAGTCCAGGACCCAGACGGTTCCATCGCGTGTCGAGCCCTCGAGCTCGAACGCGGTACGCCCGCCCGACCAGTCGGGGTGGCGCTGAAAGCGCCAGCCACGCGCTAACGCGGCGTCGCGGATATCGTCGACGCTCGGCGTCCGGCGCAGGAGCATCGAAGGACGGTGACGCCGACCGGCACCGCGAAAACGATCAGGGCCAGCATCGCGATTCCGAGCATGGCCGATGACATCATCGAGCACTATCGTGACACGCTGACCGTCTTTTCTCCGTACGCAATCGGCTTCTTCTGGCTATTCAGCGCGGTCACTTCGATCTGGTAGCGGTGCGTTCCCGAGGGCGGGCACGGCCCGTAGTATCCACTGCCCGTGCCCTGTCGGATCACCGAGCCCGTCGCGGGAACCGTCTGGGACCAGTGGCGGAAGCTTGGCACGTCCAGATCGGTCAGTCGCACCTCGAAGCTCGCCACGCCCGAAGGCACGTCCGTCAGCCGGATCTCCGGCGAAAGTCCCTGGCATTTGTTCTTCTGGTCGAACGCGAAGTCGATGCCCATCCGGGGCAGCTTGCTCGTCTGCGCCTCCGCGCAGGCGGTCATTGCGACTGTGATCATCATTGCCACAGCAATCACGTGTCGCATGCGCGTGGCCGGTCAGTCTCCGCGGCGTCCCGGCAACACCAGATCCGCCAACGAAGCCGTCCCGTGGATCGCGGCGAGATGCCGAGCGAGCTCGTCGGCGCTCGCGCCGCTTGCGGACGCGCCGCCGATTTTCGTGTGCTGCCATTGTCCGCTCGCGGCGACACTCACGCGATGCTGAACGAGGATCGGGTGCGAATACGTGTGGACTTGCATCGCCGAGACTGCATGGTCGGCTGTCTCGCCTTCGTACTGCCACTGATGCAGGAGCAGCGCTGCGTGATGCGGCGATAACACGTCTCGCTCTCGCGACGCCGCTGCGCTCGCATCCGCAGCCGGTACCAAGGGTCGAGGCGCTTCGCGCGCGGCTTGATGAACGACATCTTTGCGTTGCGCGGCGACACCGGAAGCCAGCGGGATGCGGTGAGGAATGGCGCCGTCCGCGTCTTCCTCACGACGCCGCGCCAGCACCAGCCTCACGACGCCGACGAGCATGCCGATGAGAAGGGCTGCGCCGATGACCGCGAACGCCGTCAGCATCATCGTGATGGCCATCCAAGGGATGCTACATCGGGACGAAGCGGCGCGGGAGCGGGTGTTAATTCCGGAAAGCTTGCATCATGGCGCCTTGCCGGTCAGCTCGATCACCCGTCCCGCGCGCAGCACCGACGCCTTGAACGGCTCCCCCGTCTGCATCGCGCCGATCTTTTCGCGGATCTTCGGAATGTCCGCCTCGCTTTTGATCGCGATGCCCGCCATCGACAAGATGATGTCGCCGCGAACGACCAGCTCCTGTCCGCGGATCGTCGCGATTCGATCGCCGCCGAGAATGCCCATGTCCCAGGCGGGCGAGCCCATTGGCACGACGCTCACGAGAAATCCACTGCCGCCGGGGACGTTGAAGATCTCCGCAAGCTCGTCGGTGACGACTTTGCCTTCGAGCCCGATCCAGGCCCACTCACGGTCCATCAAGAAGTGGCGCGCGCTCTTCATCGTCACGACGAAGCCCAGGCCTTCGCTGCCGCCGCCCTTGGAAATGTTGTGGCTGACGACGCCGATGACTTCGCCCGCCATGTTGAACATCGGACCGCCGGAGTTGCCGGTATTGATGGTGGCGGTTGTCTGGAAGAACTCCGCGAGCGGCATCGCGCGGTAGGCCGTGTTCGGGCCCCATCTGGCGCTGATCCAGCCCGCGCTGAACGAGTAGGACAGACCATACGGCGCGCCGATGATGAGCACCTGCTGGCCGACGCGCACCTTGTCCGAGTCGCCGAGCGGCGCCGCCTGCGCGCGTTGGGGGACGTGATCGAGCTTGAGGAGGCTCAGGTCGGCGGCCGGCTCGGAGGCGACGACGCTCGCGCGTACGGCCTCGCCGCCAAGGAACTCGACGATGATCTCGTCCATCGCGTGGACGACGTGCGCGGCGGTCATCACCTTGCCGTCGGTCGAGACCAGGACACCGGAGCCGATCTCACTGAATGTCACGAGGCCTCGGCTGCTGACTTCCCTGCCTTTGGCCCTGACGACGACGACCGAAGGGCTGACCTTGCGGAACATCTCGTCGACGTCCTGAGCATTGGCGCGAGCGGGATACCAACCGAGGACGAGCCCCACGAGAAGAGCGATCAAAACTGGGCACATTTCAGTCGCCTCCGCCTTGTCCATCACAAGCACGCCGGCAGCGTAAGCAGAATAAGCGGAAAGTCCAGGTCGACTCCCACGGCAAAGGGGCCCTTGCGGACGAGCGCCTCTTTCGACAAACTCACTGACCGAAGGAGAGAGCCTGATATGACCGGCGTGAACCAACTCGGATACCTGATTTTCGGCGTCAGCGACCTCGCAGCCTGGCGCGCACTGGCCGCGAGCGTGCTCGGCCTGGAAATCGTCCCCGGCGACACCCGCTCGACGACGTACCTGCGTATGGACGAGCACTCCCACCGTATCGAGCTCCGCAGCGACGGGGTCGATGATCTCCAGGTGATTGGGTGGGAGGTCCCCGACGCGGGAGCGCTGCACGCGGTCGCGGAGCGCCTGGAAGACGCCGGCGTACGTGTGAAGAGCGGCACGCGCGACCAGGCGGATCAGCGCCGCGTGGTCGAGCTGATTCAGTTCGACGATCCCGCCGGCATCCGAACCGAGGTGTATTACGGACCACCTCTCAACCAGCAGCCGTTTCACTCCCCGCGGGCGATCACCGGATTCAAAACGGGCACCATGGGACTGGGGCACCTGGTCGTGTACCAGCCCGACCTCGACGCGAGCACGAAGTTCTACACGGAGCTCCTCGGTTTTCGCGTCTCTGACGTCGCGGGCCCGTTGGGCCGTCCGATGGGGGTGTTCCTGCACTGCAACCCGCGTCACCACTCGATCGCCCTGTTCGGCGGCAGCGGACCAAAGCGAATCAATCACTTCATGCTCGAATGCAACTCGCTCGACGACGTCGGCTCCGCCCGTGACATCGCCCACAAAGTGGGGACGCCGATCGTGATCGATCTCGGCAGGCACATGAACGATCACATGGTGTCGTTTTACGTGGCGAACCCCTCGCACTTCGCGATCGAGTACGGGTGGGGCGGAAGAATGATCGATGACTCGTGCTGGCAGGTGGGCCGTTACGAATCGGTCGAATCGATCTGGGGTCACCCCGAGCTGTCGCACATGGTGGCGCAGATGGCGCAGACGGTCGCCGCAGCTGGCGGATGATGATCGGCAGATCGTCAGATCACTTCTGAGCTTTATTGAGGGCCACGGCGGCGCGAATCAGCGCCGTGAACGCGCCCTCGTCGATCGTGTCGCCCTCGCGGATGTCGATGGCCCGCCTGGCGTTGCCCTCGAGGCTCGCGTTGAAGAGGCGCGACGGGTCCGCGAGCGCGGCGCCCTTGATGAAGGTCAGCTTGACGTAGCCCTTGTACATCTCACCGGTACAGATGATCCCGTCATGCGACCACACCGGGACGCCCGCGGGGTTTGATGGCTTTCTCCACTTCACCTCCTCGACCACATGCGGATCGGCCTGCTTGATGAGCGCCCGAACGCGAGCGAACGTTTGGGCCCGCCAGTCCCTCGACGCGGGGCGCGCCTGCTTCGCCGCGCGCTTCTTCGCCGGCTGCGTCTTGCGTCCCACGCGCTTCTTCCCTGGCTGCGTTTTGCGTCTCACGCTATGACTCATCGGCATCCGGGGACGGAGCTCGCGTCCACCCAGAACGTATACACCTCACAATCGTCGGCCGCCGGCGGTCGCGTGGCCGGGACGGCGCGGCGCACGGGCGGAAGCACGCGCATGAACGCGATCAGTGCGCGCACGTCTTCCTCGTCCCAGTTCGACGCGAGGTCCCAGATCATCGCCTGCCAGTGCAGCAAGCGTCCATCCTTCGCGATGCCGCTACGGATCGCGCGAGCGATTTCCGCGTCGGTCCACTCGGCGAGCCCGCTCTCGCGGTCCGGTGTGAGATTACGCGCCCACACGGTGCCGAGCGGGCGCCAGCTCAGCTTCGCGCCGCCCGCGCCGTCCGGGCCGTGGCAGAGAGCGCACGAGGCGACGGCAAACAGGTAGCGGCCGCGCTCGACCAGCTGCGCTTGCGTCGGATCGCTCAGCCGAGCCGCGTCCGGCCGCGGAATGCGGCCTGCCGTCGCGGCGGCGATCTGCTCGGGTGGAATGACGGCAAGCGCGGGCAGGCGGACGATGACTCCGGCTAGCAGAGCAAGTACAAGCACGCCCAGGATGACGACTACCGTCAGCACCCACCCTCGCACCGTGTGCGGCATACGGCGCCCGCGGGGCGCGGCGATCACGAACGCCACCACGCCCGCCACGAGCACGACCCACTGCGCCGCTACCAACACGCGCTGAGGAACATCGCGCGCCATGCCGCGGGCTCGCGCGCCGAAATTGCCCTCGGCGTATGTGAGCACCTTGGGCGGCACGGCCGGCAGCGCGCGCGTCAGTTTGACGGCGAGCGTCTCCAGCGTGCCGTAGTGCAGCGGATCCGGAATGGCGTTGCGCACCGGCGGCAACGCCTTCAGCGCCGTCGCGATCGCCCGAGCATCCGCGTCCGTGAGGGCGTGGAGAAACATCCACGGCATCCCCCAGATGTTCAGCACGCGGCCGCGCGCGCGGCCGTCGCGAATCGCCGTGGCGATCTCCGTTTCGCTCCAGCGGCCGAGACCCGTCTCGAGGTCGCCGGTCAGATTGCGGGTGACGAACACGCCTTGAGGGTACGCTCCGACGCGCATGCCGCCTGCGAGATAGAAATCGTCGCCGCGATAGATGCCCGTCGCGTTGATCTGCGTGTGGCAGAGCGCGCACATCTCCGCGTGGACGAGGTAGTCGCCGCGAATCAGAGGATCGGGATGCTGCCCGGGCCCGCCCAGGCGGCCGCCCGGTTGCCACGGCGGTGTCCGCGCCAGCGACAGCACATAGTTCACCAGGTGCCATCGCTCGGTCGGCGTCGCGGCTTCTGCATACGATGGCATCGGGCTCAGCGACGACATCGTCGTGAGACGCAGCCATATCTGCTCCGGGTCGCTGCCGCCCGCGAATGTCCACGGCGCCGTCAGGTCTCGCGTGATCACCGGATGCCCCGTGGCGTCGCGCTGCTTCTCGCGCCTGCGCCCGTCTTCGCCGTGGCAGCGGTCGCAGCCGAGCTCCGCGTAGAGCGCGCGACCGCGGGCGAGGCTTGTCGCGTCAGCCGGCACGCGCGGTGGTATCGACACCCGCTGCGGCGCCGCCTGCGGGAACACCGGCGCGGGCTGCGGGAACACCGGCGAGAGCGTTCTGACGTACGCGACGATTTCTCGGATCTCGTCGGCAGTCAGCAGATCGCGGAAGTACGGCATCGCGCTTGCCTGCAAGCCGTTGGCGACGACGCGCGTGAGGTCGTCGTCGCTCGGTGGCTGCGCCGCTGGCGTCGACTTGTACTTGAACAGGCCGCGTGTGAAGTCGCGCGGCCGCGGAATCAGCGAGGGCGCCGCCGGTCCGTTGCCGCGCCCGTCAGGTCCGTGACACGTCGCGCACCAGCGGACATACAGCCGGCGTCCCGGCGGAGCGGTCGCCGGCACATCGCTGCCGGGCGGCCACGCGAGGTCCGCATACAGCTCCGGCGCTGGCTGCCACAACTCGGTTGGCGATGCATGGCCCAGCCGCGCATATGCGGATCGGGCGATGTCGAGCAACAACAGCGCCGCGACGGCCATCAGCACAATGCGCGCGCGGGTACCGACGATGTATCTTGTTCGAGTCGTCGTTGACGTCGATCGGCGTCCGCCGGAAGTCGTCACGGTCTACCGTACGACGAAGCTACGAAAGTACTGGAGGAGCGAGTCGTGAGGATCACATATGACCGTCAGACCGACACGCTCAGCGTGGTTCTGAAAGAAGACGTCGCCGTCGCCGAAAGCGACGAGGGCAAGCCCGGCGTCATCCTCGATTACGACGCGGCCGGCGACCTGATCTCGCTGGAGATCCTCGATGCCTCCCGGCGAGTGACGGAGGCGGGTCGGGTCGAATATCAGATGACGGGCTAGCACGCGCTCGGCGCGCACCGCTCGTTACGAGCGAATCATGGTCAAGAGCATCTTGAAACGAGATGTTGCCCGCACGGCGTGAGGTTGATGCGCCGGCATGATGATCATCTCGCCCGCGCGCAGCCGATACGGCGTCCCTGCGATCGTGATCTCCGCGTCGCCCTCGACCACCTGCACCAGCGCATCGTACGGGGTGGTGTGCTCGCTCAATTCCTGCCCCTGGTCGAACGCGAACAATGTCACGTTGCCAGTCTCTCGCTTGACGATGATCCGGCTGACGACCGAGCCGTCCTGATAGGCGACGAGGTCGGCGATGCGGCTGACGTGCGGCGGCTGCTCCATTGGCTCAAAGATAATATCCGGTCGGGAGCCACCATGCAGGTCGGTCGACTGATTGCCGCGTGCGCGCTCGGGATCGGCGTTGCCGTCGGGGCCGCTTCGGCTTCGGCATCCGCAACGGCCCCGGTCGATGTCCACGCCGTCGATACGCTGATGCTGCGTCTCATGGCGACGCACGACGTACCGGGGGCGGCGGTGGCAGTGATCAAAGGCGGCGAGGTTGTCCTGGAAAAGGGCTACGGGTTTCGAAACGTGACGGCGCACGCCCCCGTGACGCCGCGCACGCTGTTCAACATCGGCTCGATATCGAAATCGTTCACGGCGCTCGCCATCGCGCAGCTCGTCGATCGGCACGAGCTCGATCTCGATACGCCCATCATCGGCTATGCACCGGATGTACGGCTCCGCGAGCCGCGGGTGACGTCGACGGTGACGTTGCGGCAGCTGCTCTCCCACACCAGCGGGTTGCCGCCCGACGAGCAGTGGCCGCCCGAGGTCCCGTCGAGCCGCCAGGGCATCATCCGGGAATTCGCGACGATGCCGGTCACCGCCCAACCCGCGAGCCGTTTTCAGTACTGCAGCCGGTGCGTGGTACTCGCGGCGTACGTCCTCGAGCGCGTCACTGGTGAGACCTGGGAGACATACACGCGGACGCGCATCCTCGCGCCGCTCGGGATGACGACAGCGTCGTTCGGCCCGTCCGGACTGCAACGGGCCACCGACCGAGCACAGCCGTATCAGCTCGACTCGGCGCACGGTCGCGTCGAGGTGCCGTGGGGACGTCTCGCGTACCTCGATCCGTTGAGCCCTGCGGGCGGAATCAACGCGAGCATCAGCGACCTGGCTCGCTATGCCCTGTTCCACCTCGGCGACGGCACGATGTCCGACCGACGCGTGCTGTCCGCCGAGATGCTGGCCGAGTTACATCGTCCGCAGATTGCGGCGGGGTCTGCATGGACATCAGCGCCGCTGGAGGACGTTCACTATGCGCTCGGTTGGTTCACCGCCAAGTACCGCGGCATGCGCCTCGTTTATCACAATGGCGCGAATCCCGGTTTCAGGGCGGCCATCGTTCTCGTCCCATCCGCGAAGGCCGGCGTCGTGCTGTTGGAGAATCGGGACCAAAGCCGGTTCACGAGCGCCGCGACGCTGAGCCTGCTCGAGCAGCTGTTCAGATAACTTTTCCTGTACACTCGGCACACTCGAACGCCACTTCTTCACGGCACACAACCGGACGTGAGGTGGCCCATGCACGTGTGGCTGATCGTCGCGCTCGTGGTGCTCCTTCCGAGAGTCGTCGCTGCTCAAGGAGCCCCGCAAGGCGCCCCTGCGGGCGCCGAGCTCTACATCGCCAAAGGCTGTCTCGGCTGCCACGGCGCGAGCGGTCGTGGCGGCGTCGGCCCGCCACTGGCGGACACCAAGCTCACCCGCGATGCCTTTCTCACGCAGCTTCGCCACCCGCGCGGCATCATGCCGTCATTTCCCGAGACGGTCGTGAGCGATGCCGACGCGCGCGAGATTCAGACATACCTTCAGTCGGTGCCGCGCCCGGCCCCGCGGCTTCGAGCGGATCTGCCACACGGGAAGCAAACGCCGGCATCGTGTACGCCATGCCACCGCAAGCTGCACCCGACGATCGTCGCTCAGTTCGAGTCGAGCGCGATGGGCAAGCCCGGGATGCAAAACCCGAGAGTGACGTTTCCGCAGAAACAGATCACGTGCGCGAACTGTCACGGCACGGATCACGACGAGATCATGCAGACGAAGGGCCGTGTCCCCGAGACGATGTGCGCAACGTGTCACGGCGAGATCTACAAGGACGCCGTCCAGGATCTCGGCCACTCGTATGGCCCGGGCCCGGGCGGACTCGGCACCAACTGGGAGCGCAACATCGGCGTGCCGCACTACAAGCAGATGCCGCGCAAGGTCATGGAAATGGGCTGCGACGCCTGTCACGCGCAGGCCGGCGCGACCGACGCCAGGTACTGGAGCGAAGAGCAGAAGAAGTATATCGACACGTCGAGCCTGACGTCCGCAACGGCTGCATCGCGTGCCACACGCGTCATTCGTTCAACCTCGAGGAGGCTCGAAAACCCGAGGCCTGCTACACCTGCCACATGGGGCCGGACCATCCGAATTACGAGGCGTACATGTCGAGCAAACACGGCTCGATCTACGTGGCCCGCGGCAAGGGTTGGGACTGGTCAAAGCCGCTCGCGCAGGCTTCGTGGGATGCGCCGACGTGCGCGTACTGCCACATGCTGTACGTCGCGCCTGACGGCACACGGGCGAGCAGCCACAATATGACGCGCAAGATCATCTGGGGCATGGGTGTGCAGGCGGCCGGAGGTGAGCTGAAGGACATCACCGCGACCCCCGAAAACGAGGCGAAACGCAACGAGATGATCAAGGTGTGTCTCACGTGTCATTCGGAGGACAAGGCGCGCGGGTATCTCGAGTCGGCGGACGCGCACAAGCTGGCTGGCGATGCGCTGGTGATCGAGGCACGGAAGCTCCTTGCCGGGCTCTATAAAGACAAGCTGATCGAGCCGAGCCACGCTCAGGTGTCCGCCGGGCTGCTCTCGGGCCCCCGCTACACGGCGATCGAGCTTCCCGAGGGCATCGCATTCCACTCGCCGACGAGTCTCTACTACGACGTCACACCGATCGAGCGCGAGTACTTCGATCTGTTCTTCTTCTCGGCGCTCAAGAGCTACAAGGGCGCGTTTCACATGAGCCCGGACTACGCGTGGTGGTACGGCTACGCGGACGTGCTCGGGCACCTGGCGACGATTCGCGACCAGGGCGAACGGCTGCGCTCGGAGGAAACGGTGCGCAAGCGCACGCTGTTCATGATTTTCACCGGACCGGTGATGGTGCTGGCGGTCATCGCCGCGGTGATGGGTGGGCGGTCGCTGTGGCGCCGACGACGCCGCGTCTGATGTCTCTCGTTACCTGACCTGCGCGTCCACGCTTGCGGCGCGGATGCGGCGCCACGCGTGGACGGCAAAGGCCAGCGCGGCCGCGACCTCGGCCGCGCGGCCGACGAGACGTCCGCTGCTCATCGTCTCCGCGCTCGCCAACGTCTGCACGCTGGCCAACGCGACCAGCAACACGCCCGCATTGAGCAGCACGAAGGCGAGCCACGCGGGCGCGACGGCGCCGCGGCTCACGCCGCCTTCGAGGCGCGGCAGGATCCAGAACGCGACGCCCATCGTGAGCTGGACCGTCCACCCGATGAGCAGGAAGTCGACATGCGGAACGAGGCCGCGGATTGCCATTCCCTGATGGCCGGTCGCCTTCAGCGCGAGCATGATCGCGCCGAGCGAAAAGCCCGCGAGCAAGTATGCGAGCGAGGCGCGAATGAACCAGCAGGCGAGCCGGGGCATCCCTCACCTCGCCTTCACGCGCGCCCATGTGTTCACGACAAAGGCGAGGGCCGCCAGCCACTGAAGAACCGCCGAGAGCACGAGGATAGCCGGCCACGGCGTGGCGTAGCGCAGCGTCACCATCGGCTCGGCGATCGCGCGCATGACGAGCCCCGCGTTCAACGCGACGTACGTCACGGACCCCAATCGCTCACTCCGCCGCGGCGCCTCCGACGAGAACCGCGGGAACATCCAGTACGCGACGCCAAAGATCATCTGCGTGATCCAGCCCACCATGAACAGGTGGATGTGCACCGGGCTCAGCACATCGAGCGTCGGCCCGTGTGGCGCGGCGAGCATCACGCCGATGAGCAGCGACACCACGAGATAGACGAGGGCCGATCGCAAGAACCACCGCGTCAGCGTCGGCACGGCGGTATCGTCGTTCCGATGGACGCGCGTTCGCCTTCGCCGCCTTCGCCATGGAGCCGCCCGGAAACCGTCGCGGGCTTCACGCAATCGGCTCCGAACGAAATCCTCCTGCGTTTCGCGGAGGCCGAGCGGCGTCGCGCGCGGACCGCGCAGGCGCTGGACCTCGGCTGCGGAGCGGGGCGGAACGCGGTGCCCCTCGCCCGCTCTGGTTGGCGCGTCCTCGCAGCGGATCTATCGTGGCCGATGATCGAGGCGACGGCGTCTCGCGCGCGGGCCGAAGATCTCGGTGGGCGGCTCGAGCCGATCGTCGCGGCGATGGACGATCTGCCGGTTCGTTCGCGGTCCGTCGATCTGGTGATCGCCCACGGCATCTGGAACCTGGCGCGCTCCGCGGCCGAATTCCGGCGCGCGGTGCGCGAGGCGGCGCGCGTCGCGCGGCCCGGGGCGGGACTCTTCGTTTTCACGTTCTCGCGCAATACGCTTGCACCGGACGCCGAGCCCGTGGCGGGCGAGCCGTTCGTGTTCACGCAGTTCTCGGGGCAGCCGCAATGCTTTCTGACCGATGCTCAGCTCGTCTCGGAAATGGCGGCCGCCGGCTTTGCGCTCGATCCCAGCGTGCCGCTGACAGAGTACAACCGGCCGCGCGCGGGCGCGCTTCTCACCGGGAGGGTCCCGGTGATCTATGAGGCGACGTGCCGGCTTTCCGAGGCCTAGTGCCCGACTGGCACGCATTTCCCCGCTTCCTTATATACAGGCGGGCATAAGAGCAGGCGGGGAGCCGGTCGACTCCCCGCCCGCTGACGCAAGATCACCTCCGACGGCGATCTCGCGGGTGCTCAACGAGTCCCGCTCACGGAAAAGCTGCCGTTGAACGTCGGAGGCGTCGTGTCGTCGACGATGTCGGTGCCGACGCGAAGCCAGTCCGGATCGAGGTTCGCGTTGCGGATCCACATCTGCAGATCGCCGACGAACGCGAGCGGTGGACGTGGCGCCGACAACCACAGGAAGTTGCCTCCCCCGCCCTGCAGCCTTACTTGAGGCACGAAGAAGTAGTGGTCGGCCGGCAGATCGAGCGGCGGATCGAACACCACGTCGACCCGGATCTCGTGCCCCTGCACCGGCCCTTCACCCTTCGTGGCCTGATCGGGGATCGGATTGATTCCATTGATCACCGAGTTGGCCGCCGGGAAATCGTGCCCGAGCACCGTGACGGTGAACTGCAGGCTGCCGTCCGCGCTGTCGCGCGTGTCGAACGCGACATCGCTCGGTGAGTTGACGCGCGTCGGCACCTTGGCAGTGCTGAAGGTCGGAGCGCCCGAGGTGCGACCCACGTCCGAGTCTTTGGGGAACACGCGGTAGATCTCGACGACGACCTGGCGGACCTCGCCGGGGCCACCCTGGAACAGCAAACCGGTGAAGCTCGCTTGCTCGAGCCGCGTCGGGGCGTCCAGGATGAAGTCATCGGCCGCCTCGATCTCGATCTTGCCGCGACTGTCGGGCCGCGACGCCGCGCCCAGCCGGCCGTCCGGCGCGCCCGTGCTGAAGAAGAAGGGCTCTTGTGCGGAGGCTGCCGTGGCTATCGCCAGGATCAGCCCCAGTATGAAAACCGCGAACGAATACCGTCTTCTCTGCATGACATCCTCCTGGTTTGTGGTGAACGACGTTTGGGATTCGTCGCTTCCCAGGCCGAGGCGGAGAGCGAGCGCCGTGTTGCGCTGCGCGAGGGGCAAGTTGCGCTTCGCACGCGGCGCACCTATTGTAGTTCGGCGGCGGAACGGCCTTCGTCATCGCGCAGTCATAGTAAGGCCGCGCGATTGGTCGGTCATAAGCACGCGGTAAAACTTCGGTAAGACCCTGCTGATGGATGTGAAACCGTCGCGACAGCTCCGCTTCCCTCCATTCCGGCTCGATCCGGACAATGCGTGTGTCTGGCGCGGGACGAAGGCGGTTCGCCTGACGCCGAAGGCGTTTGCCGTGCTGCAGTGTCTCGTCGAGCGCCCCGGCCAGCTCGTCACGAAGGGCGTCCTGCTCGACCGCGTGTGGCCGGCGACGGCCGTGGGCGATGCGGTACTCAAGGTCTGCGTGCGCGAGATCCGCAAGGCGTTGCGCGATCGCGTCAGCGCGCCGCGCTTCGTGGCGACGGTTCACCGTCGCGGGTATCGATTCGTCGCCGGCGTCACCGACGTTGACCCCGGGCCGGAGAGAGACGCCGCGTCCACGTCGCCGGCCGGACCAGGCCCCGCTACCGACTCCCGATACCGCGGCCCGGCCCACCTCGTTGGCCGCGACGCAGCACTCGACCGTCTGCAGAGGGCGATCGAAGCCGCGTGGCGCGGCACGCGCCAGATCGTTTTCGTGACTGGCGAGCCGGGGATCGGCAAGACAGGGGTGGTCGAGGCCTTTCTCGAGCGAATGAGCGCCGATCCACGCGTCTGGGTCGCGCACGGCCAGTGTGTCGAGACGTACGGCACGCCGGAACCCTATCTGCCCGTGCTGGATGCCTTCGGCCGGATCTGCCGCGAGGGTAGCGGCGACTGGCTGCTGACCCTGCTGCGCAAGCACGCCCCCACCTGGCTCGCGCAGATGCCGTGGCTCCTGGACAGCGCCGAGCGCGACGCGCTGGAACGAGACCTGCTGGGCGCCACGCGCGAACGAATGCTGCGCGAGATGGCGGAGGCGGTGGAGGCGCTGACGGCCCAAGCGCCTCTGGTTCTCGTGCTCGAGGACCTGCACTGGAGCGATACGGCGACAGTCGATCTGGTCTCACTGCTTGCACGGCGGAAGGCGCCGGCGCGGCTGCTCCTGATCGCCACCTACCGCCCTGTCGACGTGCTCGTGAGCCAGCATCCGCTCGAGGACCTCAGGCTCGAGCTGCAATCACGGGGGCGCTGCCAGCACCTGTCGCTGGAGCCGTTGGGCGAGCCGCGGGTCGCCGACTATCTGCGCGAGCGCTTTCCGGGACACTCATTCCCATCCGAGCTGGCAACGGTCATCCACCGCCGGACCGAGGGGAATGCTCTCTTCATGGTGAGCGTCGTCGAGGACCTGGTCGCGCGCGGCCTCATCGTGATGCGCGACGAACGGTGGGAGCTCTACGCGGAGCTGGGCGAAGTGGAGCGTAGCGTTCCGGAGGATCTCCGCCTCATGATCGAGCGCCGCATGGGGCAGCTTCACGAGGACGAGCGGCGAATCCTGACCGCGGGAAGCGTCGCCGGCATGGAGTTCTCGGCGGCCTCGGTGGCCGCCGCGCTCGACCGGAAGCCGGCCGAGGTGGAGGAGTGCTGCGATGAGCTGACGCGTCGTCTCCTCTTCATCCGATCGCTCGGTGCCGGCGAGTGGCCCGACCGGACGGTGGCCTCGCGCTACCGGTTCGTGCACGCGCTGCACCGCAACGCGCTCTACCAGGGCATCTCGCCCGCGCGGCGGCGCGAGCTCCACCGATCGATCGCCGAGCGGGAAGAAGCAGGCTATGGCGACCGTGTGCGTGAAATCGCCGCCGAGCTGGCGGCGCACTTCGAGCAGGCGGGCGAAGACCGACGAGCTGTGCGCTACCTGAGGGCGGCGGCCGAAACCGCGGCCCGGCGGACCGCGAACACCGAGGCGGCCGCCTGCGTCGGACGCGCCCTGGGCCTCGCCGAACGGCTTCCCGACGCCGAACGTGTCGCCACGCGGCTCGCTCTCCTCGAGCAGCTCGGACAAGTCCGACGGGCCATGGGTGATATGAAGGCCACGGTCGAAAGCTTCGAGACGCTCGCCGGCTACGCGCGGGAGCAAGACCGCCCCGACGAGGAAGCACGGGCATTGCTGGAGCTCAGCGGCGCGCTGTCGTGGATCAATCGAGACCGGAGCCTGGCGGCCATCGAGCAGGCGCTCGCGCTCGTCCCGAGGTTGTCCGACGAGGCACTGCGGGCGCATGTCCGCGGTTACGGCGGCTGCCAACGCATCATGCTGCGCGGCTGGCGAGACGAGGACGCGGACGCGTGTCGCTTCGCCATCGACGCCGTCCGGCGCGCCGGGGAGAGAAGGCTGCTGAGCCTCCACGTCGGCCGCTATGCGCATCTGCGTAACTACCAGGCGGATTACCGGGCGGCGTGTCGTCTCGCGGAGGAGGGCCTGCGGTTGGCCGTGGAGGTGAGCGACGCATATCACTACATGACGTGCCAGTTCCACCGCGCGTGGGCCCTGCTACATCTCGGCGAGTGGCGGGAGCTGCGCGACGTCCTCCGCGACGGACTCCAGATGGCGGAGCGCAACGGGCATCTCCGCTGGGCGCGAGGGTTCCGGTATCAGACGGCGTGGCTGCTGACGCACGTCGGGAATTTTGCGAGCGCGCGCGCGCTCTGCGAGCAAGAGCGGCCGCCGGGTGAGGAAATCCAGATGGATCGGCTTCTGGGCGCGATCGTCCTCGGATTCGCCCATCTGGGCTTGAAGCGGCACGCGGCGGCGCTTGGCGCGTTCCAGGAGGTCACCGGGCAGTCCACGCTGATGCGCTCGAGTCTGCAGCTGCCGCTCCGGCTGGGACTGGGCCAATACTGGCTCGCGCGCAGGCAGCCCGGCCGCGCACGCGAGGAGCTGCAGGAACTGTGTCGACTCGCGGCAACGTCCGGCGAGCGGACGTATCTGGCACTCGGCCACCAGACGCTCGCCGAGGCGGCGCTCGCCCGCCGAGATCTGCCCGCGGCCGAGCGCGAGCTGTCAGAGGCACTCCACGCGGTCGACGCATACGAGGTGCCCCTTGCGGAATGGAGAGTCTGCGCGACCGCGGCGCGCATCGAGCGGGCGCGCGGCCGCCGGACGAATGCCGGCGCTTACTGGACGCGGAGCGCGGCGATCGTCGATCGGCTCGCCGCCTCTTTGAAGGACGAGCCCGACCTGCACCGCTCGTTCCTGGCCCAGGCGGCGGTCCAGACGGTGCGCCGGAAAGCGAGGTCCGAACATGTTCAGTGAGCGGGTTAGCATTGACCACTAAACACGCCGTTCTCATCGGAATGCTCGGCGTCGGCTCGTTCATCGCGCCGCTCGCGGGAGAGGCCCAACCCGCCATCGAGGCGTTCCGCTTCGATCCACCCCGGCTGTGCTTCCGAGACACGTTCCGATGGGGCTTCTCGTACCGTGGAATTCCCGGCGGCCTGGCAGCGGTGAAGACCTTCGAGCTGTCCGCGCGCTGGGAAGGACCCGGCGAGCGATCGGTGCGCTCGCTATTGACGCCGACGCGTGACGACCTTCAGCGTTACGCCGCCGATCAGGGGCGGTTCGAAAGCCGCCTCCTACACTGGGGTCCTCCGCGGAAGATGCCGGGTGAGGCTCGATACAGTCTTCGTGTCGCGCTCACCGACGGCCAGGAAATCACGAGCGCAACGTCGGTGCAGTACGTGGACGGCTGCCCGCCGCCCGCGGTCCACGCCACGCTCGCAGCCGCACCGACCGGCCGCATCGGCTTCACGATCGCCACGCCGACGCTAACCGAGTTCCTCCAGGGCATCAGGCTCGCGGCCACCACCGTGATCTGGGGCGACCTTCAGCTTCCCAGCGGCGGGACCGAGCGAAGCCCGGCCGTCGTGCTCGTTCACGGCTCCGGCGGAGTGACTCCGCGCGAGGACCGTTGGGCCGAGAAGCTTCATGAGGCCGGCGCCGCGACGTTCCTCGTCGATAGCTTCACGGGCCGCGGCATCGCATTTACGGGGCAAGACCAGTCGCAGCTCCACAGCGTGCAGATGATCGGCGACGCCTATCGGGCATTACAGCTGCTAGCCACGCACCCGCGAATCGATCCGGCGCGGGTCGCCGTGATGGGATTCTCCAAGGGAGGCGGCGTCGCGCTGTACTCGGCTCTCACCCGCTTCCAGCGACTGCACGGCCCGCCGGGCGTCCGGTTTGCGCACCACATCGCCTTCTACCCGCCGTGCTACACGACGTACATTGGCGACGACGCAGTCAGCGATCGCCCAATCCGGCTGTTTCACGGGACGGCGGACGATTTCACTCCGATCGAGCGATGTCGAGCGTACGTGGAGCGGCTCCAGCGAGCGGGCGCCGACGCGCGGCTGACTGCCTACACCGGCGCCCACCACCAGTTCGATCTTCCGACCGACGCGCCGCCTCGCGACTATCCGCGCGAGCAGAATGCCAGCCGCTGCGTCTGGGAGGAGCGC
This sequence comes from Candidatus Methylomirabilota bacterium, assembly GCA_046723475.1. GTDB lineage: Bacteria > Methylomirabilota > Methylomirabilia > Rokubacteriales > CSP1-6 > AR12. The sequence goes on from JBKOUQ010000137.1 coordinate 24,700, forward strand.
TCCGAGGGTCACCTCGTGAACCGAGACTCCGGCCAGCCGTTCAGCCTCGACGATCCGTGCGTGCTCCGGGGCGGAACGTTTGGCGCCGACCCGGCCGCCTATCGCGCCGCGCTCGACGCCGTCAAGGTGCTGCTCGGGATCTCCGGTTCGCGGTGACTCGACGCCGCCTGTAAACCTCAAGACTGTGGAGACCGGCAAACCAGTCTACGACTGTCTCTACCTCGCTCTCGCGACCGATATCGGCGTGGCTCTCGCGACCGCCGATCGGCGACTCCGGCAGACGGCGCATGACGTCGGCATCTCGCTGTGGGAAGCCCTCTGAATCAGCCAGGGCCCTCAGAGCCTCATTGACCGCCCGGCTGATGTCGTATTCCGGCAGCATCTCGTCGCGGCCTCGTCGACGCGGCGTCGCGTTCTTAGTCTTCGCTCTCTTCATAGTCGCTTCGCTCGCGACGCGTCGCCGTTCGTGCGCTCACGATGCGGACGGCATGGCGCGCTCGGTGAGATATCAGGATCCTCTTCTCGCAGTGTTTGCCGTGTTACGTTATGCAGCCCAAATC
>JBKOUQ010000281.1:0-7078 GCA_046723475.1 Candidatus Methylomirabilota bacterium
GCCATGCACAGCGCCGATACGCGCCGCCGGTCGTAGCGATCGGCGACGTGGCCGACGACGAGCACCAGCGCAAGCGAGGGCACGAACTGCGCGAGGCCGATGAAGCCCAGGTCGAGCGCGCTGCCGGTCAGCGCGTACAGCTGCCAACCGACGGCAACGTTTTGCATGTGGAGCCCCAGCGTGACGAGCACGCGCGAGCACCAGAACAGCGCGAACGGCGTGTTAGCGAGCGAGGTCGGTCACCACGGCCGGCCCATAGTACCCCGGGGTGCCGGCGGCCGGGGCTTTCGCGCTGAGGTAGCAGGGCTTTCGCGCTGAGGTAGCATAGCCGCCACTCGGACCGACCGGAACGGCAGGAGGTCGCTCCCCATGACCCCTTACTCACACCGCATCGTTCGGTGCGCTGCCGCGATCGTGCTGGGGTTCGTGCTCGTTGGGCTGCCGCTCGCCACCGAGACAGTCGCGCAGGGCCAGCCGTCGGATCAGCTCACCATCGCGTTCGACGTGTCGATCGCGCCAACGTTTCTCGAGCCTGCCGAGACGTCCGGCATCGGCACGCCGTTCGTTTTCCTCTATGCGCTGCACGATGCGCTCGCCAAGCCGATGCCGGGAAACAACATGGCACCGTGTCTGGCGGAATCGTGGACGGAGAGCGCGGACGGCCTCGTGTACGAGTTCAAGCTTCGCGAGGGACTGCGCTTCCACAACGGCGACCCGTTCACGGCGGACGATGTGAAGTTCAGCTTCCATCGCTATCGCGGTGTCGCCGCCAGGGTCCTTCACGAACGGGTGAAGGCCGTGGAGGTCGTCGATCCGCATCGCGTGCGGTTCGTCCTGCACGCGCCGTGGCCCGATTTTCTGTCGTTCTACGCCACGCCCTCGACCGGCGCCGCGTGGATCGTGCCCAAGAAGTACATCGAGAAGGTCGGGGAGGATGGCTTCAAGCGCCAGCCGGTCGGACTGGGGCCGTACCGATTCGTGCGGATGACACCCGGCGTGGAACTGGTGCTCGAGGCCAACGAGCAGTACTGGCGCAAGAAGCCGTCGATCAAGCGCGTCGTCATCAAGGGTGTGCCCGATCGAATGACGCGACTGGCGATGCTCAAGACCGGCGAGGCCGACATCGGGTATCTGATGATCGGCCTCGAGGGCGAGACGGTCAGAGCCGATGCCCGGCTGCGGCTCGTCCACGTCATTGCGTCCGCAGTCTGGTGGCTCGATTTTCCCGAGCAATGGGGAACGGCCAGGTCCCCATGGCAAGACCGGCGCGTTCGTCTGGCCGCGAGTCTCGCGCTCGATCGCCAGGCCCTCAATCAGGCGGAGCGCCTGGGCTACGCGCGTCTTACGGGCTCCATCATTCCGACCGTGATGGACTTTGCGCTGAAGGTCGATCCGCATCCGTACGATGTGCCCCAGGCGCGTCGCCTGCTCGCCGAAGCCGGCTATCCAAACGGCTTCGACGGTGGCGACCTCACGCCGGTACCGCCCTTCACGACGTTCGCCGAGGGCGTGAGCGGCTACCTCGCGGCCGTCGGCATCCGGACGCGGGTGCGCAGCATGGAGCGCGCCACATTCTTCGAGGCGTGGCGCACGAAGAAGCTGACCGGCTTGATCCTCGGCGTGTCGGCCGCGCCGGGCAACGCCGCCGCGCGACTCGAGGCATTTGTGATCAGCAGCGGTACCTACGCCTACGGCGGCTATCCGGACATCGACGAGCTCTTCCGGCAGCAGGCGCAGGAACGGGACCGCCGAAAGCGCGAAGCGCTCTTGCATCAGATGCAGCGATTGATGCACGAGCGCGTGATGTACGCGCCGATCTTCGAACCGGCCAGCCTGCACGGCATCGGCCCGCGCGTGGAGGAGCCCGCGGTCGGTCTCAATCAGCTCCTGTATTTCGCGGCCCCGTACGAGGACATGCGACTGAGGAAACCGTGATGAAGAAGCTGAACGGTCTGATGGACGTCGAGCGCGGCATCATCAGCCGCGAGATCTTCGTCGACGAGGACATCTATCGCGAGGAGCAAGCGCAGATCTTCGCCCGCGCGTGGTTGTTCCTGGGACACGAGAGCCAGATTCCGCACGCCGGTGACTACTTCGTGTCGTCGATGGGCGAGGAGTCGGTGATCGTGTGTCGCGACCGCGCCGGGCGCGTACGTGTGTTCCTCAACTCGTGCCGGCATCGCGGCATGAAGGTGTGCCGGTACGACGAAGGCAACACGGTGGAGTTCCAGTGTCCGTACCACGGCTGGAGCTACGGCACGGACGGCGCGCTCGTCGGCGTGCCCTTCGCGAAGGACGCGTACGGTGCGCAGCTCGACCGGTCGCAGTGGGGCCTCATCGAAGTGGCGCAGAGCACGAGCTACAAGAGCACGATCTGGGCGACGTGGGACCGGACGGCGCCCTCGTTTCTCGACTACGTCGGCGGCTACAAGCTGTATCTGGATCTGCTGCTCGACGCCTGGGATGGGCGCGAGGGCGGCACCGAGGCCATCGGCGGCGTCCACAAGTGGCTCATCCCGTGCAACTGGAAGTTTCCCGCCGAGAACTTTTCGGGCGACCGCTATCACGGCATCAGTCACCGCTCGGTCGACATGGTCGGCATCGGTCCGAGCGGCCAGGGCCGTCGCGACATGGGCGAGCGCACCCAGGCGCGCTGGCTCGACGTGTCCTTCCCCGAGCTGGGGCACTCGATGATCGCGTTCCTGCGTCCGCACGACGCGCCGCTGACGCCCGCGTACCAGGACGCGCCGGTCGTCGCGGACTACTTCCGTCGCTGCGAAGAGGAGCGCCGGCGTCGGCTCGGCGAGTCGTGGCGGCTGTTCGGCGGGCCGGGGACGATGTTTCCCAACGCGTCGCCGCTCGCTCGGCAGCCGCGTACGCTGGCCGTCTGGCACCCGCGCGGGCCGCACCAGACCGAAGTCTGGCGGTGGTACTTCGTCGACGCCGACGCGCCCGCGCAGGTGAAGGACTTTCTGCGCCACTACTACATCCGCTATTCCGGGCCATCAGGGCTCACCGAGCAGGACGACATGGAGAACTGGAACTACGCGCACAAGGCCAGTCGCGGCACGATCGCGCGGCAGCATCCCTACAACTACGAGATGGGGCTTGGCCGCTCGACGCGCGCGTTCGAGGACCACGGCCTCACCCTGCCGGGCGCGATCACCGACGTCACGGGCAACGCGAGCGAGCACAACCAGCGCGGCTTCTACCGGCGCTGGCGACAGTTCATGGAGGCCTCGACGTGGGACGCGCTCAAATGATCGACGTCGAACGGTTGCTGCTGCGGCACGAGGTCGAAGCGTTTCTGTATCACGAGGCCGAGCTTCTCGACGCGCGCCGCTACGAGGACTGGCTGGAGCTGCTGACCGACGACGTGCAGTATTTCATGCCGATGCGGCGCAACGTTCCGCACGACGAGCCCGAGCGCGAGTTCACGCGCGAGGGCGCCGACGTGAGCTGGTTCGACGAGGGCAAGGACACGCTCACGCGCCGCGTGCGCCAGATTCTCACGGGGATCCACTGGGCAGAGGAGCCGCCCTCGCGTACGTGTCACATGATCTCGAACGTGCAGGTCGGCGACGCGGGGCCGTCGGCGAGCGAGGTCGCCGTGAAGAGCCGCTTCCTTATATATCGCAACCGCGTGGAGACCGAGACCGACGTGCTCGTCGGCAAGCGCGACGATGTGCTGCGGCGGGTCAACGACGGGTTCAAGCTCGCGCGGCGCCGCATCGTGCTGGACCAGAGCGTGCTGCTCGCGAAGAACCTGACGTTCTTTTTCTGATCTGCGTCAGGTCCAGGATTTACGCGCCTTTTGGCGCGGGGAGCGGCTGTTGAAACCTGGCCGCGGCCCGCGCTACTGGACTTTAGTCGTAACGCAGGCGGCAAGCGGCTGTGCTAGCGTCGCCCGCGATGCGGTACGGGCGCCAGGTGCGCGTATGGTCACTGACGACGCTCCTCGTCGGCAGCACCTGGCTAGGAAGCGCTACAGGCCCCGCGCTCACGGTAACGCTCGGCCTCGCTTTTGTTGCAGTCATGAACGACTCGGCTGCCGGCGCCGAGATCCAGCGCGTCTTGATGATCCATTCGTTCGGGAGCACCGCGCCGCCGTTCACGATCCACTCAACCGCGTTCCAGACAACGCTGACCCGGGAGATGGGCAAGCGCCTTGACATCGGCGAGGTCTCGCTCGACCTGACCCGCTTCGGGCAGCCAGACATGGAACAGGCGCTCGTCGCGCTGCTGCAGACGCGTCTGACGAGATGGCAGCCGGACCTCGTCGTCCCGATCGGGGCGCCCGCGGGTCGGTTCGTCGTTCAGCATCGCGATCGTCTCTTCGGGACGACGCCCGTCCTCTACAGCTCGATGGACCGCCGGGTGCTGCCGGCGGGGCCGCTTCGGAATGCCGCGTTCGTCGGAGTGAATCTCGACATCGAAGGTCTGGTCGAGAACATTCTGCAGCTCGTGCCAGGGACGACAAACATCGTCGTGGTGCAGGGCGCGTCTCGGCTCGAGCAGTACTGGAGTGCCGAGTACCGCCGGCGCCTCGCACGCTTCGCGGACCGCGTGACGTTCACGTGGGTCAACGACCTGACGTTCGACGAGATGCTCGGCCTCGCGGCGAGCCTCCCACCTCGGTCGTTCATTCTCTATGGGCTGCTGATGATGGACGCCGCGGGCGTGACGTACAACGAGGACGAGGCGCTCCAGCGCCTTCACCAGGTCTCCGTGGCGCCGATGACGTCCCTGTACCGGCACCACGTCGGTCTGGGGACCGTTGGTGGTGGCAGTCTTTTGCAGGCCGAGCGCATGGGCGCGGAGTCCGCGCGCGTCGCCATCCGGATCTTGCGCGGCGATCCGGCGACGAGCTTCCAGGACGTGTTCGTCGCGACGGCGGATCCCACCTACGACTGGCGGGAGCTGCAGCGCTGGAAGATCAGCGAGGCTCGCCTGCCGCCCGGCAGCGTGGTGCTTTTCCGCCAGCCGACATTCTGGCAGCAGTACCGCTGGTATGTCGTGAGCGCGGTCGGACTCTTTGGGACACAGGCGGCGCTTATCGCCACGCTCCTCATTCAGCGCCGACGGCGGCGCGAGGCCCAGACAGTCCTGGCCGAGCGTCTGCGCTTCGAAATGCTCGTAAGTGATATCGTCACAGCCTGCGCTGCCGCCACGGCGGATCAGTTCGACGAGCGGATCCGCGACGGCTTGCGGCGCGTCGCGATATTCCTCGATGTCGATCGCGGCGCGCTGTGGCAGCGTGCGCCGAACGGCTCAACATTGTCGGTCACGCACGTCTGGCAGAAGCCAGGCATCGAGGCGCCTCCAGCGACGCTTGACCTGCAGCGCTTTCCCGCCCTTCGTAAGCGTATGGAAGCCGGCGAGATCGTCTCCTTTACGAATCTCAGTGAGCTTCCGCCGTCCGCGTCTGCGGAACGTGCAGCGTTCGAAACCGTCGGCGCTCGCTCTTTAGTCGCGATCCCGTTGCTGAGCGGTGATCGCCGGCTCGGGGCCCTCGCGTTCATCAGCCTCAGTGCCGAGCGCCGGTGGCCTGTCCATATCGTGCAGCAGCTACGGGCGCTGGCCGAGCCCTTCGCCACCGCAGTGATTCGTATGCAGAGCGCGACGGCTGTCGAGACCAGCGAAGCGATGGCTGGCGCTGTCCTCGCTGCGCTGCCGGGTGAGACGGCGATCATCGACTCCGCCGGAACGATCGTCCAGACCAACGACGCCTGGGCCACTGCAGCGCGCAGCGATGCCAGCGCGCACTCCGCGCTGAAGGTCGGCGCGAACTATCTGGATGCCTGCCGGAACGCGGTCGACATGCCGTCAGACATTGCGCAAACGGTACACGCAGCCGTCGAGTCGATCCTTCGCGACAAACGCGACGAGTTCGCCGCCGAATATCGGACGTCCCGGCACGGCGCGGACCGCTGGTTCGAAGTCCGGGTGCGCCGGCTGGCCCATCTCGGCGGAGGTGCGGCGATAATGCACCTCGACGTGACGGCGCGACGGCAGGCGGAGGCGGCCGCACAGCTCAACTTGGGCCAGATCGCCCATCTCGACCGCGTGGCCGCCATGGGTCACCTTGCCTCGTCGATCGCGCACGAATTGAATCAGCCGCTGACTGGCATCCTGGCTAACGCGCAAGCGGCAAAATTGCTGCTGTCCGACCCGGAGTTCAATCTCGAGGAGCTGCGAGCATGCCTTGCGGACATCGTGAGCGATGACAAGCGAGCGACCGAGGTCATCCGGCGCATGCGGAAGATGCTGACGAAGACCGAGTCCGTCAGGATGCCGATCGCGCTCAACGATCTCACGGCGAACACGATCCGCCTCGTGGCAAGCGAAGCGCTGCGGCATGCGGTCACGATCGAATTCCTTCCCGCGGACGCGCTGCCGGTCGTCTACGGGGACACCGTTCAGATCCAGCAGCGATCTTGAACCTCCTCACCAACGCCATCAAGGCCGCCGCACAGCGAGACGCTGCGACACCCAAGGTCACCGTATGGACTGCGCCGGCCGCCGGCCCATACGTCGAACTCGGTGTGCATGACTCGGGCAAGGGCATCGCAGAAGCCGACCTCGCTCGCATCGTCGAGCCGTTCTTCACCACCAAACCGGATGGGCTCGGTATGGGCTTGACGATCAGTCACGCGATCGTGGAGTCCCACGGCGGTCGCATGGTGGTCGAGAACAACCCGGCTGGTGGCGCGATTTTTCGGGTTCACTTGCGCACCGACCAGGTCGGGACGACGTGACGCTCATGCCCACCACTGCTCTCGGTACGGTGAGCAGCAGAACCTGACGTTCTTTTTGATATGCTTCCGCCGAGGAGGACGTCTATGAAGCGAGCGCTCGCGCTCCTCGCCGTCGTGCTTGTGCTCTCCGCCGCGATGCTGCCGGATCTCGCATGGGCCGGCGGATGGCATCACGGTCACCATGGCGGTTGGTGGTGGCCCGGGGCGTTGATCGGCGGCCTCGTCGTCGGGGCGTTCGCGCTCGCAACGGCACCGCTGTGGGCACTGGCGCCGCCGCCTCCGCCGGTCGTGCAGCCCGCGCCCGCCGTGTATTCGCAGCC
>JBKOUQ010000150.1:0-7871 GCA_046723475.1 Candidatus Methylomirabilota bacterium
CCCATGACGGCGGCGGCGCGCGCGGCACTGCAGTGGGATCGCCTGCGCGTGACGTTGGCCTGGGCCGCCGAGCACGTGCCGTTCTACGCCGAGCGGCTGCGCGGCGGCCGCACACTTGGGTCGCTGGCCGAGCTCGCGAGCCTGCCCTTCACGCGTAAGAGCGATTTCCGCGAGCACTATCCGTTTGGGCTGTTCGCGGTGGCGCGCGGCGAGCTCGCACGCCTGCACGCGTCGTCGGGGACCATGGGCAAGCCGACCGTCGTCGGCTACACGGCGGGCGACCTCGACGTAGGGCGCGAGGTCATGGCGCGCGTGCTCGTCGCGGCAGGCGCGCGCGCCGGCGACACGCTGCACAACGCGTTCGGCTATGGGCTGTTCACCGGGGGCCTCGGGTTTCACGAGGGCGCCGAGCGGGTGGGCCTCTGCGTCGTCCCGGTCTCCGGTGGCAACACCGCGCGCCAGATGCTCCTGCTCACGGATCTGCGGCCCGCGGGACTGTGCGCGACGCCATCGTTCGCGCTGCACATCGCCGAAACCTTCGTCGAGCAGGGCGACGACCCGCGCGCCCTCGGCCTGCGGTATGGCCTGTACGGCGCCGAGCCGTGGACGGAAGGCTTGCGCGCGGCTCTCGAGCGCGCGTTCGGCTGCCCGGCGTACGATGTCTACGGGCTCTCCGAGATCATCGGCCCCGGCGTGGCGGGCGAGTGCGAGGCCCGCCGAGGGCTGCACCTCGCCGACGATCATTTCCTGCCGGAGATCATCGATCCGGTCACCGGCGCCGTGCGGCCGCCGGGCACCGAGGGCGAGCTCGTGCTGACCACGCTCAGCAAGCGCGCGCTGCCGCTCATCCGCTATCGCACGGCCGACATCACGACGCTCGACGACACGCCGTGCGTGTGCGGGCGCACCAGTGCGCGCATCGCGCGCGTCAAGGGGCGCGCCGACGACATGCTGATCGTGCGCGGCGTGAACCTCTACCCCTCGGAAGTCGAAAACACGCTGCTCGGCGTCGAGGAGGTGGTGCCGCACTACCAGCTCGTCGTCGACCGCACGAGCACGCTGGCGCGCCTGGAGGTGCAGGTCGAGCCCGCGCCGGCCGTCACCGAGCGCTGCGGTGGCTTCGACGCGACGCATCCCACGCTCTCGGCGCTGCGGCAGCGCATCCGCGAGCGGCTCGCGCACGCCATCGGGCTGACGGCCGAGGTCACCGTCGTCGCCCCGCGCACGCTGCCGCGCTCGGAGGGCAAAGCCGTGCGGGTGATCGAGCAGCCCATCCGGCCGCGGTAGACTGGATGCAAGGAGGCGCCCCATGAGCGAGGAGCGGGCGATGCTGGAGCGGATCGAGCGCGGCGAGCGTCTGGAGTCCGCGGACGAGATGACGCCGGAGTACCGCGAGGCCCTGGTGCATCTCATGACGATGCAGGCCGACTCCGAGCTGGCCGGCGGCTACGGCTACGTGCCGTGGATTCAGAAGGCGCCGACCGTCGACGAAAAGCACGTGGTGGCGCAGATCGTCAAGGACGAGCTGCGGCACGCCGCCGTGATGTACGGCTTGCTCGCGGATCTGGGCGTCGACGTCGACAGCCATGTGCGCGCGCACGACGAAGTGTTCACGATGCGGATCGAGGCGGACGCCGACATCGGCACGCGGCGGATCACGTCCGACAAGCGCGTGAACATCTTTTATTACCCGATCGAGACGTGGCAGGACTTCGTGTTCTTCAACTTCTGCATGGACCGCGGCGCCGGCCACCAGCTCGAGGACGTCCGCAGCTGCTCGTACGGCCCCTGGGTACGCGCGATCGAGGGCATCTTCAAGGAGGAGAAGTTCCACATCCGCCACGGCGAGTACTGGGTGAAGAAGCTCGCCGAGGATCCCGCCACGCACGACGAGGCGCAAGCGACGTTCGCCAAGTGGTACATCCGCACGATGAAGATCTTCGGCCGGCCCGGCTCGCCGAAGAACGTGCTCTACCGCCGCTACCGGCTCAAGCTGCGCGACAACGACGAGGTGCGCCAGGCCTTCGCCACCGAGGTGGCGGGGCTGTGCGAGAAGTTCGGCCTCACGGTGCCGCCGTTCACGCCGGTGTGGGAGCAGCTGCCGGAAGAAGCGCAGATCCCGGGCTGAGGCCCGGGTTTCGCGGCTCGATTCGCGCCCGGTCCGTCGTTGCCATAATTTAACATAATCCCTCTTATCGGAAGTTGACCGGGCCCGCAAACGACGGCGAAAGCGCGGCCGAAAGCTATTTGCTGGGGCGTGGCGGAAAGCTATTTGCTGGGCGCGGCGGAAAGCCGCGAGAGCTGCTGCTTGGCTTCTGCGGCGCGCACGCTGCCCGGCGCGTCCTTGAGCAGCCGCTCGTAGGTCGCGATCGCGTCGGCCGGCTTGCCGCCGAGCTCCTGCGCGCGCGCCAGCGCGAGCTGGACATCATCGTACAGAAAGTCCTTCGGCCGCAGGTCGCGCGCGACCGCCTGATACGCCTCGATCGCGTGGGCCCAGTCGTGCTCCTCCTCCCACGTGTAGCCGATCGACGTGCGTGCGAGCGTGCGCAACGTCGGGCTGCCCGTGCGGGCCAGCGCGATCTCGTACGCGCCGCGGGCTGGGGCCCACTGGCGTGCGGCGTAGCGGAGATTGCCGAGCTCGTACGCGGCCTCGCCAACCGGCGCGGCCGAGGGGTGCTGCGCCATCAGCTGCTCGAGCTCCTGCTGCGCACGGGTGCGTTCCTCGGCGGGCGCCTGCGGCGCCTGCGCGGCGGACACGCGCTGCATGGCCGCGGCGTACGCGGCGACGATGCGACGCTGCTGCGCGTCGTACCAGTACCAGCCGCCCACGGCGGCCGCGCCGACGATCACGACGATCGTGCCGGCCAGCAGCAGCGTGCGCGGTGACGGCAGCGGGGGCAGCGCGAGCTTCACGAGACCTCGCCTTTGGCGGGACGCGCCCCCGCGACCGCGGGCTGGTCGACCCACAGCTCGCCTTTCACGCTGGCGCCGTCCGCGGCGCTGAAGCTCACGCTCTTCACGGTACCGCTCAGCGCGCCCGTCGACAGAATCTCTACGCGCGTGTCCGCGGAGAGATTGCCGCGCACGAGACCGCCGACGACGATCGCGTGCGCGCTGATGTTGGCGTCGACGCGGCCGCCGGCCGCGACGTGCAGCGTGCCGTCCAGCACGATGTCGCCCTCGAAGTGGCCGAGCACCGTGACGGACCCGGCGCCGCGCAGCTCACCCTTGATGCTCAGACCGGCGCCGATCACGCTCGGCGACGCGGCGTCGACGTCCGGCAGGTCGTGCTCGGCGTCGTCGAGGCCCAGCAAGCGCAGCATCCGTCTCATCGCAACCGTAATCCTCTCCGATACTGACGACCGCACTGCCGACAGCGCTTCCAGCCGCGATACACGCGCGGGGTGATACGTCCGCAGTGCGGACAGCGCTGATACCGGCGCTGCCCCCACGCCAGCCCCAGTCCCCCGAGCACTGCGGCGCCCACGACGACGACCCAGGGCACCTCCACGGCTTCCCATGCTAGCCGGTTCACCTCGTTCGAGGGAAGATTCTGGAACGGTGCTACCCTCTCCGCGCGGCCGCCTCGAGCGGCGGCCAACAACCACGCGGCGTTGGCGCACCCGGCGAGCCGTTGTGTGAAGGCATATGCCTTGCAAAATTCTGCGGGCTCAGCGCAGAAGGAGGGGGCATGGAGAGCAAGGCGCCGCAGCATCTCAGCGTCGAGGTGCGCTTGATGAACGAGCCGTGCCTGTGGCGCTGGGAGATCCGAGATCGCGCGCGGAATGAAGTGATTGACAGCAGTTGGACACGTGAGTGGATGGCGTACGAATCGAGAGAAGAAGCTCTCCGTGCTGGTCGGCAGCGGTTGACCTCGCTGACCCGACGCTAGTTGTCGACGCCGGCGCCCTCCGGGGCGCCGGCCCTCGCATCACCCGCCGACGCCTACCGCTCAGCCCCCCAGGTGCACGAAGACCGCGCCGTTCTGTACGCGCGTGGGAAAGCAGGCGACCCGCACCGCCGGATTGTTGACGTTGGCGCCGGTCGTGACGTCCCAGCGCCACGCATGCCAGGGACACGACACGACGGCGCCGTCCAGATCGCCTTCGCCGAGCGGCCCGCCCCGGTGTGTACACGCGTTGTCGAGCGCGTAATACGTGCCGTCGACGTTGAACACGGCGAGGGTACGGCCGCCCGCGTCGACCACCCGCCCCTCGCCCGGCGCGATTTCGGCCACTCCCGCCACGCGGACCCAACCTTCGTTGCTCATGGCTCTCTCGTAGCGGTCCACGTGGGGCGCTGTCAAGGCGAAGCCGACGGCGCGGTTCTTGATGCACGAGCCCCCGGGTCCGGCGTCGTCCGCGCGCCGAGCCCCGAGGAGGACGGGATGCCACAGGGGTCGACGACGTTCCACGAGGCCGAGGAGCACCTCGCTCCACGCACGCGCGACCTGCACCGCGCGATCGTGAGCCTGCAGGAAGAGCTCGAAGCGATCGACTGGTACCAACAGCGGATGGACGCCACGCAGGACTCCGCGCTGCGCGAGGTCCTCGCACACAACCGCGAGGAGGAGATCGAGCACGCGGCGATGGTGCTCGAGTGGATCCGGCGTCACGACACGGATTTCGCGGCGAAGCTCAAAACGTATCTGTTCACCGAAGGGTCGATCGTGGCGCGCGAGAACGCCGCCGAGGCCGCGCCGGCGTCGGCGGGCGCCGGCAACGGCGGCCCCGCTCCCCGTGGAATCGGCTCGCTTCGTGGAGGTCGCTGATGGATTACCTGCGTCGTCATACCGCGCCATTCTCCGAGCGCGTCTGGAAAGCGCTCGACGAGGCCATCGCCCAGGCCGCGCGTCACATTCTGGCCGCGCGCCGCGTGGCCACCTTCGACGGGCCGCATGGCTGGGATCACGTTGCCGCCCGACTGGGGACGATGACGCCGTGCGCAGGGGCCCCGGGCCGCGCCGTCGTCTGCGTGCCGAACGTCGTGCTGCTGTCGGAGATTCGCGCCGAGTTCAGTCTGCCGTGGTCGTCCATCGAGGTGTTCGAGCGCGGCGCGCCCGTGCTCGACGCGGACACCGCGGAAGCGGCGGCGCGCGAGGTCGCGCTGGCCGAGGATCGCCTGGCGTTCTACGGCGATCCCGTCGGCAACGGCTTCCTGACGGCCAAGGACAGCGCGCGCGTGAAGGCGCAGGATTGGGCCCGTCCCGGCGCGGTCGTGAGCGATCTCGTCCGGGCCGTGGAGATGCTCGACGAGCGCGGCATCGGCGGCCCGTACGAGGCGGTGCTCGCGACGCCACGGTATTACGCGTACGTACAGGCCACGGACGAAGCCGGATATCCGGCCGCGCGGCAGCTCCGCGACGTGCTTGCGGCCGTGCATCGCTCCCCCGTCGTGCTGGGGGCCGGCGCGGTGTTCTCGACGCGCGGCGATGACTTCGTGCTGACCGTGGGCGGCGATCTCGCGCCCGGCTACAAGATGCACGATCGCGAGGCCGTACACCTGTTCTGCGTCGAGACGATCGCATCCCAGACGGTGACGCCGGAAGCGGTCTGCGTTCTGGAGGCCTGAGCCGCCTCGAACGCTGGTCGGCAGGCCAGGGCTGTGGTAATGTGACTCGCGTTGGGGCATCGCGGCTTCTTCCGTACCTCCATCGCGCTCGTCACGCTCGCCGTGCTGGTCGTCGCCACCACTGTGCTCGTCGCTGGTGTCCTGGCGCCGGGCGCCGAGGTGCCGGGCAAGCCCCTGCCCGCGCACCACCTCGGCCAAGGCTTTCGTAATCTCGACAACGCATATCACTACACCGTCATCGAGCGCACCGAGCGGCTCGTGCGGAAGATGGTGCTCGAACGGTGGCCCGCGCGTGGCGCGCTTCCAGCGGTGCTGCGCAACGACGGCGCCGAGCTGCGATCAAACGGCACGGCGCCGACCGTCACCTGGATCGGCCACTCGACACTGCTCGTGCAGCTCGCCGGCGTCAACATTCTGACCGATCCGCATTGGGGCGACCGCGCGAGTCCGGTCGGCTTTGCCGGACCGCGGCGGCTCATCCCGCCCGGCGTGCGTTTCGAGGATTTGCCGCCGATCGACGCGGTCGTCATCTCGCACGATCACTACGACCACCTCGACGTCGAGACCGTCGTGCGGCTCGACCGGACGTTCCATCCCCGCTTCTTCGTGCCGCTCGGTCTCAAGTCGTGGTTCGGCGATCTCGGCATCACGAACGTCGTGGAAATGGACTGGTGGGAGAGTCAGACGTTCCGTGGGCTCACCGTGTCGTGCACGCCCGCCCAGCACTCGTCGGGTCGCGGGCTGCGTGATCAGAACCTGCGCCTGTGGTCGTCGTGGGTCATCACCGGCGCCGGCAAGCGCTTCTTCTTCGCCGGCGACACCGGCTACACGAAGTCGCTCGCGGAGATCGGCAAGCGCTTCGGGCCGTTCGATCTGGCCGCTATTCCGATCGGCGGCTACAGCGCATGGGACAAGCGACACCCCAACCACGTGAACCCCGAAGAAGCGCTGCAGCTCTTCGAAGACGTCGGCGGTCGACTGTTCGTGCCGATCCACTTCGGCACCTTCGACATGAATCGCGAGCCGTTCGCCGAGCCGCCGTCGCGGCTGATGAAGGCCGCGCTCGCCGACGGTCTCGAAGAGAACATCGCGCTGCTGTCTGCCGGCCAGTCGATCCACTGGTAGTCGCGCGCGGCGTCGCCTGATCGACGCGCGCGCCGTCCTCCGACGGCACGTCGCTTGCGTAGCGTCCCGCTGTGTCGACGTCGCGCGCCGCTCGTCGTCGCGTGGTCACGGACCCCGTGGACTCGGCGAAGCGGGCGGGACTCACGTACGTCAACGAACATCGCCCCGGCCTGAGTCGACGGCGGGTCGGCCGCGGCTTCATCTATCTGGACACCGACGGCCGCCGCATCCGCGATCGCGCCGTGCTGGCGCGCATCCGAAGCCTCGCGATTCCGCCGGCGTGGCGTGACGTGTGGATCTGCCCCTCTTCCCACGGACACATCCAGGCGGCGGGCCGTGATGCGCGGGGGCGCAAACAGTATCGCTATCATCCGCGGTGGCGCGAGGCGCGCGACGAGACGAAGTACGCGCGGATGTTCGCGTTCGCGCACGCGCTGCCGCGTATCCGTGCGCGCGTTCGCGCCGATCTCGCTCGCCCCGGACTGCCGCGCGAGAAGGTCCTCGCGACCGTGGTCCGCCTGCTCGAGCGCACGCTCATCCGCATCGGCAACGAGGAATACGCACGCGCGAACCGCTCGTTCGGGCTGACCACGCTGCGCACGCGACACGTCGCCGTGCGCGGTGCGACGCTACGGTTTCGCTTCCGCGGCAAGGGCGGCCGCGAGCACATGGTAGACGTACGCGATCCTCGACTGGCGCGCATCGTACGGCGCTGTCAGGATCTACCGGGCCAGGAGCTGTTTCAGTACGTCGACGACGGTGGGGACCGTCAGACGATCGACTCGGCGGACGTCAACGCCTACCTGCGCGAGATCGCGGGCGCCGAGTTCACGGCCAAGGACTTTCGCACGTGGGCCGGCACCGTGCTGGCGGCGCTGGCGCTGGCCGAGACGGCCGTTTTCGCGTCCACACGCGAGGCGCGCCGCAACATCACGCGCGCCGTCGAGACCGTCGCGGGGCGTTTGGGTAACACGCCGGCGATCAGCCGTCGCTGTTACGTCCATCCCGCCGTCGTCGACGCGTATCTGCAAGGCGCGACGCTCGACCGGCGCGCCGCGGCGCGCGCGTTGCGCAGCGCCACGGCCGAGCTCAGCCAGTCGGAGAGCGTCGTGCTGCGCTTCCTGGAGCAGCGCCTCACGTACGCGACGGCGCGCGCGGCGGCGTGAGATCGATCA
>JBKOUQ010000175.1:0-15579 GCA_046723475.1 Candidatus Methylomirabilota bacterium
CCTCTGGCCGGCAGACGGCACCGTGACGTCGCCGTTCGGACGACGGCGCGGCGGCTGGCATCGCGGCATCGACATCCGCGCCGGGCACGGCGAGCCGATCTTCGCCGCGGCCGAGGGCGTCGTGGCCGCGGCGAGCGTCGAGCCGCGATATGGCCGCGTCGTGAAAATCGAGCACGAGCAGGGGTTCATGACGGTGTACGCCCATAACGACGAGAATCTCGTCGAGGTGGGCGACCGCGTCGTGCCGGGCCAGCGTATCGCGACCGTGGGCCGCACCGGCCGCGCCACCAACTTTCACGTCCACTTCGAGATCCGACGCGACGGGCGGGTCTACAATCCGCTCTACATGCTGCCGATGCCGGGACGCGTGGCGCACGTCGACGACACGGACGAGCCCGATGAGTAGTCGCGAAGCGGAAGAAGCCGTTCCGGACGAGCCGCTGGAGCCGCTCGTCGACGTCGTGGACGACGACGTCCGCGACGAGACGCGGGAGACGAGCCGCGCCAACCTCGGCGTGTACCTCGCCGAGATCGCGCGGATTCCGCTCCTCACGCGCGAGGAGGAGCACGCACTCGCCGAGCGCCTCCGCGCGGGCGACGAGGCCGCCAAGCAGCGCATGATCGAGGCGAATCTCAGACTCGTGGTGCAGATCGCGCGCCGCTATCTCAACCGCGGCTTACCGCTGCCGGATCTGATCGAAGAGGGCAATCTCGGGCTGCTGCGCGCCGTCGAGAAGTTCGAGCCCGCGCGCGGCACGCGGTTCTCCACGTACGCCACGTGGTGGATCCGCCAGGCGGTCACGCGCGCGCTGGCGAACCAGGCGCGCACGATCCGGCTGCCGGTCCACGTCGAGCTGTTGCTGACGCGCTATCTGCGCGAGCAGCGCCGGCTCACGCAGGCGCTCGGCCGGCCGCCGACGACCGACGAGCTCGCGCGGGCGCTCGGCACGAGTGAGCGTGAGATCGACGAGCTCGAAGAGGTGCGTCAGCACCCCGTGTCACTCGACGCGCCGGCCGGCCCCGACGCGACGGCCACGCTGGGTGACCTCATCGCCGATCGCCTCGGCACGGGCGCGGATAGCTTCGTGGACCTCTTCCGCCAGCGCGCCGATCTCATTTCCGTGCTCGACGACCTCGCGCCGAACGAGCGAACCGTGCTCCGGCGACGATTCGGCTTGGAAGGTGACGAGCCCGAGACGCTGGAGATGATCGGCCAGCGGCTGTCGCTCAGTCGCGAGCGCGTTCGCCAGCTCGAAAGCTCGGGGCTGCGCAAGCTGCGCGGGCTGCTGAAGGCGCGCGGCATCGATGCGAACGACCTGACCTAGGATCGACAACGATGGACGACGACAAGGCGAACGATCTCCAGGGCTATTTGATGCGCCGGATTCCCGATGTCCGTGTGAGCAACTATTACGACTTCGAGCGCGGGGCGCAGCGCTTTCGAATCCGTCACGGGCGCCTGGCGGAGCACATCCTCATGGTCGACGACGCGGCGGCCGAGCGCTACTCCCGCGAAGAGCTGCAGGAGCTGGTCGACAAGTCGATCCGTCATCTCCGCCTCACGGAATCGCCCGTCGAGGTGCGCATCGAGGTCAACCGCACGACCGTTCAGAAGATCCTGCGCTGAGGTATGCTTCCGGCGTGACGCCCCCCGACATTCTTGCCGAGGCCCAGCGCGTCGCGGACGACGCGATCGACTTACGGCGTCGGATCCACCGCCATCCCGAGATCGGGTTGACGCTGCCACGCACGCAAGTGGCCGTGCTGCAGGCGCTGAACGGCTTGGGTCTCGACGTCGCCACGGGCCGCAGCACGACGTCCGTCGTCGCGCGGCTCTCCGGCAGCCGGCCGGGCCCGACGATCCTGCTTCGCGCGGACATGGACGCGCTGCCGCTGCGCGAGGCGACGGGGCTGCCGTTCGCGTCCGAAGTCGACGGCGCGATGCACGCGTGCGGCCACGACGCCCACGTCGCGAGGCTGGTCGGCGCCGCGCGCGAGCTCGCGGGTCGGCGCGCCGAGCTGGCCGGGTCCATCGTCTTCATGTTCCAGCCGGGTGAGGAGGGCTACCACGGCGCACGCGTAATGCTCGAGGAAGGGCTGCTCGACGACGCGGCGGCGCCCACGGGCGCCTTTGCGATCCACGTCACACATCGCGAGGCGGCCGGTGTCATCACCACGCGGCCCGGTCCGATGCTGGCCTCGGGCGACACGATCCAGATCACGGTGCGCGGCAAGGGCGGTCACGCGTCCGCACCGCACGACTGTCTCGATCCGATTCCCATCGCCTGCGAGATCGTGCAGGCGTTTCAGACGCTCGTCACGCGGCGGGTGAACGTGTTCGACCCCGCGGTGATCACGATCGGACGCATCGAAGCGGGCACCACGCGCAACGTCATTCCGGAGACCGCGCACATGCTCGGCACGGTCCGCACGGTGTCCGAGACGACGCGCGATCGCGTGCTCGAGGGCGTGCGCCGCGTGGCCGACGGCATCGCCACCGCGCACGGCGCGGAGGCCGGCGTCGAGATCACGCGCGGCTATCCGGTGACGTCGAACGACGCGGGTTTCGCGGACTTCGTGCTCGACACGGCGCGCGAGCTGCTCGGGGCCGCGCGCGTGAAGCCGATGCGGCATCCCGTGATGGGCAGCGAGGATTTCTCGTACGTGCTGCAGCGCGTGCCCGGTGCGATGGCGAATCTCGGCACGCGCCCCGACGCCGGCGATGTCTTCCCCAATCACTCCAACCGGATGATGCTCAACGAGTCGGCGCTCGCGTCGGGAATCGCGATGCACGTCGCGGTGGCGCGGCGGTTTCTCGAGCGCGGGGGCGGTATCGGCCGGCCGACGAGCTAGCCGCTGCTAGAATCAGTTGTCGGTCGCCTCATGGGCCCCCGTAGCTCAGGTGGATAGAGCAGCAGTTTCCTAAACTGCGTGCCGGGTGTTCGAGTCACCCCGGGGGCACCACCTCAGCGTCACGCCTCTCTGACGGTCTTCGCGCTGCACGCATCGCAGACGAGCCACACGATCCTAGCTGAGTCGTTTTGATCATCGTCCAGCAACCCGCCCGCCAGCGCGGTGGCGCAAGTCACGGTGCTCGCTGAAGAAGGCGCGTCGATCGGCCAGGAGCGTGTTCATGGCGAGCCACGAACTTATCGCTTCTCAGCAGGAGGCGGAGCTCGGGCTCGTGAGGGTAGAGGAGGGAGGTGGCTTCCACGAGTGTCGGCACCAGGATTGCGACGGCGTCGATAGCCGAAAAGACTCCCGGCCGCAGCCGCCTGTCGACTATGCTTGGTGTCCATGGAGCGCCGCAGTCTGCGAAGCGCGACGAGGTACGAGACGGTGCGGCGCAAGAGGCGGGTGCTGTTCGTGGTGTCGCGCGAGGAGCCCGAACGCTTCGAGTCGCTGTCACAGGCGTTCGCCGGTGACGACGACGTCCAGGTGATCTTCGACCGCCGTCACGGCGAACGGCGGCGGCGCGCAGACACTCCGTTGACCGAGCGGCGACAGCGCGATCGCCGCTCCGCGGCCCGCGCGTGGGCGCTGCGAACGATCGGCTGGGTACGCGTGAGCGTAACGTCCCGCGCCTGGTAAATCGCTCCGTTAACCACACCGTTTCGTGGCGCCGGTGTGGTGCTGCATACTCGATTCATCGCTATGGCGCGCACACGGACGGCATCCAGCGCGCGTCGCCGCCACCGGCGTTCCGTCCGGCGCGCGGTCCTCAGACCGCTCCGATACCGTACTCGGCGCGCGCTGCGTCGCATTCGACGCGCGCTCAAACGCCTCGCGGCCGCGCCGCTCGCCGTGCGGTTCATCGTCGGCGCGCTCGCGATCGTCTCGCTCTGGCTCGCCGTCAACTGGATCTACCATGTCGTTCGCAAGCCCACCGAGTTGTTCTTCCCTGTGAGCGGTGTGCTCTCCAAGGAGCCGAGCGAGACATGGCGCGAGTACGCGCCGCTGTTTCGCCGGCATTCGACCCGCCTCATCACACCCGAGCTGCTGGCCGCGCTGGCGCAGGTCGAGGGGGCGGGCAACCCCGTGGCGCGGACGTACTGGCGATGGCGTCTGAGCTGGAATCCGTTCGAGCTGTACCGACCGGCGTCGAGCGCGGTCGGGATGTACCAGATGACCGACGCGACGTTTCGGGAAGCGCGGCGCTACTGCATCCACGATCACGTCGTCGTGGAGGACGGCCCGTGGCACGACGTGCAGTCGTGCTGGTTCAACGGGCTTTACAGTCGCATCGTGCCGAGCCACGCCGTCGAGCTCACGGCGGCGCTGCTCGATCGCGGCGTGGCCGAGACGCTGGATCGCCACCGCATCGTCCGAGCCACGCTCGCGCAGAAGCAGGACCTGGCCGCGATCATCCACCTGTGCGGCGCCGCCGCCGGGGACGCCTACGCGCGCCGTGCGTTTCGTTTGATGCCTGCTCAGCGCTGTGGGGAGCACGACGCGGCCGCGTACGTCGCGCATGTGAACGCGATGAAACGGCTGTTCGCGCGGCTCGCCGCGGCGGACGAGCGGTGAGCGTCGGTCGCATCGTCGGCATCATCGTGCTCGTCATCGGCTGTGCGGCCGGCGTGTACGTCGGTGACGCCTTCGTGCTGCACTATCGCGTCGCGCGCGGCGGTGGTCGCGAGACGCTCACCGTGTACGTCGCCACGCGGCTCAAGAGCGGCAAGCTGGAGATCTTCACCGATCGACCACAGACGGTAGTGTGCGCGCGGGCGCTGTTTCCGCACTTCGGCTATCGACCGTGCTGGTACGTGCGGCTCAACGGCGGCGTAAAGGTCATCTAGCGGTCGTCGGGGCCGCGAAAGTGATATAAGGGACGGCGATCTCGTGCAGCGCCCCATCACGCGGAGGACGACGATGTCCGCCACGGTATCTCGTCGCACACTGCTCAAAGCTGCGGGCGTCGTCGCGCTCTCGCCAGGAGTGGCGCTTGCGCAGGCACCACCGAAGCCGGTCGAGCCGCCCACCGTGATCTCTACGCCGCCGCGCGACTTCGGCCCGAATGCGCCGCCGAACGTCTACTTCACGGATCCGGATGTGCTGACGATCGACCCGTCGTTCAACGGGCTCCGTCAGCCGAACGCGCCGATCCAGCGGCTGTGGACGGGCGCGCTGTGGTCGGAAGGCCCGGCGTGGAACAGCCAGGGGCGCTATCTCGTGTGGAGCGACATCCCGAACAATCGTCAGCTCCGCTGGCTCGAGGACGACGGACGCGTCACCGTCTTTCGCATGCCGTCGAACAACAGCAACGGCAACACGTTCGATTTCCAGGGCCGCCAGCTCTCGTGCGAGCACCTCATGCGGCGCGTGGTGCGCTACGAGAACGACGGCTCGATCACGCTGATCGCCGAAAGTTATCAGGGCAAGCGTTTGAACTCGCCCAACGACATCGCGCCGCATCCCGACGGCTCGTACTGGTTCACCGATCCGCCGTACGGCGGCCAGTTCTACGAGGGGGCGCCGGATGCGGCGGGCGGCCCGAGCAACCCGGCCGGCCGGCTCAAGTCGCGGCTCGGTCAGCCGTGGGGCATCGGCGAGTACAAGCGCGAGCTTCCCCACGGCGTCTACCGTGTCGATACCACAGGGCGGATGGATCTCGTCGTGACCGAGCAGCAGCTGCCGAATCCCAACGGGATCTGCTTTTCGCCGGACTACAAGAAGCTCTACGTGATCAGCACGGGCAAGGGCCCCGGCGACACCGGCCCCGGCGGCAAAGGTGACATGCACGTGTTCGACGTCGGCGCCGACAACAAGGTCTCCAACCAGAAGCTCTTCAGCGACTTCATGATCGACGGCGTGAAATGCGGCCCGGATGGCGTGCGCGCCGACGTCGACGGCAACTTGTGGGTGTCGAGCAACGCCGGGCGCGCCGTCGGCTACAGCGGCGTCACGGTCTGGAATCCCGAGGGCAAGCTGATCGGCCGCATCCGACTGCCGGAGATCTGCGGCAACGTCTGCTTCGGCGGTCCCAAGCGCAATCGGCTGTTCATGGCCGCCAGCCAGTCGCTGTATGCGGTCTACACGTCCACGCAGGGCGCGGCGCCAGGTTAGACGCCGCGGCAGGAGGCCTGACTCATGCGGTTTTCGATTCTCGACCCGGAGCGAATGTCCGGCGCGCAGAAGCGCGCCTACGACGCGATCGTCAGCGGGCCGCGCGGCGGCGCGCGGGGGCCGTTCAACGTGCTGCTGCGCAGCCCCGAGCTCGCCGATCGCGTGCAGCGGGTCGGCGAGTACCTGCGCTTCAGCTCGTCGCTGCCGTCCCGGCTGAACGAGTTCGCGATTCTGATCAACGCGCGCCACTGGGGCAGCAAGTACGAGTGGTACGCGCACCGGCCGCTCGCGGTGAAGGGCGGATTGGCCGAGTCGATCGCGGATGACGTCGCCCGCAAGCGCCGGCCAAACGGGATGAAGAGCGATGAAGAGCTCGTCTACGACTTCTGCACGACGCTGCACCACGCGCACTTCGTGGACGATGCGCTCTTCGAGCGCGCGGTGGCGATGCTCGGCGAGCAGGGTGTCGTCGACCTGATCGGTGTGAGCGGCTACTACACGCTCGTCTCGATGGTCCTCAACGTCGCCGAGATTCCATTGCCGGAGGGTGTGCCCTCACCCTGGTGATCCGTGGCGCGCGTCGCCGCCCTTACGCCGCCGCGCCTAGCGCACCAGATCGACGACGGTGACGCCGAGCGCTCGCGCGATGCGTTCGAGGGTGTCGAGATTCGGCGGGTGCAGCGCGCGCTCCAGCCGCGCGAGCGTGACGCGGTTGATGCGCGCCTTGGCCGCGAGTGACTCCTGCGTCATCTGGCGGCGGGCCCGGATGAGGGCGACGCGCGCCGCCACGCGCTTGGTGGCGCTGGGCATGGGCGCCGTGTCAGCCGCGGCCGACGAACGGCATCTTCGTCGCCATGATCGTCATGGACAGCACGTTGGCGTCCGGCGGCAGCGAGGCCATGTGCACGATCGCGCGCGCGGTGTGCTCGACGTCCATCAGCGGCTCGGGCATGACCTGCCCGTTGGCCTGCGGCACACCATTCTTCATCCGCGAGGCGAGCGGTGTCTCGGCATTGCCGATGTCGATCTGCCCCACCGCGATGTCGTACTTGCGGCCGTCCAGTGACGCGGCTTTCGTGAGGCCGGTCACCGCGTGTTTGGTAGAGGTGTAGGGCGCGGAGTTCGGCCGCGGCGCGTGCGCGGAGATCGAGCCGTTGTTGATGATGCGACCGCCGCGCGGCGTCTGGCTCTTCATGATCTTGAACGCTTCCTGGATGCAGTAGAAGACGCCGTTCAGATTCGCGTCGACGACGGTCTTCCACTGCTCGAGGGTGAGGTCTTCGAGCGGCACACCCGGGGCACCGGTGCCCGCATTGTTGAAGACCAGGTCCAGCCGGCCGAACGTCTCCTTCGTCTTCGCGAACAGCGCGCTCACGGCGGCGCGATCGCCGACGTCGGTCGGCACGACGAGTGTGCGGCCCTTGCACTGCGACGCGGTTTCTTCGAGGGCGTCCTTGCGGCGCCCGGCCAGCACGACGGACCAGCCGTCGCGCGACAGCGCAACAGCCGAGGCGCGTCCGATGCCCGATCCCGCGCCCGTGACGATCGCAATCCTGTCCAATGACGCCATGACGCCCTCCGCCTGTCACTGTGATGTCGCCAGGGCGATGGTACACCGGTCGCGCAAGTGCCTGGCATGGGCGTTGCCGGATCGCATGCAGGTTCGCGCGGCGTATCGCGCGGGCTCGAGGAGGTTCGTATGCGTGCGCTGAAGTTCAAGACGATGCTGGCAATCACGTCGACGGCCCTGCTGCTCGCGACGCCAGCGCTTGCACAGAGGGGCGCCGTCGGCGGCAGCACGGGCGCGGTCGGCGGGAGCACCGGTGGCGTTGGTGGCAGCGTCGGCGGGGTCGGTGGCAGCGTCGGTGGGGTCGGTGGCAGCGTCGGTGGGGTCGGTGGCAGCACGGGGGCGGGCACGACGGGAGCGGCGCCGGGCATCGGTGCACCCGGCACCACGACGCCCGGCGGCGGCCTGACGCCGGCGACGCCGCCGAGCAGCGGCTTGTCGACAGGCTCGTCCGTCGATCCGTCGGCGTCGCCCGCGCCACCGCGTCCGCAACAGTCGACGCCCACGCCGGGACTCGACAATCCGACGGGCGCGATCCCGGGCACGTTCGGGAGCACACCGTCGGGAATCGGCGGGTCGTCGTCAGGAGTCGGCGGCGCGACCAGTGGCCCGGTCACGACGCCGATCCCGCAGGGCGGCACCGCGCCGAGCCCGACGCCCGGCTCGAGCACGATCCAGCGCTGACGCGCGTACGCGGTCAGGACCGCGCGCGCCGCGCGTGATCCTGACCGCGCCGCGCACACCACGGGTGCCGGTTGACCTCGCGAGCACGCGTCGCGCGCTATATCATGGGCGCCCCGACCAAGGAGGTCAGCCGTGAGTCAAGACAAGGTCGAAACGATCCGATCGTCGAGCTCGGGCGTGCTGGGCCGCGCGCGTAACAGCGCGCGTGGCGTCAACGTGGTGTTCGATTCGTCGTCACGCCCACAGACGGATGCGCTCACGAACAGCGAGGCCTTTCTCGCCGCCGTGTCTTCGTGCGGCGTGACG
Source organism: Candidatus Methylomirabilota bacterium (assembly GCA_046723475.1). GTDB lineage: Bacteria > Methylomirabilota > Methylomirabilia > Rokubacteriales > CSP1-6 > AR12. Next base: position 8,624 of record JBKOUQ010000175.1, read on the forward strand.
CTGATCGAGATGCACGCGCAGGAGACGGGCGTGCCGCTCGCGAGCATGGACGTCACGATCGAGGGCACGCGCACGACCGCCGAGCCCAACCGGTTCGCCCACGTGCGCATGACGTTCGAGCTTGGCGGCATCAGCCAGACGCAGGCCGAGTTGCTCGTGGAAACGTATCGGCAGCGGTGACCGCTGTACCGCACGGTCGCGGGCGCGACCGACGTGAAGGTGGCGGTGAAGGCGGTTGCCGGGCGGCGTGCCTAAAGTCTACGTCGTCACGGAGCCCGAGCGGATTCGAGGCATCTATGAGTCGTGGCCGGAGTGCGCGGCCGCCGTCAAGGGCGTGTCCGGCGCCCGCTATCAGGCCGTCACGAGCCGCGAGCGCGCCGAGGCCATGCTGCGCGGCGAGGGCACCGAGCTCGAGCGGGGCCTGTATGCTTTCGTCGACGGCAACCACCTGGGCGGTGTGGGCGTCGTCGTCGTTCGGCGGGAGACGGACGCCGATCCCGAGGTCGTCGAGGCGCTCGGCCTGACGGTGCAGCAGGTGTTCGCCGGCGCCGGCGTGCCGTCGCTGTCCGACGACCGCGCGGTGGCGAGCGCACTCGAGCGCCTGCGCAACGTCCTCGCCGAGCTCGCGGCGCTGCATCTCGCGCTGCGACTGGTGCCCGAGGGCGCGGCGCTGACCGTCGTGCACGATTACGAGGGCGTGGGCGCGTGGCTCGAGGGGCGATGGCGCACCCGAGACCCGCTGGTCGCGGAGATCGTCGGCGCGTGTCGCGAGCTGATCCGACGCCGGCGCCTCGACGTTCGCTTCCGCCATCAGCGCGGCCACAGTGCCGCCTGGGCCGGCCGAGACGACTTCGCACACTTCAACGCGCGCGCCGACGCGCTCGCGACCGAGGCGGCGGCAGAGCGCTGAGCGAGAGAGTATTCTGGGCTGCATGGCCGACACGCGGATCGAAACCGACGCCCTGGGTGAGGTCGCCGTTCCTTCGCAGCGCTTGTGGGGGGCGCAGACGCAGCGCTCCGTCGACAACTTTCCGATCGGCCGGGGACGGTATCGCTTCGGCCGGCGCGTCGTGCGCGCGTTCGGCATCGTGAAGAAGGCTGCGGCGCTGGCCAATCGCGCGCTCGGCGAGCTGCCGGCCGATAAGGCGGAGCTCATCGCGCGCGCCGCGGACGAAATCGTCGCCGGCCGGTGGGACGACGAGTTTCCGCTGGTCGTGTTTCAGACGGGGTCCGGCACGCAGACGAACATGAACGCCAACGAGGTCATCGCCAACCGCGCGATCCAGCTGGCGGGCGGGGTGGTGGGCAGCAAAAAGCCGATTCATCCGAACGACGACGTCAACCGCGGCCAGTCGTCGAACGACGTGTTCCCGACCGTGATGCACGTTGCAACCGTGGAGGCGCTCGCCGACGCGCTGCTGCCCGCGGTCGGGACGCTGCGTGACACGCTCGAGGCCAAGGCGCGCGCGTACGCGGGGATCGTGATGATCGGTCGCACGCACCTTCAAGATGCCACGCCGCTGACGGTCGGGCAGATGATTTCCGGCTGGGTCGCGCAGCTCGACGAAACGACCGCCGGCGTGCGCGCCGCGCTGCCCGGGCTCTATGCGCTGGCAGTCGGCGGCACCGCGGTCGGCACGGGGCTCAACGCGCACGCCGAGTTCGGCGCGCGGGCCGCGGCCGAAATCGCACGCGAGACGGGCCATCCGTTCGTGCAAGCGCCGAACGCGTTTGCCGCGCTCTCCGCGCACGACGCGATGGTCGCCGCCAGCGGTGCCCTGCGCACACTCGCCGGCGCGCTCATGAAGATCGCCAACGACGTGCGCTGGTACGCCTCGGGGCCACGCGCCGGGATCGGCGAGCTGCGAATTCCCGAGAACGAGCCGGGCTCGTCCATCATGCCGGGCAAGATCAATCCCACGCAGGCCGAGGCGCTGACGATGGTCGCCGTGCAGGTGTTCGGGCACGACCATGCGGTGGCCTTTGCCGGCTCGCAGGGCAACTTCCAGCTGAACGTCTACAAGCCGATCATCCTACACGACGTGATCGACTCGATCGAGCTGCTGGCCGAGGCCGTCCGCTCGTTCGACGAGCGCTGCGTGCGTGGGCTCGAGCCCGACGAGCGCGTGATCGCCGAGCACGTCGAACGGTCGCTGATGCTCGTCACGGCGCTGGTACCGCACATCGGCTACGAGAAGGCCGCGCGCATCTCGCTGACCGCGTATCGCCAGCACGTCTCGCTGCGCGAGGCCGCGCTCCAGCTCGGCTACGTCAGTGCGGAGGACTTCGATCGCTGGGTGCGCCCGGCCGACATGACGCGGCCGCTGTCGCGCTGAAACGCGTTCGAGCGCCCGCGCCGCCGACGTCCCGCCGTTTACGCCACCGCCGCAGCGAGGTCGAGCGGCTTCGCCTTGCCTGGTTGGGGCGACGCCAGCCCGCAGTCGACGATCTTGTAGAGAAGCGCCTTGTAACTGATTCCGAGCGTGCGCGCCGTCTTCGCGCGATTCCAGTGCGTCCGCTCCAGCATGTCGGCGATGGCGATTCGCTCCGCGTCACGCGCGGCGCGGCGGGCGATTGCCTTCAGATCCAGCTGAGCGCCTGGCGCCAACGCATTCGTCTCGGTGGAGGGCGGCGAGGGTGACGTCGCTGTCTCCGACGCCAGGTCGGCGTAGACGGCCGCCGCATTCCCGAGGACGACGACGCGCTTGATGACGTTTTCCATCTGGCGGATATTGCCCGGCCACGGATAGTCCCCGAACAGCCGTCGAGTCGCCGAAGAAATATCAACGGCGCGCCCGTACGCGGTATTCGAGCGTTTCAGAAAATAGTCGATGAGCCCCGCCACCTCCTCACGACGCTCACGCAGCGCGGGGATGCGGAGCTCGATGACGTTCAGGCGATAGAAGAGGTCCTCGCGGAACCGTCCCGCGCGGATCTCGGCCATGAGGTCACGATTCGTTGCGGCGATGATGCGCGCGGTGGTCTGCATCACACGCTGACCGCCGACGCGCGCGAACTCGCCATCCTGAAGCACCTGGAGGAGCTTGGCCTGAAGACCGAGCGGCACCTCGCCGATCTCGTCGAGCATGATCGTACCGTGGTCGGCGACCTCGAACTTTCCGGGCTTGTCACGCCACGCACCTGTGAAGGCGCCACGCTCGTGGCCGAAGAGCTCGGACTCGAGCAATTCGTCGGGGAGCGCCGCGCAGTTCACTTTCAAGAAGGGGCTGCCGGCGCGCGGTGACGCTTGATGGATGGCTCGGGCGACGACCTCTTTCCCTACGCCGCTCTCTCCCGTCAATAACACCGTCGCGTCGGTTGGCGCGACCCTGGCGATGAGGCCACGGATCGTCTTCATCCCAGGACTGATGCACATGTCGAGCTCCGTCATTACCACCCTTCCGATCTCAGCAATCTGCTGCATACCGCAAGGTATTGCAGGGCGTGCGCCAAACTACACGTCGAACGAATACACTGGCTTGGACACGCACTGCGTCGTGGCTGCGTGCACATCGTGTAGAACTACGGCCGCGTGGAGCGTAATTGTTACACCGTGACGCGAGTACCGTGCCGCGGTGTATACTGAGCCTGCCTCCGCCGCTGTTTCCCTGGTTGACGCATCCGGCGTCGTGACCTCGGCGATCATGGCCTGCCGCAACGTTCTTGACGACGGTGGCGCCGTGCTCGACGTTGATGCACGCATCGACCGACCGCCGAAAATGAGAAGCGATGGCGAAGCTCATTCAGATTTGCGCTGCATGATGGACAAGAAATCGATCCCTCACGTGCCGCCGCGGCTCGAGCAGCTCGACGAGGCCGAGAGCTCATCGGGCAATGCGTGGCCGACCGGCTTGCGCACTATCGGATGTCTCGGATGCGATGCGCCGTTCCTCAGCGCGGGCAGACACGAGCGCCTCTGTGCGGCGTGCCGACGGCGCAAGCCATGACGCATGAACGGAAAACCGGCTCATTCACTCCGGGACGCGCATGACGCGGCTGGTGGACCAACGTCCCATTGGCACGTCGACCGACATCGACTAGCTTGTGGGTATGAACCCTTTCCTCTTTCGGTCACGCACCCGAGTCCCGTCGTTCTCGCGGCGGCGCCCGGCGGCGCGACCATTCACGAGAATCCCAAACCGTTGATGGGGGCGGGGACGGTGGGGCTGCCGGTCGATTCGCCGGCGGGCTGATCGAGCGCAACACAACGGCGTCGTCGTCGGCAGGCTGCCCGGGAGCTTCGCCGGCGGCACGATCGACCGACGTTACACCTGATCGTCCGCGATCGTCGAAGCTCGACGCGCGGCGAATCCGGCGGCCTACCGAGGAGAGCAACTCGTGAACTTCGAAACGCACATGCAGTCGATTGACGACCTTCGCGGACACGGCAAGATGACGTGGCTCGAAAGCGCGCACGGATGGATCGCCGCGGCCGAGGACATCATCAATGCCCTGGCGGACGCAGGATTCGTGGAATGCAAACGCGCGATGACGACCAGTCGTCGGGACCTTCGGCCCGCGGGTGGCGTGTGGCAGGGCGTCAACGGGAGCACGGGTTCCGTGGCGTCGACGGTCTGGGTGGATCGGCCATCGTCGTCCCCGGACACCATCGTCTTCATCACGATCGACGGTGAGTCCTTCCAGTCGAGTGTGGTCGAGGAAAAGCGGAATCGGGGACCTTCCTGATCCCCGATGCGCTCGGCGCGTTCGAACAGGCTGGGCCGTTCTCGAGGGGCGCCGGCGGATCGTTCGTTAGCGGACGCGCATCAGCTCGATTGGTCCAGTTGGGCCCCGGCGGAAGCTGGAGTCTCCCATGCCGACGAGCCGATCCGGCCCGTCCGGCCGCATCGTCAGCCGCTGCTGGCCGCTCGGCGAGTCGGCGAGCACGCGCAGCGTGAGCTGGCCGTCGACGCCCCCGAACCAGCCGTAAGCCTGCACCGACGTCTGCGCGTTGTCGATTTGCGACGTCAGAATCCCCGAGACGCCAGGTCGCTCGTGTCCGAAGACCTGGTAGTTACCGACGTACACCCCGGAGTAGCCGGCGGCCGTTCGCTGGTCGGTAATCAACAGCGACGCCGGGGCGCCGCCCCATGTGCCGCGCCAGGAGCCGCGAATGTCGGCGATCGTCGCGCCCGACCCGGGCGGAGGCGACTGGGGCAACGGGGTGCCCGATGTACATGCGGCAGCAACGAGCGCAATGATCAGGAGCGCGCCGCGAAGCATACGCGCGAATTGTAGCGCCCGGTGGCCGGCAGCGGCATGCCGCCTGCAACAACGCTGTGCATGGCCACGATCGCCGCGCTCTGTTGCGACGAAGCAACGGTCGTGCTGTGCAGCCGGCTGCGCGGTCAAGGCTACGATGTGTCGTGGCGGTACATCGACGACGTCCGCCATGGCCGCATCGATCCCGAAGCGTTGGCCGAGGCGGAGCCGCCGGACCTGATTCTGTACGACCTCGACGCGCCGGTGGACGAGAGCCTGCTGCTGCTGACGCTCTTCAGATCGTTGCCGGGTATGGATAGCATTCCGGTGATTCTGCTGCGCACCGCGCAGACGCCCGTGCCGTCGCTCGACAGCCCCGGAATCGTGGCGGTGCTGACGCGGCCCTGCGAGCCGGCGCTGGCGCGGACGATCATCGACGCCGCCCTGCGCGGCAGTCACGGGCTCGACGAGGCGGCTTAGCGGCCGCTCGGCGAACGAAGAGGCGAGCCGTCACTCCGCCCAGAATCGCCACCGGATCCGCGTCACGCGCCCACCCCTGAAGAGGAATTCCACCGAGTTCGGAAACCCGTCGGCGTCGGCGTACACCGCGCGCTCGTCCGTGAGCTCGACGGGCTCGCCGAGCGCTGCATGCACGTCCGCTCTCGTCACCCCGACATCGAGTCCCAGGGGCAGTGCCCGTCCGGCCGCGTGCACGACCACGCCGACGACGCGCGCGGAGGGGGAAAGCGTGATCTCGAGCCCCGGCCAGGACAGAGCGATGCCGTCGGCCCGGGCACGTTCGTTCACCGGCGCACCGAGGCGGCGCTCGAGGTCGGCGCGCGTTCGGCCGAACAGCGCCCTTGGTGCGTCGATGTAGTCGTCGACACGCGCGATTTCCGTGCGACCGGCGGCCTCGCTGACGGTGATGAGCCCGAGCGCCAGCACGATCGCGGCCAGGGTGCGCATGCGGGCAGTCTAGCGCTGCAGAAAAAGCTCGGGAATGCGCACGCCGGCGGCTAAGGTGAATAAGTGACGTGCCGGTCCCTCGTCGTGGCCGCGCTGGTCCTGGTTGTGGCCGCGCCGGCGCTCGCGGGCGAGCCTACCGATCGCCTCCGCACGTTGTTCGAGCGGGCCAACGACGTGCTGCTGGCATCGGACGCGGACGGCCGGGGCCCCGACGATCGGCTCGTTGCCGTGCGCGCCCTCGTCGCGGACGTGTTCGATTTCGATGGCGCTGCCTCGCTGGCCATGGGCCGGCACTGGGACCCGATGCCGCCGTCGGCACGCCGCGCGTTCACGCGTCTGTACGCCGACGTCGTCGAGCGCGGGTATCTCGCGTGGGTCGCCGCCAAGGCGCGCATCGGCGAGGGCGGGGTGAGTGTTCGCTGGCTCGGCGAACAGATTCAGGGGAATGCGGCGACTGTGAGCAGTGTGCTGCTCGCGCGAACCGGCGCCGAGCTGCCGATCGAATATCGGCTGATTCGCGGAAAGAGCGGGTGGCTCGTGCGTGACGTCGTCGTTGACGGGGTGAGTCTGGCCGCGAACTACCACGTCCAGGTCGAGCGCGTGATGCAGCAGGGCTCGTACGAGGAGCTGCTCGCGCGTTTGCAGGACAAGGCCGGGCCCGCGGCGCGGGCGGCGGCGGCCGCGGCGACGGAGACGTCCGCGCCACTCGTCGCCGCCGAGCTGCGTGAGCGGCCCGACGACCTCGGAAGCGACGTGCGGCGGCGCGTACCGTTTGTGCCGGTCGTCTC
>JBKOUQ010000002.1:0-12412 GCA_046723475.1 Candidatus Methylomirabilota bacterium
GTCGAGAGGTGCAATGAGGGTGCCACGTACAACGGCTCCGCGCGCTGGCGTCCTCAGGCAGTGTCGTTGGCTTCGTGCTCCGCCGCCGCCCACCGGAAGAACACGACTGTGAACGCCACGACCGGAATGATCCCGGCCGGCACCCACATGATGACGCCTCCCAGCCGCTGATCGCCGAGCGGCGTGAGGTCGAACACCCGGGGCGCAGCGGCATAAAACGCGTAGAGCACCTCGTCCGCCGTCGTCACGAGAGCGGCGACGACCGTCATGGGCACACCGAACACGAACAAATACAGAATTTGCCCCGCGTACGGCAGCGCCGGCAAACGGGCCGAGCGCGAAAGGATCGGCCACCACCCGATGACCGCGGCCGCGACGAGGACCAGGTGCTCGACGATGTGCAGGCCGTGATGTTCGAGCGCTGCGTTGTACGGCGCGGGAAGGTGCCAGGCCACGAGTGCGACGCTGAAGATCGCAAAGGCCGGCAGCGGGCGCGTCAGCCATCGCAGCACGGGCATGAGCCCCGGGACGCGTCGCGCGCGTGCAACGAGCGTGTCGAGCATCCAGCCGGGTGTCCCGGCGAGCCACAGTGGTGGCGCGACCAGGGTGAGCAGCAGGTGCTGGACCATGTGCGCGGAGAACAGATAGTAGTCGCTCAAATCGTGCAGCGGCCCGTTGAGCGCGACGAGCATCGCGACGCACCCGCCGAAGAACGCGATCGGTGCCCCGAGCGTCGTCGCACGCTTCGAGGCGACGATCGCCCACGTGTACGCCGCCGCCACAAGCACGACACCGAGGACGACCTCGACGTGAACCTCGCCGCGCCACCACGAGAATGCGACCGCTCCCGCCATCCCACTCACCGTTATCGACTGAAGACGAGAAACTCTCCGGTCAGGGTCATGACGGCCAGCGCAAGCAGGGCCGCCAGAATGAGCGGAGCGACGAACAGGAACGTCAGGACGCGCGAGTCGTAGCGCAGGTGCATGAAGAACATCACCACCAGCGCGAACTTCCCCACGGACAGCGTGATCAGCAGCGGGATCAGAACGGGCGCGAGCCGGCGCACGTAGATGACGCCGACCTCGAGGGCGGTGACGATGGTGAGCGTCGCCGCGACCTTGAGATACGTGGCCGTCGTGGCGTGCGCGGCGGCGGCGTGGGCGCCGGTCGGTGCGGGAGCGTGCGGGTCGTTCATGGCACCAGATAGATGAGCGTGAAGATGGCGATCCACACGATGTCGACGAAGTGCCAGTACAGGCCCGCGACCTCGACCTTGACCGCGTCGCGGGTGCCCAGCCGCCCGCGCAGATCGAGCACCAGCAGCGTCAGGAGCCAGATCACGCCCAGCGTCACGTGACCGCCGTGAAAGCCGGTGAGCACGAAGAACGTCGACCCGAAGAGGTTCGTTTGCAGCGTCAGCCCCTCGTGCACGAAGCTCGTGAACTCGAACGCCTGGAAGCCGAGGAAGATCAGCCCGAAGAACGCGGTGCCGGCGAGCCAGAGGCGCGACTGGAACCGGTCGCCACGCTGCACCGCGGCGAGCGCCAGGACCATGAGCAGCGACGACATCAACAGGTCGAACGTGCTGATCGTCGTGATCGGAATGTTGAGGATCTCGTGCGGGTGCGGCCCGACCACGCTGCGACCCTTGTACGCCAGATACGTGGCGATCAGCGTGCCGAAGAAGAAGCACTCCGAGCCGAGGAACACCCACATCGCGAGCTTGCGGTGGTCGACGCCGAGTCCGCCCGTCTGGTCGACATGCGCAGGGTTGGCGTGGTGCTCCAGCGCGAGCGCGAACGCGCCGACGAGGAGGATCGCCGCACCGACGAGCAGCACCGCCAGGCTCGTGAGCGCGCCGATCGCCGCCACCGCGATGCCGAGCGCGATGACGATCGGCCAGTGCGACGGCGCCGGCAGATGAATGGTGAGCGATTGCGGCACCGCCGGCCGCGGCACGGGTCTCTGCCCACGACTGTCGCCGTATTTCTCTCGCCAGAACGAGTCCCGGCCGTACACGGGCGGGATCTCGTCGAAGTCGTGGGGCGGCGGCGGCGACGACGTGCGCCACTCGAGCGTTCGGCCGTCCCACGGATCGGGGCCCGCGGGCGCGCCGTTCCGGAGGGACCGGACGGCGTTGACCGCGAACAGCAGAACGCCGAGCCCGATGCCGAACGCGCCGACCGTGGACACCAAATTCCAGAAGCCCCACCCCGTGCCTGCCGCATAGGTGTAGATCCGCCGCGGCATGCCGATCGCGCCCAGGTAGTGTTGCGGAAAGAACGTCACGTTGAAGCCGGCGAAGATCACCCAGAACGCGAGCCGGCCCCAGCGCTCGTCGAGCATGCGTCCGGTCATCTTCGGCCACCAGTATGTTGCGCCGCCCAGGATGGCGAAGAGGCTGCCGCCGATCAGCACGTAGTGGAAGTGCGCCACCACGAAGTATGAGTCCGTCTGCTGCAGGTCGACGGGCGGCGAGGCATGCATGATGCCGGAGAGGCCGCCGATCGTGAAGAGACCGACGAGGCCCGCGGCGTAGTGAAATGGGACGGTCGGCCGGATGGTCCCGCCCCACATGGTCGCCAGCCAATTGAAGATCTTCACGCCGGTCGGGATCGCGATGAGCATCGACCCGATCGAGAACGCGGCGTCTGCGACCGGTCCCATGCCGGCGGCGAACATGTGGTGACTCCAGACGCCGAAGCCGAAGAAGCCGATGAGGATCCCGGAGTAGATCACGACCTGCGCGCCGAAGAGCGGCTTGCGGGAGAACGTCGGCAACACTTCGGACGTGATGCCGAACGCGGGCAGGATGAGGATGTAGACCTCCGGGTGGCCGAAGATCCAGAACAGGTGCTGCCACAGGTGCAGGTCTCCGCCCGCGGCGACGTCGTAGAAGTGCGTGCCGAAGAACCGGTCGAACATCAGGAAGATCAGGCCGACCGTGATGGGCGGAAAGGCGAGCACGATCAGGAACTGCACGACGAGCGACATCCAGACGAACAGCGGCATCCGCATGAGCGTCATGCCGGGCGCGCGCATGTTGAGAATCGTCACGATGAAATTGATCGCAGCGAGGATCGACGACGCGCCGAGCACCTGAAGGCTCAGCATCCAGAAGTCGACGTTGAGCCCGGGCGAGAACGGCCGCGTGGTGAGGTTCGCATAGCCGAACCAGCCGGCGTCCGGCGGCGCGCCCAACAGCCACGACAGATTCAGGAACAGGCCGCCGAAGAGGAAGATCCAGTACGAGAGCGCGTTGAGCCGGGGAAACGCGACGTCGCGCGCGCCGATCATCAGCGGGATCATGTAATTGAAGAACACCGCGTTGAACGGCATGATCGCCAGGAACACCATCGTCGTGCCGTGCATCGTGAACAACGCATTGAAGGTGTCCGCGCCGACGAACGTGTTCTCCGGTCGCGCGAGCTGCAGACGAATGATGAGCGCCTCGATGCCGGCGAGCACGAAGAACCCGAACGCGCTCACGCCATAGAGGATGCCGATTCGCTTGTGATCGACGGTGGTGATCCACGACCACACGCCGGTGTCCTCGGCGTGCGCGAGCTCGTGGTGCCGGAGCGCGTGCGGGATCGCCATCACTTCAGGCTCGTGAGATACGCGGCGACGGCCTTCGCCTGCTCGTCGGTGAGACCGAGATCGGGCATCTTTACCCCGGGCTTGAGCGCCTGCGGATGACGCACCCACGCCGCGACATTCTCCGGCGTGTTCGGCCACAGGCCGGCGGCCAGTGTCGTCCGGCTCCCGAAGTGGGTGAGGTTCGGCGCGAGCACGCCCGCCGACACTCCGGCGATCGTGTGGCAGCCGACACATGCACTTCGCGAGAACACGCTCTTGCCATCCGCAGCGAGCCCCGTCGGCTCGGGCGGCGTTGCCTTCTGCTGCGCCACCCACGCATCGAAGTCCGCCGCCGCCTGCACGATCACGCGCATCCGCATGTTGGCGTGCGACGTCCCGCAGAACTCCGCGCATTGGCCCCAGTGCTCACCCGGTGTCTCCGGGATGAGGACGAGGCGGTTGTGACGGCCGGGCACCACGTCGCGCTTGCCGCCGAGGTGTGGCACCCAGAAGGAATGGATGACGTCCGGGCCCTCCAGATCGATGGTAATGGTTCGGCCGACGGGCAGGTGCAGCTCGTTGGCGGTCACGACACCGAGCTCCGGGTATTCGAACTGCCACCACCACTGCCAGCCGCGCACGATCACCCGCAGCGCGGCGGGCGCCGCGCCCTGCGTCTGGGTCCGGAAGACGATCTGGATCGTCGGGATCGCAATGATGAGGAGCACGAGCGCCGGCATGATCGTCCAGCTCAGCTCGAGCAGCGTGTGACCGCGGATCTGCGCCGGCAGCGGCGCGTCGGGACGCGTGCGGAACCGCACGAGGACGTATCCGAGCACGACGAACACGAGTGCGCCGATGATCGCCGTGGCCACCGTGATGATGGTGTAGACGTGCAGGATCGAGCGATTGAAGTCGGAGCCGGGCACGACCGTCGACATCGGACCGTTCCAGGCGCACCCACCCGCAAACACGGTGAGCGCGGCGAGCGTGAGTGGCGGCCTGCGGAGCATTCCGACGGTTGACGGTACGCCGGCGGTTCGGTGTCCGCAACCGGGATGGCGCGACGTCGGCTCGACGGGCGCGCGCACGACGACGCGCTACGTCGCGAGCTGAATCAGCGTGTGCAGCAGTACGTTCGCGCCGCGCTCGATGGCGTCCCAGTCGCTCATCTCGTCGACGCGATGACTCCGTCCCCCGCGTGAGGGAATGAAGATCATGCCGGCGTCCGTCACGCCGGCGAGGTTCTGCGCGTCATGGCCGGCCGCCGAGTAGAGCCGCTGCGACGGCAGGCCGAGCGTCGCGCATGCGGCTTCGATCGTTGCCTGCACACGCGGCGCACACGGCGCGGGTGTCGTCATCGACATCGGGCGCACCTCGACGCGAATGCCTCGCGCGGCCGCGATCTCGCGCGCGAGCGCGTCGCACTCGTCGGCGAGCCGCGAAAGCACCGCGGGATCGGGATCGCGCATCTCGTGCACGATCTCGGCACGGCCCGGCACGATGTTGCTGGCGCCGGGGTGCACCTGCACGACGCCGATGTTGGTGACGGCGCGCGGGCCGCCGCGCGTGACGACGAGCTCGCGCGCTTTGAGCGCATAGTCCGCGGCGGCGAGAAACGCATCGCGACGGCGCTCCATCGGCGTGGTGCCGGCGTGATCGGCCTGGCCGTGGAACACGAGGCGCGCGCGGCGTACGCCGACGATCGCCTCCACGACGCCGATCGGAATGCCCGCTTCCTCGAGCCGCGGCCCCTGCTCGATGTGCAGCTCGACGTAGGCCGCGACGCTGCCCGCCGCCGCCGCGGCCGCGGGCGCGCGGAGCGCATCGAAGCCCGCGCGTCGCATCGCGTCCACGAGGCGGTCGCCGTCCACGGCCGCCATGGTCGGGATGGCCGCGGCGTCGAGCCGTCCGCAGAACGCCCGCGAGCCGAACAGGCTGCCGTAGCGACCTTCCTCGTCACTCCACGCCGCCACCGCGAGCGGACGCGCCAGCCGTGTCCCTGCTTCACGGATCGTCTGCACGCACTCGAGTGCGGCCATCACGCCGAGCGCGCCGTCGAGAATGCCGCCCTCGGGAACGGTGTCGATGTGCGAGCCGGTCAACACGCTCGGCGTGTGCGCGCTGAACGACTCGGCGCCGAGCGCGCCGAACACGTTGCCGGCCGGATCGACCCACGGGCTCAGCCCCGCGGTCTTGATTTCACCGAGCAGCCACTCGCGCGCTTGCTCGTATGGCGAGCTCCAGCACATACGTGTCACACCGCCGCCGGGCAGCGCGCCGAAACGCGCGAGCGTGAGCAGACGCTGTTGGAGCCGGTCGAGCGTGATGACGAGCATTGCGGGGGGAGTATGCCTTGACTTCGCCTCGCCGTCATTCCTACAATGAACCGCCGTTCAGTCCGCCCCGACACGTCCACCCGCAGGAGGGCTCGTGGATTTCACACTGACGGACGAGCAAGAAGCGCTGCGTCGTCGCGTACGAAGCTGGCTCAGCGCGAACATCCCCGAGGACTGGAAGAAGTTCGGCCTCTCCGAGGTACCGCGTCCCGAAGCGTACGAGTTTCTCCGCAAGTGGCAGAAGACGCTGCACGACGCGGGGTTCATCGGGCTCACGTGGCCGAAGGAGTACGGCGGCCAAGGACTGAGCTTCGTCGAGGAGATGGTCGTGCACGAGGAGATGGCGCTGCAGAAAGCGCCGCCCGTGCTCAACATCTTGGGCGTTGGAATGGCCGGCCCCACCATCATTGCGTACGGAACCGAAGAGCAGAAGAAGCGGTATCCGGCGAAGATCCTCTCGTGCGAGGAGATCTGGTGTCAGGGCTATTCGGAACCGAACTCGGGCTCGGACCTCGCGTCGCTACAGACCCGCGCGGTGAAGGATGGCGATCACTGGGTCATCAACGGCCAGAAGGTCTGGACGTCGCTTGCGCACATCGCCGACTGGATGATGCTGCTCGCGCGCACGGATCCCGACGCGCCCAAGCACAAGGGCATCACGTACTTCCTGCTCGACATGAAGACTCCGGGCGTCACCGTCAAGCCGCTCAAGCAGATCACGGGCGATGCCGAGTTCAACGAGGTGTTTTTCGACAACGTGCGCGTGCACGAGCGGCAAATCCTCGGCGGCGTCAACAACGGCTGGGCGGTCGGCCTCACCACGCTGATGTACGAGCGGCTCGCCCTTGGGTTCGGCCTGCAGGTGCGCCTGCGGATCACGCTCGAGGCGATGATCGACATGGCGCGACGCATGGACAAGCACGGCCGCGCCGTCACCAAGGACCCGGTCATGCGCCAGAAGCTGGCCGCGTTGTGGATCGACACCGAGGCGCTGAAGTACACCGGCGCACGCGCCGTCACCAAGCTGCTCCGCGGTGAGCTGCCGGGGCCCGAGGCGTCCGCGGGCAAGATGAGCTGGGTCGAGACGCACCAGCGGCTGCAGGAGCTCGCCATGGAGCTTCAGGGTCCGTACGCGATGTTGGCCCGGGGCGCCGAGCATGCGCTGGACAGCGGCGTGTGGCAGTATTCCTTCCTCCGGTCGCGGGCCAACTCGATCGAGGGCGGCACGACCGAGATCCAGAAGAACATCATCGGCGAGCGCGTGCTGGGCCTGCCGAAGGGCTAGGAGAGGCTTCATGGACTTCGGGTTCAACGCCGACCAGGAGATGCTGCGCGCGACCGCGCGCAAGTTCCTCGAGAACGAGTGCTCGTCCGAGTTCGTCCGCGCCCGCATGGCCGAGGATCGCGGCTTCACGCCGGAATTCTGGACGAAGCTCGCCGAGCAAGGCTGGCTGGGGCTCGTCTACCCCGAGCAATACGGCGGCGCGGGGCTGGGCTTCGTCGACCTCACCGTGCTGATGGAGGAGATGGGGCGCGCGGTGATGCCCGGGCCGTTCTTCTCGACGTTGCTGGGGGGCCTGGTTATCCTGGAAGTCGGCTCCGACGATCAGAAGAAGGAATGGCTCACGAAGATCGCCGAGGGCCAGGCGCGGGTGACGCTCGCATTGACGGAGCCGAACGCGCGCTGGGACGCCGCCGGCGTGACCGCGACGGCGAAGGCGAGCGGCGGCGGCTTCACGCTCTCGGGCACGAAGCTCTTCGTGCCCGACGCCCACGTCGCGGATGCGCTCGTGGTCGTTGCCCGCACACGAGAGACGAAGAATCCCGAGGACGGCGTGAGCCTGTTCCTCGTCCCGGCCAACGCGCGGGGCCTCGCCGTCAAGCTGCTCCCGACGATGGATCAGACGCGCAAGCTGTGTGAGGTCAAGCTCGGCGACGTCGCCCTGCCGTCCACCGCGCTGCTCGGGACGGTCGACGGCGGGTGGGCGCCGCTGGCGCGCGTGATCAATCGCGCGTGCGTCGCGCTGTCCGCCGAGATGTGCGGCGGCGCGCAGAAGGTGCTCGACATGACGACCGAGTACGCGAAGATTCGCATCGCGTTCGGTAAGCCGATCGGCGCGTACCAGGGCGTGAAGCACAAGGCGGCCGACATGCTCGTGGATGTCGAGAACGCCAAATCGCTGACGTACTACGCGGCGTGGGCCGTCGACGAGAACGTTGCCGAGGCGGCGCTGGCCGCTTCGATGGCCAAGGCCTACACCTCGGATGCGTATCGCAAGGTCGCGGGCGCCGGCATCCAGCTACACGGCGGGATCGGCTTCACGTGGGAGCACGATCTGCATCTGTACTTCAAGCGCGCGAAGTCGTCCGAGGCGACGTTCGGGGACGCGACGTACCACCGCGAGCGCGTCGCGCAGCTGATCAATCTGTAGCTGCGCCGGAACCGTGTTGCAGGATCGCGCGAGCGTAGCTCGCGTGCGACGCGAACAGGGGAGTTTGAGGGGGGACCGTCTGCGGGTCCCCCCTCAATACAAAGAGCATAGGGCGTTCGGTGTCGCCCTGCGTGTGGACGGGGCGCTACAGTCGCTCGAGATTCTCGACGGTGCGGGCGTTGGTGACGTTGCCGGTGTTCAGCGTGCCCTTCGGCTCGAGCAGCACGACGTGGACCTCGTCGGTGAGCGCTTTCGGACAGTGCTCGACCCCGCGGGGAACGATGATCAGCTGGCCTGGGCCGACGTCGCGGTCGCCATCGCGCAGCTGCATACGCAGCCGGCCCGAGACGACGACAAACAGCTCGTCCTCCGCGTCGTGGTGGTGCCACACGAACTCGCCGCGCAGCTTCACGACCTTCACGTGCATGTCGTTCACGTCGCCGACGATTTTCGGCGACCAAGCCTCCGTGAAGCGCGCGAACGTCTCGGCGAGGTCGACCACGCGCATGGCGCCACCTCCGCGTGAAGTATAAGTGACGAGCATGGGCGACACGCCACGCGTCCGCGTCGAGCCGAAACCGGCGGCCTCCGTGATCATCGTGCGCGACGCGCCGGCGAGCGCGCCGGAGCCGATCGAGGTCTACATGATCCGGCGGCACCGGACGATGAAATTCCTCGGCGGCTTCTATGCGTTCCCCGGCGGAAAAGTCGATACGGCCGATGCCTCGCCGGCGCTCGTCGACGCCTGCTACGGCGTGAACGCAGGCGAAGCCGCCGTGAGTCTTGTCGGGCAGGTGACGCCGCCGCCGCTCGCGTTCTGGATCGCGGCGGTGCGCGAGCTCCTCGAAGAGAGCGGCGTGCTGCTCGCCTGTGACGCCGGCGGTTGCGTCATCGGTCCGGATCGGCCTGGCGTCGCGGAGCGGGTGCAGGCCGCGCGCCAGGCGCTCGTCTCGAATGGCGCCGATTTTGGCGCGCTGCTGGCCGAGACGGACTGGCGCTGCGATCTGCGCCCGCTGCGCTACCTCTCACATTTCGTCACGCCGACCACGAGCCCCATCCGTTTCAGCGCGCGCTTCTTCCTGTGTCGCCTGCCGTCGGGCCAGATGCCGCAGCTCTACACCGAGGAGACGTCCGAAGCGTTCTGGATTCACCCGCGCGAAGGATACCGGCGCTTTCTGGCCAAAGAGATGGTGATGGCCGAGCCCGCCGAATATGGCCTCGCGTACATCGGCCAGTTTCGGTCCGTCGACGAGCTCTGGGCCGCGTGTCAGGACAACCGGGAGAAGTTCACGGGGATCGTCCACCGCATCGAGTTCACCATGTGGAAGGACTTCGACTGGAAGCACCATCGGTGGTCGACGTCGGTCACGGATCGCTGATCGCGATGACGTCGAAGCTCGACGTCATGCCGGCGCGCACGAGCTCCTCACCGAACGCGCGCGCCTCCGCCTCCGTCGTGAACTGTCCGACCCGGACGTCGCCCGCACGATCCCCGGGCGCCGACAGCCGTACCGTGAAGCTCACGCGTGGACTGGAAACGCCCGCTGACGCCCGCGCGGGTTTCGCGGGTGCATCGGCGCGTGCGCCCGGCGCGGGGGCTGACGCGACCGCGCGAGCCCCCGGCGCTCCGGCCGCCGCCTCCGTGAGCGCGGTCTGCGCCGCCGGCGGCGTGGTGGCCGCGCGCCGCAGCAGATACTCCGTCGCCCGGTTCACGCCCCACATCGTCAGCCCGAGCGCGACGAGCGCCGCCAGTCCGGCGGCGATCGCGTGTGGACGCCCCGTCTGAGGCGTCCAGAGCTGGCCGAGCTGCTCGCGCAGCGGCAGGACGTTGGACCGCGCCCCATAGCGATAGTGGTAGCTGAGCTCATGGAAATCGGGGCTGACTTCGGCGCGCACGCCATTGAGACACAGCCCGAGCAGCGGCGTCTTCGTGCGATCGAGCATGCCCTTCGCACGGCGCAGCGCGGCGCGCGGGACGTGGCCGACGCGGACGACGCACAGGATGCCGTCGGCCTGCGACGCGAGGATCGACGCATCGGCGACGGAGAAGACCGGCGCCGAGTCGAGGATGACGTAATCGTAGTGCTGCCGCGCTTCGGCGAGGAGCGTGGTGAACCCCCGCGAGCTGATGAGGTCGGACGGGTTCGGGGCGCGAAGGCCGCTCGGCAGCAGGAAGAAGTGATCCGTGCCGGGCGCATCGAGCAGATGCTCCATGCCTGCGTGGCCGAGCATCAGATCGGCAAAGTTCTGCACCGCATCGTCGAGCGCCACTGACCCGAGCACGACGTCCGTCAGGCCCGGGCTCCGCCGACTGCCGAAGATGCGATAAATCGATGGATTGCGCAGGTCTGCCTCGACGAGCAGCGTTTTCTTTCCGAGCTGCGCAAGCGCGATGGCGAGGTTCACCGCGATGGTCGTCTTGCCCTCGGCCTGCGATGTGCTCGTGATGACGATGGTCTTCACGTCCCGATCGAGCACCCGGAAGAGCAGGTTCGTGCGCAGGCCGCGCACGGCCTCGGCCAGCGCCGAGCGAGGAGCGAAGATCGTCGGCAAGAATGCAAAGCCGTCGCCGCCGGCGGTTTCCGAGACCGTGCTCGCGTGCTCGTTGGCGGCATCCTCGGCGTCGGGATCGAGGTGCGCCATGACGCCGAGGATCGGCGTTTCCAGCAGCGATTCGAGGTCGTGAATGGCGGCGATCGACGTGTCGAGCGTCTCGACCGTGAACGCGACGACGAGTCCGACCACCAGGCCGAGCACGACGCCGATGACGGCGCGCTGCGCCGTCTGTGGCTCGTTCACGGGAACGCGGGACGCGATCGCGGGGCGCACGATCGCGACTTCGGCCACCTGCTCCTTTTCTTTGATGAGCGCTTCCTGCAGGCGCTCCTTGAGCAGCGAGAAGATGCGCTCGTTGACCTTGACCTCGCGCTCGATGCGAGCCGCCTCCAGCGCGACGGCGGGCAGCGCGCCGACCTTCGTGTTGAGGTCGCCGATGACCTTCGCGAGCTGGGCGCGCCGGGCGGCGAGCATCTCCAGCTGCGCCGAGAGTGTTTTGCGCACGCGCGCCCGGTGTGCACCGACCACGGCCGCGAGCTCGCCCCGGACGTTGACGATCTTCGCGTCGATCGCGCGCACCTGAGGGTGGGCCGGGCGAAGCGTCAGCAGCAGCGTATCGCGCTCCAGGGCAAGCTCGCTCAGGGTGGTCTGCAGCTTGCTGACCGCCGCGTCCGCGGGCCCATCGCCGGTTGCGGCTATGGCATCCACGGTGTTGTCCTTCGCCACCCGCCGTAGCTCGAGCTCGGCCGTGTGGATCTCGCGCTCGAGGCGCTCGCGCTCGGCTTCGTGCTCGGCCAGGCGGGCGAGCGCCGCGCGCGCTTCCTCCTGGAGGAGCAGCACCTTGTTCGCCTCCTGAAAGCTCCGCAGCTGCTCTTCCGACTGCTGCAGCCGGCGCCCGACGTCGGCCAGCTGTCCCTCGATGAAGCGGCGAGCCTCGACGATCTGGTGCGTGCGCGCGGCGATGTCGTTGTCCCTGAACGCCTCGGCGACGCTGTTCGCCATGCGCGTCGCCTCGCCGGGATTGGCCGCCGTCGCGGTGATCTCGATGAGGCTCGTTCGGTCGGTGCGTGTGACGTCGATCTGCGCGCCGAGGCTCTGGATGACGGCCTGGTACGTCAGCGAGCCCGGGACGTCGTCCGCGGTGGCGGTGGCGGGCAGCCTGCCGAGCTTCTGCGCCGCGCGCGCGAGCACGGGTGTGCTCTTCACCAGCGCCGCGTTCGTGTCCAGGTCGCCGACGGGGCTGACGCCGACGATGTCTCGCAGGAGCAGCGTGTTGACGTTGAACGTCCGCTCGAACTTGACGATCGCCGTGGCGCGATATAGCGGTGCGGGCGCCTGCGCCTGGGCCATGACGTAGGTCAGCGCGCCGAGAAGCACCGGCGGCACGATGACGAACCACTTGCGCCGCCGCACGACCCACCAGTAATCGCGGAGATTCGGCTCGGTCTGCGCCACGTCAGGTCGCGTCCCGCGAGATCACTTCAGGAGCTCGCGGATCAACAG
>JBKOUQ010000092.1:0-16132 GCA_046723475.1 Candidatus Methylomirabilota bacterium
CGATCAATCTGTACCTGAACTATCACCTCGGCGACACCGATGCCCCGACGATCGACAACCTCATCACGACACTGAACAATCACGGCGCGGCGTATCTGCAGACCGGCAACTGCTACAGCAACGTCCCGGCGAGTGCGCACAATTCGCCGACCGGATTCAAGATCGATCAGCCGGGTGATCCGACTAATCCGTATCCGTACATCACGCTGTCGCCTCCGAACGGCATCGGGCAGGCGGTCGGCGGCTACTATACGGCCGATGAGTGCACCGCGGACATGGTGGATGGTGCGTTCGCGCAGTATCAGCGGCTCGTGAAGTACGACCCCGACAGCATGACGTTCGCGGCGTTGCTCGGGAACAACGATCTGCCGCTGTGGCGCGATGCCGTCGACGTCCTGAGCACCGATCCGTATCCTCTCTACGGCGCCGAACCGGCCGGCGGGTACAACCACGGGCAGGTCGCGCAGTGGACGCGGATGACCGCGCAGGCGGTTCAGCGCAGCCGGCCGATCATGACGGTGCTGCAGTTCTTCAAGTTCGACGCCTCGCGCAGCAGCCAGGGCCGGTGGCCGTCTCAGCCCGAGATGCGGAATCACGCCTACATGGCCATCGTGGAGGGCGCCCAGGGCCTGATGTGGTGGAGCCTCGGCGAAAACGCGCTCGCCTCGGTCTGCAAGACCACGTCGACGTGGTGTGCTCAGCGCGCGGATCTGATGAATCGTCTGAAGGCCGTCGTCAGCGAAATCGCGTTCCTCGAGCCCGTGCTCTTGACGCCCAATGCGACGTCCTGGGCCGGCGGCTCTTCGTCGCCCGAGATTCGCATGATCGTCAAGCAGGTCAACGGCAAGGACTACGTCATCGCGTACAACGCGACCTCTTACTACAATCCGAACGTCGCCACGCCGTCGATCTCCGCGACGTTCACGCTGCCGATTCCCGCGTCCGCGATCAACGTGTATGGGGAGAGCCGTAACTTGGCGAGTGGTGCGAGTTTCACCGACACGTTCGGCCCGTTCCAGGCGCACGTGTACGAGATCAGCTACTAGTAGCGACTGAGACACCTTGTGACGTTGAACCGTCGGCCTGTCGACGCCGCTGACGCGATCAGATGTTCAAAACGCCGCCCTTTGGCCTTCTCAGGACGGCTCGCCGCTTGCTTCTCGGAGCGCGCCACGTGACGAATCGCGCCACCCTTCAGACGCGGAGGTCGCCTCGTATGCGGTTACGGCTGCCGGAACGCTTCGTCAGCGACATCGGCATCGATCTCGGCACCGCCAACATCCTGATTTACCAGCGCGGGCGGGGGGTCGTGCTGGCGGAGCCATCGATCATCGCTCTCGATAAACGGGACCGCTCGGTCGTCGCCGTCGGCCACCGGGCCAAGGCCATGCTCGGCCGGACGCCCCAGCACATCGAGGTCATCCGTCCGCTGACGGCCGGGGTGATCGCGGACTTCGACGCCGCAGAGATGCTGCTGCGCCAGCTGGTCAATCGTGTTCAGGGCCGCACGCCGCTCAAGCGGTCACGGATGGTCATCGGTGTGCCGTACGGCACCACGCCGGTCGAGGAGCGCGCGGTACGCGATGCGGCGACCCAGGCCGGCGCCCAGGCCGTGTACCTCGTCCAGCAGCCCACCGCGGCGGCCGTCGGCGCCGGGCTGCCCATCCACGAGCCCGGCGCGCACGTCGTCGTCGACCTTGGCGCCGGGACCACCGAAGTTGCCGTGATCTCGCTGTCGGGCGTCGTCTACTGTCAGTCGAGCCGTATGGCCGGCAATGACCTCGACGAAGCGATCATCCAGTATCTGAAGAAGCAGTACGGCATGCTCGTCGGCGATCGACGCGCCGAGGAGATCAAGCTGACGCTTGGCACGCGGCGCGCGAGCGACAATCCACAGCGGATCGAAGTCAAGGGCAGCGACATGGTCGCGCGCGTCCCCAAGGCCATCGTCATCACCGATGATGAGATCCGCGACGCGGTGCACGACTGCATCGAGGCGATCGTCGCGACCGTGCGCTCGTCACTGGAGCGCACGCCGCCCGAGATCGCGGCCGACATGGTCGATAGCGGCATCGTGCTGACCGGGGGCGGCGCGTTGCTCGCGGGCCTCGACGAGATCGTGCACAAGGAGACGCACCTGCCGGTCGCGGTGTCGCCCGAGCCGCTCGCGTGTGTCGCGCGCGGGCTCGGCGCGTTGCTCGACGACATCGGCATGCTCGAGCGCGTGGCGCTGCACGGCTAGGCGCTGTCGGGCAGGTACAGGCGGGCGACGTGATAGTCCACGACCTCGCCGCTCGCGTTGACGGTGAAGTTCGACGTGATCAGTCCCTGCGCGCCGGCGAAGATTCCGTCGCCGCTCGTGACGCGCCACATGACCGCACCGCTCGTCCAGCCCGTGCGCGGACTGGCCGCGACCGTGCCGCGCCCGACCGTGACGAAGGCCAGCGCGCCGGCTCGACCGTACGTGATCGTGCCGTCCTCGACGAACGAGCCGTCGCCGAGCCGCTCCACGCGCGACTCGAGCGTCGCGCGCTCGCCGTCGATGGGGTCGACGCGGAAGTGAACGCCGTCGACGCCGACGATCGTCGTCGCCGTCTGGCTGGGCGCCACGGACGTCGCGCGCCGCGTGGTGGCGTGGCCGGCGACGGGGCCCGCCGTACCGCGGAACTCCAGGGCAAACACGAGCTCACGCATCAGAACACGATCAGGCCGCGCGAGAGCTCGCCGGCCGCCAGCGCGCGGAACGCTTCGTTGGCGTCGTCGAGTCCGTAACGCCGCGTGATGAGCTCGTCGATCTTCAGCCGTCCGCTGCGGTAGAGCGCGACGAGCCTCGGCAGGTCCTCGCGCGTGCGCGCGCTGCCGTAGCTGGAGCCGCGGATGACGCGCTCGCCCGTGACGACGGGGCGCACGTCGAGCGGCGTGGTGACGCCGGTGGCCGGCACGCCGATGACGACGCAGGTGCCGCCCGGCGCCAGCGCGTCGACCGCCTGTCCGACGGCGCGCGCGTCGCCGACGGCGACGAAGGTGAAGTCGGCGCCACGCCGCGTGATCCGCCGGATCTCGGTCACCGGGTCGTCCTTCGATGCGTCGATGGCGTGAGTCGCGCCGAGGGCGCGCGCGTGCTCCAGCCGTGCACGAACGATGTCGACCGCGATGATCGGCAGCGCGGCCACGAGGGCCCCGCCCTGCACGACGTTGAGTCCGACGCCGCCGACGCCGAACACCGCGATGCTCGCTCCCGGCGACACCGCGGCGGTATTGATGACCGCGCCTACGCCGGTCATCACCGAGCAGCCGATGAGCGCGGCGCGGTCCAGCGGCATCTCGGGATCGATCGCGATCGCCGACGATTCGGCGACGACCGTCGTCGACGCGTACGTCGCCACGTGGCCGTACTGGTACACCGGCCGGCCGTCCCGCGACAGCCGCGTGGTGCCGTCGAGCAGCACGCCTTGTCCCGGCCGTCGCTGCTCGCACAGATTCGGCCGTCCAATGACGCAGTAATGACAGCGGCCGCACGTCGGCGCCCACGACAGGATCACGTGATCTCCCGGCTTCAGCGTCTGCACGCCGGGCCCGACGGCGTCCACGACGCCGGCCCCTTCGTCGCCCAGCACGATCGGCATCGGCACGTTCTGCCACGAGCCGTCGGCGGCGTGCAGACAGGAGTGGCAGACGCCGCTGGCCACCATGCGGACGCGCACCTCGCCCGTGCGCGGTGGCTCGAGCTCGAGCTCTTCGACCTTCAGCGGCGTGCGTGGCGCGAACAGGACCGAAGCTCTCATGACGCCTCCAGGATCATCGAGGAGCGCCACGGCTCCGCCGCGGCGCTCCGAGCGATTGGGGGTATGGGGGCCATTTCGGGGCCCCATCAAGTTAGTAGCGAATGCGCGGGTCCAGGTATGCGTACAGCAGATCCACGGCGAGATTCACAGTCATGAACATGACGGCCACGAAGAGGATCGTGCTCTGGGTCAGCGGATAATCGCGCTGGTAGATCGACCACAGCACGAGCCGGCCGACGCCGGGCAGCGTGAAGACCTCCTCGACGACGACGGTGCCGCCGAGCAGGATGCCGATCTGCAGCCCGACCACGGTGATGATCGGGATGAGCGCGTTGCGGAGCGCGTGCTTGAGCACGACGAGCCGCGGCCGGAGACCCTTGGCCGCTGCGGTGCGGACGTACTCGGAGCCCAGCACGTCCAGCATGCACGCGCGCGTGGTGCGGGCGATGTTCGCGGCGCTCGCCGTGCCGAGACACAGCGCGGGCAGCAGCATGATCGTCAGATTGCGCCGCGGGTCGGTCCAGAAATCCACCCACACGACGGGGGGCATCCAGCGCAGGTAGATCGAGAGGAACAGGATCAACATCGTGCCCTGCCAGAACACCGGCACGGAGAGACCGAGCAGCGCGCCGACACGCGCGGCGTTGTCGACGGCGCGATCGCGACGGATGGCCGAAACAATCCCGACCGGAAGACCGAGGAGCAGCGCGAACCCGACGGCCAGCGTCGTGAGCTCGAGTGTGACCGGCAAGCGCTCGAGGATCAGCGCGGTGACGGGCTTGCCCGTGCGCCAGGAGGTGCCGAGGTCGCCGTGGGCGAGGCTGGCGAGCCAGCTCGCATACTGGCGCCACCACGGCTGGTCGAGACCGAAGAATCGCTTCAGCTCCGCGACCATCGCCGCGTTGACCACGGCGTCGGCGCCGATGAGCTGCTCGACGACCGTGCCGGGCACCAGCCGTAGCATCAAGAAGATCAGCACCGACAGCCCGAGCAGCGTCAGGGCCATCGAGTACAGGCGAACGGCGACGTAGCGTGCCACCGCGGCGACTACACCTTTTCGATCGAGGCTTCCTCCAGGCCGTAGAGCAACGCCGTCGGATGCTGTCGGAAGCCTTTCACGCTCGTCTGGGTGAAGTCGATCAGATCGGCCGAGTACAGCCACAGGTGCGGCACGTTCTCGAGGATCTCGATCTGCAGGCGGTCGTAGATGTCCCTGCGCTTCTTCACGTCCATCGTGCGCCGCCCTTCTTCGAGCAGCGCATCCACGGTCGGCACGCTCCACGAGTTCCAGTTCTGTCCCTTGGTGGAGTGCAGCGCGCGGAAGAAGGCGACGTCCGGATCGGCATAGCCAGGCGTGCTGTTCATCGTCATGTCGAAGTCGTGCGCCTGCCAGCGCTTGATCCAGACGGCGTACTCGACGTTCTCGATCTCCATGTTGATGCCGATGCGCTTGAGCTGCTGGGCGATGACCGGCGCGCCGGACACCATCGTGGGGAACGTCGGGATGACCATGCACTTGACGCTGAAGCCGCCGGCCTGGCCGGCCTCGGCCATGAGCTTCTTGGCGCGCTCGACGTCGGGCTTGTAGTACTTCATCCACTGCGCTTCCGGCAGCTGCCACTGCTTCATCGGCGCGGTGCACGGCGCCGTGAGACGCCCGAACCCGGCCGTTGCCACGCGCATGACCTGCGAGCGGTCCACGGCCCACGAGATCGCTTGCCGCACGCGGACGTCCTTGAGCGGCCCGCGATTGGCGCTGATGTTGAGGTAGTCGTAACCGAGCCGGGACGAGCGATAGCCGGTGAGCGACTTCTCGTCCTTGAGCAGATTGAAGTTCTTGTTGTCCTCGATGAACGCGTGGTGGATCTGGCCTGTCCGCAGGGCGGCCACGATGTTGGCCTCGTCGGGGATCACGCGCAGGATCAGCTCGTCGGCGTGGGGCAAGCCCTTCTTCCAATAGTTGGGGTTGCGCTTGAACACCATCTGCTGCTCGACTTTCCAATCGTCGAGGATGAACGGACCGGTGCCGAGCGCGTTCTTGTTCAGGTCGCCGTACTTTTTCACGCCGGCCTCGCTGACGATGAAGCCCCAGAAGCCGCCGAGCGCGGCGATCAGCGCCGCGAACGGCTCCTTGGTGACGAACTTCACCGCGTACTTGCCCGCCGGCTCGACGCGGTCGACGGCGATGAAGTCCGACTTGCCCGAGGCGGACTTCTCGAGCAGGCGGTCGAACGTGAACTTCACGTCGGCCGAGGTGAACTCCTGGCCATCGTGGAACTTCACACCCTGGCGGAGTTTGAACGTCCACGTCAGGCCGTCGGCGCTCGTCTGCCACGACTCGGCCAGCTCCGGCTGGGGGGTCATGTCGGGATCGAAGCGTACGAGCTGGTTGTACGCCAGCGGTGAGCGGCGGCTGCGCGAGAGCGCGGGCACGAGCTGCGGATCGAGTCCCGTGGCCTCCGTCGTCTGCGCGGAGATGAGCGTCGCGCCGCCTTTGGGGGGCGTCTGCGCGTGGGCGACGCGGCTCCCGACGCCGACGGCGCCGAGGGCCAATCCGGTGGTCCTGAGGAACTCGCGACGATCGAGGTCACGCGACATGGCGATCTCCTTGTTCAGCGGCTGGGGTCCAGGACGTCGCGCAGGCCGTCACCGATCAGGTTGAAGGCGAGCACGCTCAGCATGATGGCGAGGCCGGGGAAGACCGAAATCCAGGGCGCCGTCTCGAGATACGTGCGCCCCTCGTTCAGCATGTTGCCCCACGACGGCGTCGGCGGCTGTGCCGAGAGCCCGAGATAGGACAGCGACGCCTCGATGAGGATCGCCTGCGACAACGCGATGGTGCCCTGGACGACGAAGGGCGACACCACGTTGGGCAGGATGTGCTTGAGGGCCACCGCCACCCGCGTGGCGCCGAGCGCGCGCACGGCCTCGACGTACTCCTTGGCGCGCTCGGCGAGCACAGGGCCGCGCATGACGCGCGCGAAGATCGGTGTGTACACGATCGCGATCGCGAGGACGGCGCTGGTGACGCCCGGCCCGCGGAGCGCGGCGATGCCGATGGCGAGCAGCAGGCCCGGGATGCTGAAGAAGACATCGAGCACGCGGTTGATGAGGTTGTCGGTCGTGCCGCCGACGTAGCCCGCGGTCAACCCGAGCGCGCCGCCGACGACCATCGATGCGAGGATGGACACGACGGCGACGTAGAGCGAGATGCGTGCACCGTAGATCACGCGGCTCAGCACGTCGCGACCGAAGCGATCGGTGCCGAACACGGCCTGCACGCTCGGCCGCGACTCGATGAGGTCGAAGTTCTGCTCGTCGGGCGGGTGGGGCGCCAGACGATCGGCGAACACCGCCATGCCGATCACGAGGAGCGCCCCGACAACACCGAGCACCACGACGACATTGCGGGCGGCCCGGCGCAGCGAGCGTCCCCACCGCGCGGGCGACGGCGCCGCGCGCCGCGCGTCGAGCCCGCCGTCGGCGGTCGGCTCGGCGAGCAGCTTCTGCGGCGCCGAAACACTCACGGCAAATTCGGCGTCCGGCGTCCGGCCCACGGTCGCGCGGTCTCGAACGCGGCCGAAGCCTGTAGCACCGTGAGATCGTCGAAGCGGCGACCGACGAGCTGCAGCCCGACCGGCATGCCGGCGCTCGTGAACCCCGCGGGGACGGTCGCCGCGGGCTGGCCCGTGAAGTTGAACGGATACGAGAACGACGCCCACGGAAACCAGTCCCACGCGTGCTGCGGCCAGTGCGCGGGATTCAGACGGCCGACGTCGAACGCCGTAACCGAGACGCTCGGCGTGAGGAGCAGGTCGTAACGCTCGAAGAGCGGCCGGACCGTGTCCCAGAACGCGAACTTGCGATCGCGCATCTGAATGTAGTCGACGAGGCTGACGCGCAATCCATCCTCAATGCACGCGACGAGGCCGGGATCCATGCGCGCGCGCCACTGCGGAAGAAATGGCGCGCGGTTGCCGGCCTCGTGCGCGCTCCACATCATGCGGATCATGTCGTGCGTGTCCGCGAAGCCGGGCTTGACCTCTTCGACGATGCAGCCGAGCTCCTCGAACGCACGCACCGAGGCGCGCACGAGCGTGGTCACCTCGGGGTCCACGCGCAGGCCACCGAGATCGAGGCTCCAGGCGACCCGCATGCCTTTGAGATCGCGCTTCAGCTTGCCGACGTAGTCATCGGGGGCCGCGTCGAGGCAGGTGCGATCGCGATCGTCCGCTCCCGCCATCACGGACAGCATCAGCGCCGCGTCGGCCACCGTACGCGTCATCGGCCCGTTGTGCGATGAATAGTCGTTGTTCGACACCGGCCACATCGGCACCCGCCCGTACGAGGGCTTGAAACCGTAGATTCCGCAGAAGCTCGACGGGATGCGAATCGATCCCGCGCCGTCCGAGCCCTGGTGCAGCGGCCCCATCCCCGCGGCCACCGCGGCCGCCGCGCCCGCACTCGACCCGCCGGTTGTCATCGCCGTGTTCCACGGATTGCGCGTGATGCCGGTGAGGGGACTGTCGCCGAGCGCTTTCCAGCCGAACTCGGGGCTCGTCGTCTTGCCGACGAAGATGCCGCCGGCCTTCTGCAGACGCGGGACGAACGCGGCGTCGGCGTCGGGCACGCGGTGCTCGAAGATGAACGAGCCGCCCATCGTGCGCACGCCTTTGGTGAAGTTCAGATCCTTGATCGAGTACGGCACGCCGTGCAGCGGTCCGAGCGGCGCCCCGGAGCTCACCGCGCGCTCGGCCTCGCGCGCCGCGGCGAGCGCGGTGTCCGCGGTGATCGTGCAGAACGCATTCACGACCGGATTCACGCGCTCGATCCGCTCGAGCACCGCGCGCGTGAGCTCGACGGGCGACAGCGCCTTGGTGCGGATCAGACGGGCCAGCTCGGTGGCGGGCGTAAAGCCGAGCTCCAGCGCGTTCATATGCTTCCTCCGGGTCCAGAATGCGGCGCCCACGTTAACATAGCGGGGCGCGCGGGGGGAACCGCGGCCGGGAGGGAACGCGACGATGATCGGACAGTCTCCGAAGAGCAAGGACGCGATCCGCTTGCTCCGCGGGCAGGGGCAATACGTCGACGATCTCAAGCGTCGTGCCATGGTTCATCTGGGCGTCGTCCGCAGCACGCACGCTCACGCGCGCATCGTCGGCGTTGATGCGAAGGCCGCACGCGCGATCCCGGGTGTGCTCGCGGTGTGGGCCGCCGCCGACGCGGCCGAGCTGGCGCAACCGCTGAGTACGGCGGGCGCCAAAGACCGCGCGTACGCGGTTCCTCTGCTCGCCGCCGAGCGCGTCCGCTACGTCGGCGAGCCCGTCGCGTGCGTGGTCGCCGAGAGCGCGGCGCTCGCGGCGGATGCGGTCGCCGCCGTGCGCGTCGAGTACGAGCCGTTGCCGCCCGTGGTCGGCGCGCACGCCGGGCGCACCGCGGCGACTCGCGTGCATGCCGACTGGGCGGATAACGTCGCCCTCGATGCGCGTGGCGCTGTCGGCGACGTGCAGCTCTCGCGACCCGGCCTCACCGTCGTGCGTGAGCGCTTCCGCCATCAGCGGCTGGCCGCGATGCCGATCGAGTGCCGCGGCTCGCTCGCGCAGTACGATGCCGAGACCGGCGTGCTGACGGTCTGGGCGTCGATCCAGAGCCCGTACAGTCAGCGTGACGTCATCGCGCGCGTGCTGGGGCTGCCGGCGGAGCGCGTGCGCGTGATCGTGCCGGACGTCGGCGGCGCGTTCGGCCCCAAGGGTCAGGTGTATGCCGACGAGGTGCTCGTGGCGTTCGCGGCCCTGCGCCTCGGTCGTGCCGTCAAATGGGCCGAGACACGTCGCGAGCACGCGCAATCCGTCGGGCACGATCGCGAGCAGGAGCACGAGGCGGCCATCGCGTTCACCGCCGACGGCACGATCGCCGCGCTCGAGGACACGTTCCTCGCCGACGTCGGCGCCTACCCGGTGATGGGCAACGGGCTCACGGCCAACACCGTCAATCATCTGCCGGGGCCGTACCGCGTCGCCCACTACCGCGGCCGCGGCGAAAGCATCGTCACGACCACGATGTTCAACGCCGCGTATCGCGCCGCCGGCCGGCCGGAGGCGAACTTCGTCATGGAGCGGCTCATGGACATCGGCGCGCGACGCCTTCGTGTCGATCCCGCCGACGTGCGGCGCCGCAATCTGATCCGTGCCGCCGACATGCCGTACCGCCCCGGTCTCACCTACAAGGACGGCGTGCCCGTCACGTACGACCCCGGCGATTACCCGGCGGCGTTCGAGCGCATGCTGCGCGCGTTCGGGTACGACGAGTGGCGCAAGCGCCAGATGGCGACGACGGGCTCGGCGCGGCCTGTGGGTGTCGGCATCGCGTGCTATGCGCAGGGCACGGGGCTCGGCCCGTTCGAGGGCGCCACGGTGCGTATCGATCCGCGCGGCAAGGTGTTCGTGCTGATCGGCGTAGCCGCGCAGGGCCAGGCGCACTCGACCACGCTCGCGCAGATCGCGGCGGGCGAGCTTGGCGCGAATCTGGATGACGTGATCGTGCAGGGTGGCGACACCGCGCTGTTGCCGTACGGAATGGGCACCGGCGGCAGCCGCGTGATGGCCAACGCCGGACCGGCTGTCGCGCGCACGGCCGCGCAGGTGCGCGAGCGCGCGGCGATCGTGGCGGCGGAGATCTTCGAATGCGGGCCGGCCGACGTGCGGTTCGAGGCCGGCCGCGCCTTCGTCGCGGGAGTGCCGGATCGCGCGGTACCGCTCGGTCGGCTCGCGCAAGCGGCGGTGCGCAGCCGTGCGCTGCAACCGACGGGTGAGCCCGGATTGAACGCGTGCACGTGGTTCTATCCCGACACCGTCACCTGGGCGTTCGGCGGGCAGATTTGCGCCGTCGAGGTCGACGTCGAGACGTGTCGCGTGCGCCTGCTCCGGCACGTGACGCTGCACGACCCCGGCCGCGCGATCAACCCGGCGATCGTCGAGGGGCAGCTGCAGGGCGGTGTCGCCCAGGCGTTGGGCGCTGGTCTGATGGAAGAGGTCGTCTACGACGCACAGGGCCAGCTCTTGACGGGCAGCTTCATGGACTACGCCATGCCGAAGGCCGACGATCTGCCGCCGCTCGACGTGATCCTGGACGAGCATCCATCGGTGATCAACCCGCTCGGCGTGAAAGGCGTGGGCGAGAGCGGCTGCATCGCGGGCGCCAGCGCGGTGGCCAACGCGATCGAGGACGCGCTGGCCGATCGCGGCGTGATCGTGCGAGACCTGCCGGTCACGCCGGCGAGACTCTACGCGCTACTGCACGGCGGCCGCTGACGGGCGCTCGGCGCGCGTGCCGAGCGCGACGCCGGCGAGAATCAGTGCGACCGCCACGATGAGCGACAGACCCGGACGCTCGCCGAGCCACAGCAGGGCGAGCACAATGCTGACGACCGGTGTCGCGAGCAGGCCGAGCGACATGGTCACGGCCGGAAGTCGACGACCGGCCATCGCGCTCGCCCAGTACGCGAGTGCCGAGCCCGGGAGCCCCGCGTAGACGAAGAGCGAAGCGAGCTCGGGCGTCCATGTGAACGTCGGCGGTCCGGAGACGAGCCACGCGAGCGGAACGAGCATCGCCGTGGCGAGCAGCATCTGCCACGGCAACAGATCGAACGGTGCCGCGCGCCACGGATGTCCGCGGATGTGCAGGATGGCGCCGGCCCACAGCAGCGCGGCGGCGAGGATCGCCGCGTTGCCCGCGACGACCGCCGGCTGTCCCCAGTCGAGTGCGGCGGGATTGAAGAGCACCACGAGGCCGGCAAGGCCGACGACAACACCGATCAGTCGCTGCGTGGTGAGCCGCTCACCGAGAAACATGCTCGCGCCCGGCACGACCCACAGCGGCGTCGTGTAGGCGAGGACCGCCGAGCGCCCCGCCGGTACGAGCTGCAGCCCCACGCTCGACAGCGCCGTGAAGCCGACCATGTGCAGGAACGTGACGCTGAAGAGCACCGGCAAATCGGCGCGCGGCGGCCGCACGAGACGCCGGGTGGCCAGCGCGAGGACGAACAGCGCGAGCGCGCCGAACGCCGTCCGAATGGCGACCGCCCACAACGGCGCGACGGTTGCGAGGATGACCTTGTTGACCGGCCACGTGAATCCCCACGCGAACACGACCGTGACGAGCAGAAGCAGACCGACGCGTCGCGACGCGGCGGGTGCCGGCGCGGTCAGGACGCCCAGGGGTTCGGTTCGGCGGCGTGCGCGGCGAGCGCCTCGCGCTGGAGCCAGCTCGCGGCGAGCGGCACGACCAGCATGGCGGCGCCGAGCGCGTTCAGCATGCCGAAACCCCAGGCGCCCAGCACCATGCCACCGAGCGCGCTGCCGACGGCGCCCATCAGTCCCATCACCAGATCCGCGAGGCCCTGGATCGACGCGCGTTCGGGCGGCGACAACGCGTCGGTCAGCAGCGCGCTTCCGGACACGAACGCGAGATTCCAGCCCACACCGTTCAAAAAGAGCCCGGCGATCACGAGCCCGCTCGCGCTTCCCGGCGGCAAGCCCGCGAGCGCGAGCGCGCCGAGCAGCACAACGCCGCCGAGCCCGATCATCGGCAACCGTCCGAACCGATCGCAGAGCCAGCCGGACAGCGGCGAGGTGACATACATGCCGCCCAGGTGCATCGACACCGCGAGGCCGATCGTGCCGACGGCGTGGCCGTGATCGTGCAGGTACAGCGGCGAGGTCGACGTGGTGCCGATCATGACGAGCTGGCTGACCATCAGCGTGCCGTACGCGACGATGACGCGCGGCTCGCGCAGGATCGCGCCGGTGGCGCGGATGCGTGCGCCGACGCGACTCACCGCTGGCGTCGACTCGAGCGCGCGGGCGATGGCGAGCGGATCGGGTCGCAGCAGCAGGTGCACGAGGATCGCCGCCACCGCATAGCCGCCCACGGAAATGAGGAACGCGCTTGCCACGGTCGCCACGCCGATCGCGCTGCCAAGGCGGACGGAAGGCGCCATCAGCATCGGGCCGACGATCGAGCCAGCCGCCGATCCCCAGACGATCAGCCCCATCGCACGGCCACGCTGGGGCCCGGGGGAGATGTCGGCGGCTGCATATCGGGCCAGCAGATTCGACGTCTGCGCCGTGCCGAACAGCGCCATGCCCGCGAGGAACACGGCGAAGCTTCGCTCCACCACGCCGAGCATCCCGAGCAGCGCGCCCGCGACCGCAATGGAGTAGCCGAGGACCAGGCCGGGGCGCCGCCCGAGCCGCGCCATCAAGCGCGAGAGCGGGTAGCTGGCCAGCGCCGTGCCGAGCGAGCCGATGGCCACGGGAAGTCCCGACCACGTGTTGCTGCCCGTGATCGCGGCGGCCATGATGGCGCCGACCGCCATGCTCATCGAGAAACCGGTGCTGCCACACACCTGTGCGGCGAACAGCGTTGCCATCAGCGCACCGCGCCGGCGCAGCGCTGAGCCGGCGGTGGGGAGCGAAATCACCCCGTCATGATACTCACTTCAGCTCGAGGCGAAACGGGTACTGCTTGCGCTCGACGTCGGCGGCGATGAGGACGTCGGCATGCGCCGCCGGGCCCTGAGGCGACAGCTCGAACCGCCAGGCGCCGTCGGGCGCCTCGGTCACGTTCGGTGTGAACGACATGATCGGCTGGTCATCCGCGTCGGTGAGCTTCACGTAGACGACCCGGTCGCCCTCCGCGCTCGCGCGGAGCGTCAGGCTGCGGCGGCCGCGCGCCGCCACCGTGATGGTCAGATCGCCGACCTCGCCGTGCGCGCCCGGAACGAGCTCGTCGAGATGAAGCATTCGGAGCTTCCGCGGAAACTGCATGGTCAGGGTCCCGGCCACCGCCTTGATCGAATCGGGCGCCAGCTTGCCGTCCGCCTGGACGTAGAGCGGTCGGGTCAGCACGCCGTTTTTTGCCGGCGCGCCGAAGCGAATTGCCGTTTCCCACGGCGTGGACGTTGGCGTGAGCACCGTACCGTCCTTCAGCTCGATACGGGAGACCGCCAGCCGTCCGACGGTAAACGCGTGCTCGAGGTTTGGCAGCGTCGGAGCGCGCAGCGTGAACTCGAGTCGGGTGGTGAAGAACGTCTGCGCCCGGTCCAGGGACAGCTCGAACGGATTGGGCTGGCGCACGTCGCGCCGCAGCGCTTGCACGCCGTACGGTCGAAAGTCCGGCGTCGTATCGCGGAAGCGGCCGGCACTCGGCTTGCCCGCCATGGACAGATCGGTGAGCTTGAACGGCCAGCGCAACGCCTGCTCGTCCACGGCGAAGACGGCCTCGACTCTGTCGATCACGCCCGCGTACTGGGCGTGAACGGCGCGCCCGTCGCCGAGGAAGAAATCGCTGCTGAGCTTCATGTCGGTGGCCAGCGGCCGTCCGGCGGCATTCAACGCTCGCACGTCGAGCACGCGATCGCGGGCCCCGGTGATCTGATACTGCAGCTCGCCGCCGTCGATCTTCGTGAGCGTGACGCTGGCGCCGTGCGCAGTCAGTGTCGCGCCGGCCGCGGGACGCGCCGCCTGCACCGTCTCGACGCGCGTGGGCAGCCGCACGTCGACGTGGCCGCTGATGGTGCCCAGCGTGCGCGGATCGGCGCCTGGGAGCAGACGCACGGCTTTCGTGGCGCGCAGACGCTGGGAGCCCGAGGCGGTAAACGTGGTCGGCACGGCGTTGCGCTGCCTTCCGCAGGGCTCCACGCGGAGCAATTCCTGGCCGGTAACCGACGTGACACTGTCGACGGATATCTGCGCCCGCTCGCCGCCCGCGGTGATGTTCGGAATCGCGCCGGCGAACGCCTCGACGTCGAGCTCGAGCCCGCTATCCTGCGCGGAGGGCAGGCGCATGGCACCCAGCCGGACCCCGAACGGACCCTCCACGCGATCGACGTCCTCGGCAAACGTGGCGGCGCTGTCGTACGCCCCGAGCGTTGACGGCTGCACGACGGGCACGAACGCCGTGGCGTCGGTATCGACACGCTCGGCCTGCTGGGCGGGCCGGGAGGCCGGCTCGCGGCGACCGCCGAGCCCTGCGAACACGAAGCTGATCATCTCGTTCACCACGCGCTCGAGATTGGACGCGAGCGTGCGGTCCACGGTGAACTCGACGGTCTGCCGATTGGCGTCGGCTTTGACGCTGACGCTGTCGAGCAGCGCCGCCACGCTGGGCGCCGTCCGGGCCAAGCTGCCTCGCGACTGCTGTAGCGCGCGCTGCCACTCGTTCACTTTTTGCCGGATCGGCGCACCGTCCGCGGCGTCGACGATCAGTCGGAGTCGGCCCGATGGAGGAACGGTCTTCGCGCCGAGCCCGAGATAGACGTGCTCGACCCCCGTCGCCTGGGCGAGCATCGCCCGCGCGGAGGTTTTCAACAGCGGGCCCGACACGCTCTTATCGGCGTCGCGGGGCCGCCACATCCCGACGCTGAAGACGTCAGCATGCGCGAGCGGACGCCACCACGCGAGCTTCGCCTGGTCGGCAGATTCGAGGTGGCTGAGCCGCGGCACGAGCGCATCGTGCCCAGCAGGATCGCTGATGAGCATCCAGCGCGGGTCGACCGTGATCATCCACGTGGTGACGTCATCGCAGCGATCCGGATTCACGCGGCGAAGCTCGTAGGCCGTCCGGCCCCCGACCGGCCGCGCCACGCCGCCCAGCTCGCCGGCGAGGTAGCGTTCGATGGCGGCCGCATCGAACTGACCGACGATCACCACCGCGTGCCGAACGCCGCGCTCGCTCGCGGGGTACAGACCGTAGAGAACGTGCTCGATATCGCGCCGGGCATCGACGCGGGCAGCTGCGAGGTGCTCCAGCAGGGAGCGCTCCGCCGGTGGGTGCGGCGGCTGCGCTTCGGCCGCCCGGATCACGGGGGTGCCAAGAAACCAGCGCTCGAGGAAGACGAGCTGCCTGACGTTGACGGCGGCGAGCAGGACGAGGTCATCCGTGGCGAGCGCCGCCTCGGCCGCGATCGTTTGCGCGGCAGGCGCGACGAGCGGCCGCACGATGATGTACGTGCCGACCATGGCGGCGAGCACAACGATGAGCGTGCCGAGGAGGATTCTTTTCATGAAACGATTCTAGGAGGGGAGAGTGCGGGCTCGATCGTAGAAAAACGCGCCAGAGAGGATCTATAAGCCGGGTCCTGTGCCCCGAGCGGTTGACCCAGGGCGACGGTCATTTCTCTAGGACGCCGGTTACCCGGCGTCTCGAGCGGCCTTACCCGAGAGCACGGACGGGCCGTCCGATCGCTCTCCTATTTGGCCTTGCTCCGGGTGGGGTTTGCCTAGCCGACGCGGTCACCCGCGCCGCTGGTGAGCTCTTACCTCACCGTTTCACCCTTACCAGCCTTG
>JBKOUQ010000242.1:0-19709 GCA_046723475.1 Candidatus Methylomirabilota bacterium
CCGCCATGATCGTCGAGCGCGCGACGAGCGGGCCGCCGTGGTCGCGTCCCTCGATGAACCGCATCACGATATTGAGCCCAAACTCGGCGGCCGTACCCAGAATGAGCGGGATCCCGAAGATGTTCCCGAGGTTGAGCTTGACGTCGAACAGCCACATGAGGCCGGCGGTCCACGTCATGCCCAGGGCCAGAGGCGCGAGCGCGAGCAGGGTCTCGCGCAGGCGGCGGAGCATCAGAAGGGTGAGCACCGACACGAGGATGATCGCGTAGATCGTCCCTTGCCTGTACGCGCGCTCCATCAGCCGGATCGCTTCGTACGTGATGACGGGCGTGCCCGTGACTTCCGGATCGACCGTGCGGAGCTCGTTGACGAATCGCGCAGCGCCGTCGCGGTCCCAGATGTTCACGGCCGGATGGATCTGCATCAGGAACATGCCATGGTTGCTGATGAACTTCCGACGAATCTCATCGGGCACGTCGGCCAGCCCCACTGTGCGCGGGTTGAGGTTGGCCTGCAGCCGCTGGAACGACGTCACGAAGTCGCGGTAAATCTGCCGCTCCAAAAACGCGAGTGAAGGCTCGCTCACCGTGCGGTCGGTCTGCCGGAGCCGCAAGACGAGCTGCCCGATGTCGTCACGCAGCGACGCGAGTGTGCGCTGCGTGTCGCCGGGCGGCGCCTCGCCCGCGGCGATGTCGAAACGGCGCTTGAGCGTTTCGAGCGCCGCGATCAGCCGGTCGATGTCGACGGGCTGAGGCCGCGCCACGCGCACGGGCGCGACGATGGGCGCGAAGTCGCGGATGATTTTCTGCTTCTCGGCCTGATCGTCGGGAATCAGCAGCAACGCCGAGTCGACCTCCGACACGCTGCCGAGCGCGCGGAAGGCGTGCTGCTTGTGCCGAAGCTCGTCGAGCGTTTGTGCGCTCGACAGTGCCGCGAAGCCCGAGCGGCCCGACGTGGCGAGGATCTTCTTCTCCCAGGTCACCGACTCCGTGCCGACCGCCTGGAGGTTGAGCAGGTTGAAGTCGAACCGGACCTTGCCGAACGCGTAGACGCAGATGACCGCGAGCAGGGTGGCCGCGGCGAGCACGGTCTTGGGATGGCTCGTGATCCAGTCCACGAAGGGCACGTGAACGCGCTCGAGTCGGATCGCGCGCGGGATGGTGACGCCGACGCGGTCGAGATGGCGCCGGTCGACGAGCATGAGCATCGCCGGGAATACGAACATCATGGCGACCCAGGACAGCAGCAGCGCGGAGCCGGCGATGAAGCCGAGCTCCTGCAATCCACGGAAATCGGTGAGGATGAGCACGTAGAAGGTCGCCGCCGCGACGATCGCGCTCAGGAGCATGCCGGGGCCGCTGCGCGTCGCGGTGATCTCGATGGCCTCGCGCAGGCTGCGTCCGAGGAACAGCTCCTCCTCGTAGCGAAACAGGTAATAGATCCCGTAGTCGATGCCGATCCCGATGACGATCGGAATGAACATGATCGAGAACAGCGAGAGGTGTCCGACGACGAGCGTCGCCACACCGATCGACCAGCACAGCGACAGCGCCAGCGCGATGAGCATGAGGATGGGCTTGCCCACGCGCAGGAACGCGACGACGAGGAGCCCGAGGGTGAGCGCGAACGCCAGGAGCGTCGCGCGCTCGCTGTCGCGAAACGCGGCGGCCATCTCGTCGTTGGACAGCGCCGGCTTGCCCGTCACGCCGACCTGGACGTCCGGAAATTCCGAGCGTAGCGAGGCGACGGTCGCCCGTACGCCGTCGATTGCCTCGCGATTCGCGGTGAAGCTGCCCTTTTCCGTATCGGCGGGCTCGGCCAGAATGAAGAGCAGCCGCTGGTCATCCGAAAGGAAGTAGCCGGCGCTCTCGCTGCCTTCGCCGCCCACCGAGAACAGCCCGCCCCAGGGCGAGCGGTACGGCGTCGGCCGGTCGAGCCGTCCGGAGATCTGCGACACGACATCGCTGACGAATCGCAGATCCAGGGAGCCCTTCGACGTGCCGGGCCCGCTGTCCAGCCCGAGGTCGAGGAGGCCCGTGACGAACGCCTGCGCGATCGACGTGGCGATGCCGTCCACGAGCTGGTCGAGGGTCGGGCGGTCGGCGAACTTCTCCATGAATTCCTGATAGTCGAAGACGCGCTCGCGAATTTCCTTGAGCTTGTCGGTCGACAGATAGAGCAGCGCCCGGCCCTCGAACTGCTTGGGATCGATGCGGTAGTTGATGCGGTTGAGCGGCACGCGGTTGGCGCGCAGCTCGCGCACGAGGCGGTTGGCGTAGATCGTCGCCTCGGGCAGCGACGGCGCCTGGACGGCGAGCACGAGGTCGTCGAGGTCGCCGAACTCCTTGTCGTACTCGGTGTACTTCTCGATGAACCGCTTGCCCTGCGGCAGCAGCGCGCGCTGCGACGTCGAGACCTGCAAGAAAACGAGGGCGTAGACGACCGCGACGGCCGCCAGCACGGCGGCCACGGTGACCGTCGTCCCCGGCCGCATACAAGCGAGGCGGACGAGACGGCGCAGGAGGCGCCCGGTCCGGGACGTCACGCGGTACTACTCTTCGCCGGCGATGAACCGCTCGAGCCGCTGGCGGGCGGCGTCATCCGCCCATTGTTCAGGCGGGGATTTCATCAAATAGGCGCAGGGCGGGAGCAGCGCGCCCTTGAGACCGCGATCCAGCGCGATTCGGCAGCAACGGATCGCGTCGATGACGACGCCGGCCGAGTTCGGAGAGTCCCACACCTCGAGCTTGAGCTCGACGTTGATTGGCTGATCGCCGAAGCTGCGACCCTCGAGGCGGATGTGTGCCCACTTGCGGTCTTCCAGCCACGGGACGTAGTCGCTGGGCCCGATGTGCACGGCGTCCGTCGACAGCTCGTGGGCGAGCTGGGAGCGGACCGCGTCGGTCTTGCTGATCTTCTTGGACACCAGCCGCTCACGCTCGAGCATGTTGTAGAAGTCGGTGTTGCCGCCGAAGTTGAGCTGGCTCGTCCGCTCGAGACGGACGCCACGGTCCATGAAGAGTTTCGCAAGCACGCGGTGCACGATCGTCGCGCCGAGCTGCGACTTGACGTCGTCACCGACGATGGGCAAGCCCCGATCCTCGAAGCGCCGCCGCCAGTAGTTCTCGCGCGCGATGAAGACAGGGATGCAGTTGACGAACGCGCAGCCCGCGTCGAGCACCTGCTCCACGTACCACTTGGTGGCCATCTCACTGCCCACCGGCAGGAAGTTGACGACCACGTGGGTGTTCGTCTCGCGCAAGGTACCCGCGATGTCCGCGGTCGAGCCCGGCGCCTTCTTGATCATCTGACCGAGGTACGCGCCGAGTCCGTCGTGTGTCATGCCGCGCTGCACGGGCACCCCGAGGTGGGGGACCGAGGCGAATCGCACGGTATTGTTCGGAGGCTGGAAGATCGCCTCCGACAGGTCCCGGCCCACCTTGCGCTCGTCGATGTCGAATGCGGCGGAGAATTCGATGTCGCCGACGTGATATCCGGCGAGCCGCGGATGCATCAGTCCGGGGATGAAGCCGTCGTCCGGCGCCCCGCGGTAGTAATGAACACCTTGAACGAGCGATGACGCACAATTCCCAACACCGATGATGGCTACTCGAACGGATCCCACGATGGGCCTCCTGGGCTCGGATGGCGCGTTCGCTGCCGCGCGGGGCCGACGCGCGCCAGTGTAGCACGGAGGTCGTGTAAAATCCCCGAAATGGCCGGCAAAGGAGGCTCGGTGAACGATTTGACGACGGCGCAGGTGCCCGACGAGATCGCGCGCGCGCTGGCCGGGCTCGATGTCGCGAAGATCAAGAAGACGTACTGGGAGCAGGACGAGTTCTTCTGTCTCGAGCGCTGGATGCCCGCATCCGTGGTCTCGCGGATGGTCGCCGAAGTCGAGCGCGTGCGCCCGGCCGTGCACCGTAACTACATCCCGCGTCACAAGAAGGGCGGTAGCGTCAGCTACTACACGCTCGTCGAGCAGGCGCCGACCATCCTGGCGTTCTACCGCTCGCCCGCGTTCATCCGCTTCCTGTCGGACGTGACGAACCAGAACCTGCAGCCGTGTCCCGACACCGACCCGCACTCGTGCGCGCTCTACTTCTACACCGAGCCCGGCGACCACATCGGCTTTCACTTCGACACCTCGTATTACAAGGGCAGCCGCTACACCGTGCTCGTCGGGCTCATCGAGCGGTCGTCGAGCCGCCTCGTATGCCAGCTGTACAAGAACGACCCGCAGCACCGGACGCCCGTCGAGCTCCAGCTCGCGACGCATCCCGGGACCATGGTCGCCTTCAATGGCGACAAGCTCTGGCACGCCATCACACCGCTCGGCGACGGCGAAGAGCGGGTGAGCCTGACGCTGGAGTACGTCACCGATCCGTCGATGAGCCCGCTCAAGCGGCTCTTCTCGAACCTCAAGGACTCGTTCGCCTACTTCGGCCTCAAGACGGTGTTCACCGGGCGCGCCCGCGCCGGGAGTCGGTAGCCCCGCCAGACGTAGCACACCATCGGCCTACGTAACGCCCGGCCTTTGTCGGAGACGAGGGTCCCTACAGGAGTCAGTATGACCATTCGCTCAGCCAAGACTCGTACGCACACGTCCGACGTTCGCATCGCGCGGCGCGCGTTTCTGCTCGGGTTGCTCGCCTGCGGCGCACCGCTCCGCGCGAGCGCTCAAGGTTTCGGAAGCGTCGGCGACGCGTTGGGGCGGCGCTTCGGCGCGCAGACCGCGGCAACCGAACGTCCGGCAAAGCGGGCGCGACCGGCTCCCGGCGCGATGGGAGCGCTTCGCCACTGGAACGCGGTGGCGCTCGATGCGACGGGACTCGACCATACGCCGCCCGCCTCGGGTGAGACGCGCGTGTTCGGCGAGCAGCTCGGGCCCGGACGCGCGAGTCGCGCGATGGCGATCGTCCACGTCGCCGTGTTCGACGCCATCACCGCGATCGTCGGCGGCTACGAGACGTATACCGATCTCGGCCGCGCGCGTGCCGATGCCTCGGTCGAGGCCGCCATCGCGATCGCCGCGCACGACACGCTCCTCTCGCTCTTCCCGTCGCAGAAGGACGTCCTTGATGCAACGCTCGTCGACGACCTTGCGGCGCTTCGCGATGGTCGACCGAAGACCGACGGCATCGACTGCGGGCGCGCGGCGGCCGCCGCGATTCTCGCGCGGCGGGCCAACGACGGCTCACGGCACGCCGAGCCGCGGATCGGAGTCGACTTCTTCACGAGCGATGAGCCGGGGAAATGGCGGCAGGACCCGATCAGCCTGGGCCCATTGGCACTCGGCGCCCGCTGGGGCGCGGTCACGCCCTTCGTGCTGCGGTCGGGCGATCAATTTCGGGTGCCGCCACCGCCCGCGCTCGACAGTACGGAATACGGCATGGCGTTCGACGAAGCGAAGACGGTCGGCGGCGACGGTGTCGTGACGCCGAGCGTGCGAACGGTCGAGCAGACGCTGGCCGCCATCTATTGGGCATACGACGGCACGCCGAGCCTGTGCGCGCCGCCGCGTCTGTACAACCAGATCACCGCGCACATTGCGGATCAGCAGCAGACCGACGTCATCGATGTCGCTCGGCTGCTTGCACTCATCAACGTAGCGCTGGCCGATGCCGGGGTCGCGGTCTGGGAGTCGAAGTACGCCTACGAGTTCTGGCGACCCGTCACGGCGATCCGCGAAGCGAGTCGCGCGACGAATCCTGGGACGGTGAAGGACCGTACGTTCACGCCGCTCGGTGCGCCGGCGAGCAATCTGACCGGACCGAACTTCACGCCGCCGTTTCCGGCCTATCCGTCGGGCCACGCGGGGTTTGGGGGCGCGCTGTTTCAGACACTGCGTCGCTTCTACGGGACGGACGAGATCGCATTCACG
The DNA here is from genome assembly GCA_046723475.1 of Candidatus Methylomirabilota bacterium. Classification (GTDB taxonomy): domain Bacteria; phylum Methylomirabilota; class Methylomirabilia; order Rokubacteriales; family CSP1-6; genus AR12. Next base: position 5,885 of record JBKOUQ010000242.1, read on the forward strand.
TTCGTCTCCGACGAGCTCAACGGCGAGACCATCGACAACCAGGGCAGCGTGCGCCCGCTGATCTCACGGAGCTTTTCGTCGCTTTCCCAGGCGGAGGAAGAGAACGGTCAGAGTCGGATCTACCTCGGCATCCACTGGGCGTTCGACAAGGCCCAGGGGATTGGGCAAGGGCGCCGCGTGGCGGACTACGTCTTCACGAACGCGTTCCGCCGTCGCCCTCGCTGACGGTCGCACTGCCCTGGCGCGCGCGCCCGCCGCGGATCGCCCACGCGGCGCGTGCCACCCAGTACGCATTCGAGCCGACCATCACGAGGACCATCAGCCACGGCAGCGCGGCGGGCAGAAACGTGCGCAGGATGATGAAGAGCAGCAGCAGCGCGTAAAAGCCGTCGCGCGAACCGAAATCCTCGATTGCTCCGGCCATGCCGGCCGTGCCGCGTGGCGGCCACCACTTGGCGACGAGCGCGCTGGCGACGATGCCGCCGGCCCCGATCAGACCGAGTCGGCCGCCCGTGCCCGTCATGGCGTCGGACGTGGCGCCCATGGCGACGACGGCGAGCCCGTGGACGAGCGTGTCCGCGACCGTGTCGAGCCATTCTCCGACGCGCGATTCGGTCACCGTCAGGCGCGCGACCTCGCCGTCGGCGTGGTCGAGAATGACCGCGACGAAGTAGATCAACAGGCCCGCGACGGCGCTCGCCGGCGTGGCGCGCCAGCAGCACCACACCGCGAGCAGCCCCAAGAGTAGGCTGGCGATCGTGATTGTATTCGGCGACACGCCCAGCGCGATGGCCCCGCGCGTGACGTGGCGCGAGAAGCGACGATGCAGGTGGACGTCGAGCCGCGTGTCGATCGCGCTGCCGAGCGAGGCGTGCAGCTGTCGCTCGGCGGCCGCGCGTCCGGCCGCCTCGCGGGCGACGACGCAGCGCCCGTCGATGGCCGGCGACACGCCACGTCGCTCGAGCGTGCGCGTGAGCTCGTCACCAACCGGTATGCCGCTTCCCAGGCGGCTGCCGAGCTCATGCATCAGCGCCGTGTCGGCGCCGACGGCCACCGCGGTCGGGTCCGCAGGGCCCGCGATTGCGGGGCCCGGCGCGTGGATCACGAGCCGACGCAGCACGTCGGGCGGCATCACGACCGTGGCCGGAACGAGTAGCGTCGGCTCCGGATCCGGAGCATCGCCGTCTTTCACCCACGCCACCGCGTCGCGCGCACGCGCCGACGCGCTGACCGCGGCACCGATCGGTGTGTCACGCAGCATGGCGGGCAGATAGACCGTGCGCGCACCCGCGCGCACCGCCGCGGCGACGGCGCGGAACCCGAGCGGCCGCTGGCCAACGACCGCCTGCGCGGCGCTCAGGTCCTCGACCGTCGGGAAATAGAGGGCGGCGCGATCGATCACGCCCCGTCCAGGCGGATGACGTGCGGGAGCACGTCTGCCTCGGCGCGGCGCAGGTCTTCGGCGAAATCGATCTCGGTCCACGGCAGGCCGGTGACGTCGACCCAGCCGACGTGGTGCGACCCGACGAGCATGTGCAGGGCGTCCTCGTACTCACTCATGCCGCGACTGTCCTCGATGACGCGGTCCAGGTAGCGAATGACCGCGGGCCCGGCCTCGGCGCCACACTTGAAAAAGCCAACGCCCTCGCCGATGGCGTCCCAGGCCTCGGGCACGACCTTCTTACCGAGGGCGATCACGCGCTCGCCGCGCGTGTAGAGCTTGACCTCCTCGCCGGTGTCCGCGAATCCGCGGTCGAGCAGCAGCGCGCTCGGCGCGGGCGCCTCGAGCAGGCGGCGGAGGAACTCGCGCGGAAACAGCACGTCGGCGTCCATGACGAGCGCGGGCTCGCGCAGGTGGTGGCGCGCGGCGTACAGCGACAGCACCGAGCCCCGGGTGTAATCGCGGTTGACCACGTACTCGATCGTCATTCGTCCCACACGATCGCCGGCGACACGGCGCACCTGATCCTGACAATGTCCGACGACGAGCACCGCGCGCCGCACACCGGCCCAGGCGAGGGCATCGAGCATGCGCGCGAGAATCGGGCGCCCGCCGACGGGCAGCAACGCCTTGTGCGTCGAATCGGTCAGCGGCGCCAGCCGCCGCGCGACCCCGGCCACGAGGATGATGGCCGTCACCGGGTCCTCAGGCCCGCCGCCCCGTCTCGGCGGCGGAGCTCTCTTCCTGACGCGACTTCATCTTCTTGACGAGCTCGGCATAGGACGATGTCTGGATGATCTTGTTGAACTGTGTCCGATAGTTCGACACGAGGCTCACGCCCTCGATGATCACGTCGTACACGAGCCAGCGCTCGCCCTTTTTGAGCATCCGGTACTCGATGGGCACTTCGGTGTTCGTCTTGGTCAGCAGCTTGCTCATGACCGATGCCTGCTCGCCCTCGACCTTGTCGCTGATGTACTGGATCTTCTCGCCACCGTACAGCTCGATCTTCGAGATGTACGAGCGCTCCAGCAGGTCGCCGAAGAGTCTCACGAACTCGTCACGCTCGGCCTGGGTGCGATCGGCCCAGTGGCGTCCGAGCGAACGCTTGGCCGTCTCGCCGAAGTCGAAGATGTCGTCCGCGACCTTCCGGACCGCGGCGCGCTTGTCCTTCGGCTTGTCCTTCAGCGCGGGGTCGTCCAGGAGCTTCAGCACGCGATCCACCTGCGCCCTCAGCTGGTCCGTCGGGGCGCCGGCGTCCGCCGGCGGGGCAAGCAGCCCGAAACCCAGCGCAACGAGCAGCGCGGTCGTGAGGAGCGATGTCTTCATCTGACCTCCCGAGGTGCCGGCATCACACCTTGCCAAAGATGTACTTCGACAGCAGCTCTTCGAAGTCGACCGGTGCCTCCACCTCGCGAATCTTGCCCCCGGGCGGGATGATCTTGTCCGAGCCGCCCGGGCTGATCCGCACGTATTTCTCGCCGATCAGGCCCTTCGTCTTGATCGAGGCGATCGAGTCTTCTTGCAGTTTGACGCCGTTGTTCACGCGCAGCTTCACCCGCGCCTGGTAGTTGTCGAGGCCGATGGCATCCACGCGCCCGATCTCGACGCCCGCGATCTCCACGGTGGAGCCCGCCTTCAGTCCTCCCACCGAGGGGAAATCGACCGTCACGACATAGCCTCGTCCACCGAGGAACGACACCCGGCCAAGCTGGATAGAAAGATACCCCAGCGCCACGATGCCGAGCACCATGAAGAGGCCGACCGCAACGTTGACGCGCGTTCTCTCCATCAGGTTCCCTCCGGCTCCCCGCGGATGAACTTCTGAACGATCCGGTTCTGGGAGGCCTGCAGCTGCGCCGGCGGGCCCACCTCGACGATACGGCCCTCGTGAAGCATGGCCACCCGGTCGGCGATCTCGAAAATTTCGGGTATTTCGTGGCTCACCATGACCGCCGTGAAGCGATGACGGCGGTGCAAGTCGAGAATGAGGTGGTGGATCGTGTTCACGAGCACCGGGTCGAGTCCGGTGGTCGGCTCGTCGAAGAACACGATCTCGGGCTCCGTCACCAGTGCGCGCGCAATGGCCACGCGCTTGCGCATCCCGCCGGATACCTCCGCCGGATATTTCTGGCCCATGCCCTCGAGGCCGACCTGCGCCAGCGCCGAGTCCACGCGCTTGGCAATCTCGGCCTTTGGCAGGCGCATCTTTTCGCGGAGCGGAAACGCCACGTTGTCGGCACACCGCATGGAGTCGAACAGCGCGCCGCCCTGGAAGACGACGCCGTACCGCCGCCGGATCGCGTCGAGCGCGTTGCCCGACAGATCGGTGATGTCCTGGTCGTCGACGAGCACTCGGCCGGCGTCGGGATGCAGAAGGCCGATGAGGTGCTTGAGGAAGACCGACTTGCCGCCGCCGCTGCGGCCGATGATCACCGTGATCGAGCCGGTGGGGATTTCGAGATTGAGGCCGCGCAAAACGGGCTGGGACCCGAAGCGCTTGGTGAGATTTTCTACTTTGATCATAGGCTCGCCTCGAACGGTGGGGCCCCGGCCCCACGACGTTCTGCGGCTCGCACTACCATATCGACCCGATGAAGTAGTCCCAGACGAGAATCAGCACGGACGAGAGCACGACGGCCTGGGTCGTGGCGCGCGCGACGCCCTCTGCGCCGTGGCCCACGTTGAAGCCCTTGTAGGCGCACACCCAGGTGACGATCACCCCGAACGACACCGACTTCCAGAATCCAAGGGAGATGTCCGCGAAGTCGACGAACGTCTGCATCTCGCCGAAGTACGTGCCGGGCGACAGCCCGAGCAGCTCGACGCCGACGAGATAACCGCCGAAGATGCCGACGACGTCGAAGATGCTCGTCATGAGCGGGAAGCTGACGATGCCCGCGAAGATCGACGGCGCGACGAGATAGCGCATCGGATTGAGGGCCATCACCTCGAGCGCGTCGATCTGCTCGGTGATGCGCATGATGCCGAGCTCGGCGGTGAGCGCGGATCCGGCGCGGCCGGTGACCATCAGGGCGGCGAGCACCGGGCCGAGCTCGCGGATCAGCGAGAGCGCGACCGCCGGGCCGAGAAACGCCTCCGAGCCGAACCGCGACAGGGTGAGGAAGATCTGCAGGCCGAGCACCATGCCCGTGAACGCGCCGGTGAGCAGAATGATCAGCAGCGATCGAAAGCCGATGAAGTTCATCCGGTCCAGCAATGCCCAGAACTTCAGCGGCGGCGTGAGCATCGCCGCGAGCGCGCGGACGAGGAACACCCCGAAGCGACCGAGGGAGGACACGACCGAGACTCCCCACCCGCCGAGGGCATCGAGTGGGCGGACGAGAGCAGGGACCGCCGATTCGCTCATTTCCGGGCGCGACGATACACGCCGAGAGCCCAGAGAGGGAAGTACTTCGCGTACAGGTGGTACTTCAGGTAGAAGACGCGCGGAAAGCCGGTGCCGTTCCAGAACTCGTCTTCCCAGGAGCCATCGGCGCGCTGCATGCGCATCAGATAGTCGACGCCGCGCTCGACCGCCTCGCCGCTGGTGTGCCCCGCGGCGAACAGCCCGAGCAATGCCCAGCCCGTCTGGCTCGGCAGCGAATCGCCGATGCCGGCCAGCTCCGGCTTTGCGTAGCTCGCGCACGTCTCACCCCAGCCGCCGTCGGGGTTCTGTCCGCGGAGCAGCCAGCGGACGGCGCGCTGAACGTATTCGTGGCGTGGATCGACGCCGATGGCGCCGAGACCGCGCAGCACCGACCACGTGCCGTAGATGTAGTTCACGCCCCAGCGTCCATACCACGGTCCGTCATGACGCTGCGAGCGCCGGATGAAGTGGATGGCGCGCTCGACGGCTTCGAGATCGCGCGGATAGCCGAGCGTGCCGAGCAGCTCGAGTCCCCGGCCCGTGAGGTCCTCGGTTGCGGGATCGAGCAGCGCCCCGTGATCGGCGAACGGGATGTTGTTGAGGTAGAGACGGTCGTTGTCGGCGTCGAACGAGGCCCAGCCGCCGTCTTCGTTCTGCATGCCCAGGAACCAGCCGACGCCCCGTTCCTTGGCCAGACGCACCCGGTCGGGATCGACGCCTCGAATCTTCTCGAGCGCCATCAGCACCATGGCCGTATCGTCCAGGTCCGGGTAGTACGGGTTGTCGTACTGGAACGCCCAACCGCCTGGCTGCACGTGCGGTCGCTTCACGTGCCAGTCGCCCGGCATGAGGACCTGCTTCGAGAGCATCCACTCGGCCGCCTTGATGAGCGCCGGGTGGTCCGGCGCGAGATCGCTCTCGATCAGCGCGTTGGCGGCGAGCGAGGTATCCCAGATCGGTGAGAAACACGGCTGGTAATACCGTTCGTCGCCACGGTCGACCGCGAGCGCCTCGATCTCCTTGAGCTGACCGAGCACGAGCGGGTGGTCTTCGGCGTAGCCGAGCGAGCGCATCGCGAGGATGGAGTTGGCCATGGCGGGGTAGATGCCGCCCAGGCCACCCGGTACGGCGGTGCGCTCTTCCAGCCATTCGCGGGCCGCCTCGATGGCCCGCTTGCGGAGCGGGCGCGGGGAGAAGCGCTCCCAGATCTTGAGTCCGTCGTCGACGCCGATGAAGAAGGACTTCCAGAATAGGCCGCGCCACGAGAACGGCTCCGGTACGCGAGGAAAGCGCAGGCTCGTGGCTTCGCGACCGTCGGGCCACAGCTCGTCGAGGGCCAGATGCCGCGGCAGCCAGCGGACGGGCTTGCGGTCCATGATGATCAGCAGCGGCACGATCACGCACCGCGACCAGTACGAGACCTCGTAGATGTTGAACAGAAAAAACGGCGGCTGCAGGAGCATGATTTCCGCGGGCATCGTGGGCACGCCGTTCCAGTCGTACTCGCCGAAGAGGGCCAACAGGATCTTGCAGAACACACTCGCCTTCGCCGGACCGCCCATCACGAGCACGCGCGCCCGCGCGCGTTGCATGGTGGGATCGTCGGGGGGGACACCGGCCATCTTCATGGCGAAGTACGTCTTGATCGTCGCCGACAGGTCGGACGGCCCGTTGGCGTACAGGCTCCAGCCGCCGTCCTGATTCTGTCGCCGCTTCAGGTACGTGATGGCGCGACGCTCGGCGCCGGTGTCCACGCGATCGATCAGGCGGTGGAGCAGGAGCGCTTCGGCGGTCAGGGCGTGGTCGGCTTCGAGCTCGCCGACCCAGTGACCGTCGGCCGCCTGGCACGACAGGAGGTGGTGCTGGGCGCGCGCGACCGCCTCGTCCAGAGCCGTCACGGTGCGAAATGGTAACATGCACCCCGACTTCCAGCATGGACCTCCTCGTCGGGACGCTGGTCCTTCGGCCCTATGTCTTCGCCTTCCTCGCGTGCTTCCTTGCGGCGGGGGCGATCGACCTCGGATGGCGGCGCACACTGGTCTTCACGGCGTGGGTCTGGCCGCTCGCGTGGCTCGCCGAGTTCGCGTCCACGCACATCGGCGTGCCCTTCGGGTTGTATCACTACACGGGGCTCACGCGGGGAAGGGAACTGTACCTGGCGAACGTCCCCCTGATGGACTCGCTCTCGTTCACCTTCCTCGCGTACGCGGCCTTCTGTCTGGCGCGAGCGGCGCTGGGCCAGCGCGGCCCGGTGACGCTCGCGCTCACGGGCGGCGTGCTGATGATGCTGCTCGATGTCGTGATCGATCCCATCGCCGTGCGCGGAGACCGATGGTTCCTTGGACGCATCTTCTATTACCAGGACGACGGCCTCTACTTCGGCGTGCCGGCGACGAACTTCGCTGGCTGGGCGGTGGTCGGCATCGGCGCGATCGCGGGGTACCTGCTGCTGACGCGCGGGAGCACGGGATGCCGGCCCGCGTTTGGAATCGCGTTATACTACGCGGTGCTTGCGTTCAATTTGGCCGTGACGGCCTGGCTCGGTGAGTGGGCTCTCGTCACCCTCGGGCTCATGCTGCATATCGCGGCCGCCGCAGTGCTGTACGCTGTGCGCCGATGGCCGGCGGTTGGGCCGGGCATGGAGAGCCAGAAGGCATGAGTGTTCCGCTGTCGCAGATGTGGACGGTCGCGACGTATGTTCTCCAGCAGCGTCTGCGTCGCAACCGTCGCTACCCGTTGGTGCTGATGCTCGAGCCGCTCTTTCGTTGCAACCTCGCCTGCGCGGGCTGCGGCAAGATCCAGTATCCGGGCCACGTGCTTCGCAAGCATCTGACCGTCGAGCAGTGCTTGGCCGCCGTCGAGGAGTGCGGCGCGCCGATGGTCAGCATCCCCGGCGGTGAGCCGCTGATGTATCCGGAGATCGGACCTCTCGTCGCCGAGCTCGTGAAGCGCCGCAAGTACGTTTACCTCTGCACAAACGCGATCCTCTTGAAAGAAAAGCTCGAGGAGGGTCTGTTCGCGCCGTCCAAGTACCTCTCCTTCAGCGTGCACATGGACGGGCTGCGCGAGGAGCACGACGAGGCCGTATGCCGCGACGGTGTGTACGACCAGGCGATCGAGGGCATCCGCGAGGCGCTGCGCCGCGGCTTCCGCGTCACGACGAACACGACGCTCTTCGACGGCGCGTCCGCGATGCGCATGCAGATGTTCTTCGACGAGATGATGGACCTCGGCGTGGAGGGCATGATGCTCTCTCCGGGGTACAGCTACTCCAAGGCGCCCGACCAGGAGCACTTCCTGCGGCGGCAGAAAACTCACGAGCTGTTCAGCAAGATGCTGTCGAACCCGAAGCCGCGCTGGAAGTTCAACCAGTCGCCGCTCTTTCTGCAGTTCCTCATGGGCAAGTGGGATTTCGAGTGCACGCCCTGGGGCAATCCGACCTTCAACATCTTCGGCTGGCAGCGCCCCTGTTATCTGCTGCAGGAGGGCTACGCGAAGACGTTCAAGGAGCTGATGGAGACGACGCGCTGGGAGGGCTACGGCCACAAGAGCGGCAACGACAAGTGTAAGGACTGCATGGTGCACTGCGGATACGAGCCGACCGCGGTCAACTATGCGTTCACGTCGTGGAAGGGGTTCAAGGCAACCGTCGAGGCCACGCTGACCGGTCGGCTGTGATGTCCGAGGACGAGCGCACGCTCGAAGGGTGGAACCCGGGCGTTGTCGACGAAGCGATGCTCGGTGACGTGATCGAGCGCGCGTTCGACTATCGCGGCGATGTCACGATCGTCCGCGGTGATGGCGGCGAGCTCACGGGGTATCTCTTCAACCGGGACGCCGACGCGCGCCCGCCGTTCGTGCAGGTGTTCCCCGCCGCGGGCGGCGATGCCGTGACGATTCCGTACGCGCAGATCCGCTCGATTCGCTTCACCGGCCGCGACACGGCGGCGGGCAACTCGTACGCGGCGTGGCTTCGCAGTCGCGAGGCGGCCAAAACGGGCGGCTCCACGCGGGGCGCGTGACCCGCGTCCTCGTTCTCACCGCAGTCGACGTCGAAGCGCGCGCGCTCGCCCTCCACCTTGGCCTGGCGTCCGTTCCCGGCGCGCGTTCGCCCCACTTCATCGGCGGCTCGCTCGAGATCGCGACGGTCGGCCTCCGTGCGTCGCGGCTCGCCGCGCATTCCGAGCGCTGGCGGTCGCCCGACCTCGTCGTGTCCGCCGGGGCGTGTGGCGCGCTCGCGCCGCAGCTCGCCGTCGGCGCGCTCGTCGTTCCGGATGTCGTCATCGATGTCGCGGGCGGGCGCTGGGCGACGACGCGGCTGCCGCGCGTTGGCGCGGACGGCGCATTACTCACGGTCGACGAGGTCGTCGAGTCGCCGGCGCAGAAGGCGCGACTGTGGGTGCGGACCGGGGCGCTCGCCATCGACATGGAATCGGCGGCGATCATGACATGGGCCGGCGCTCGTGGTGTGCCGGCCGCGGTCGTGCGCGGCGTCTCGGACGGCGCGGAGCGTGGCGTTCCCGCCGCGCTGGCGGCGGCGGTGGGCGAGGACGGGCGGGTGCGGCCACTGCGTGCGGTGGGGGCGGCGCTCAGTCGGCCGCGCGTGCTCGGTGATCTGCTGGAGCTGCGCGCCGGTACGACAGCGGCGCTGAAAAGCGTGGCAGCGGCGCTCGCGACACTCACGAGGAGCGCATGAAGCCCGTCACGAGGAGCGCATGAAGCCCGTCACGAGGAGCGCATGAAGCCCGTGCTCGTCACCGGCGGCACCGGGTTCGTCGGCGCCAACCTGGTGCGCGAGCTCGTCGCGCTCGGCGCCGGTGTGCGGGTGCTCGCGCGGCGTGGCAGCGATCGGCGCGCGCTGACCGGCGTGCCGGTCGAGTTCGTGGAGGGCGACCTGCTGGATCGCCCGTCGCTCGCGCGCGCAGCACGCGGCACCGACATGCTGTACCACGTCGCCGCGGATTATCGGCTGTGGGTCCGGGAGCCGGCCGAGCTGCACCGGGTGAACGTCGAGGGAACGCGCGCGGTGCTCGAGGTGGCCGGCGAGGCCGGCGTGCGACGCATCGTCTATACGTCCACGGTCGGGGCGCTCGGGATTCCCCGGGACGGCAGCCCCGGCACCGAGGACACGCCGGTAACGCTCGCGGACATGGTCGGCCCCTACAAGAGCTCGAAGTTTCTCGCCGAGCGCATCGCGGTGGAGCTCGCACAGCGCGGCTTGCCCATCGTGATCGTGAACCCCTCCGCTCCGATCGGTCCGTGGGACGTCAAGCCCACGCCGACCGGAAAGATGATCGTGGATTTCATGCGCGGCCGGATGTTCGCGACGCTCGACACCGGCCTGAACATCGTGCACGTGCGCGACGTCGCGCGCGGCCACGTGCTCGCGGCCGAGCGCGGGCGCGTCGGCGAGCGCTACATCCTCGGCCACGCACGAGGCAACCTCTCGCTGACCGAGATCGGCCGTGTGCTCGGCGAGCTCACGGGCCGCCCCGCACCCCGGCTGCGCGTGCCGTACGCCGTCGCGTGGTGCGGCGCCGCATGCACCGAGGCGGTCGCACGCCTGACCGGTCGGCCGCCAGCCGTCCCGCTCACCGCCGTGCGGATGGCCCGTAAGCGCATGTATTTTTCCCCCGCCAAAGCCGTCCGCGAGCTCGGCCTGCCGCAGACCGACCCGCGGCAGGCGCTGCACGACGCCGTGCGGTGGTTCGCCGAGCACGGCTACGCGCGTGTGGCCGGGGCCGCGCAGGTCGCCGTCCGGTGACGCCGACGTTCGGGCGCACGAGCCTGGTCGGTCTCACCTCACGCGTGACCCGCAAGAGCCGGTCGAACTTTTACTACGCGTTCCTCGCGCTGCCGCGTCCGCGCCGCGAGGCGCTCTATGCCGTGTACGCCTTCTGCCGCACGGTCGACGACATCGCGGACCTTGGTACGGACGCCTCCGCGCAGCGCGCCGGCCTCGCCGCATGGCGGCAAGACATCGCGCGGTGCTACGAGCCCGGGGGCGCGCCGGAGCACCCGATCGCGCGACAGCTCGCCGAAGCCGTGCGGCGGTTCGGCCTGTCGCGGGAGGCGCTGGAGGCGATCGTCGAAGGCTGTGAGATGGATCTGCAGCGCGCCACCTACGAGACGTTCGACGAGCTCGCGCCGTACTGCTACCGCGTGGCCTCGGCGGTCGGACTCTGCTGCATCGAGATCTTCGGCTACACGGATCCGCGTGCGCGCGACTACGCCGTCAGCCTCGGCATGGCGCTGCAGCTCACGAACATCATCCGCGACATCGGCGCCGACGCGCGCAGCGGACGCGTGTACGTCCCGCAGACGGAGCTGCGCGAGTTCGGCGTGACGGCCGACGATCTTCGCGCCGGCCGCTACGGCGACCCATTCGTACGGTTGATGACGTTTCAGGCGGCGCGTGCGCGCGAATACTACGCGAAGGCGTGGCGAGCGTTTCCGGTTGCGGATCGGCGATCCCTCGTCCCGGCGCAGATCATGGGCCACATCTACTTCGCCCTCCTGCACGAGATCGAGGCGCGGCGCTTTCGCGTCTTCGACGAGCGCGTGGCGCTGTCGGCCGGGCGTAAGGCGGCCATCGCGCTACGCTGCTGGATGACGGGCGTGATGGGACGGCGCGCGTCATGAGAGCGGTGGTGCTGCAGAGAGGTGGGGTGCTGACCGCCGCGGATGTCCCACGTCCGGCCGTCGGGCCCGGTGAGCTCGTGCTGCGCCTGCGCGGCTGCGGCCTGTGCGGCTCCGACATCGCGAAGCTTGCGGATCCCGGCGCCCGGGTTCCCGCCGTCCTGGGGCACGAGGTGGTCGGCGACGTGGCCGAGGCGGGCGACGGCGTCCGCGGCTTTGCGGTGGGCGACCGGGTCGTCGCCGCACACCACGTCCCGTGTGGCGACTGCCATTATTGCCGTCGCGGTAGCGAGTCGATGTGCCGAGCGTTCAAGACGTCGAACCTCGATCCCGGCGGCTTCGCGGAGTTCATTCGCGTGCCGGCCGCGAACGTGCGCAGCGCCACGTTTCGGGTGCCCGACCATCTCACCGACGAGGAAGCGTCGTTCGTCGAGCCGCTGGCGTGTTGTCTGCGCGCCGTGGAGCGGGCGCGCGTGCAGCCCGGTGACACCGCGCTCGTGGTCGGGCTGGGCTCGATCGGCTGCCTGATCGTGCAGCTCTGCGTGCGGGCGGGCGCACGCGTCGTCGGCGCCGATCAGGACGCGGGGCGTGTGGCGCTCGCGCAGCGATTCGGCGCGACCGCGACGCTGCCCGCCGACGCGCTGGCGTTGACCCGCGAGGCGTCGCATGGCCGCGGAGCCGATCACGTCATCGTCACGGCGGGTGGCGTCGCCGTGCTGCCGTGGGCGCTGCAGGCCGTGCGCGACGGAGGCGCGGTTCACTATTTCGCCGGCGGGCCCGGCGAGGCGCTGCCCATCGCGCTCGACACGCTGTATCACCGCGAGCTCACCGTGACGACGACGTACTCGTCGTCACCCGCGACGCTGACCCGCGCGTTCTGGCTCATCGCCGCCGGAAAGATCGACGTCGACGACCTCGTCAGCCATCGCTTGCCGCTCGAGCGGCTGGCCGAAGGTGTCGACCTCGTCCGCCGGCGACAGGCGCTCAAGGTCTACGTGACGCCATGACGTCGACCATGCGCGCGCTCGTGTTCCATGGGCCCGGCGACCTGCGCGACGAGATCCTGCCCGTGCCGACACCGGGGCGCGGTGAGGTCGTGCTGCATATCGATGCCGCACTCACGTGCGGCACCGACGTCAAGGTGCGCCGCCGCGGACATCCGGTGATGCTTCCTCGCGTCCCCACGGTTTTCGGTCATGAGTTCGCTGGCACGGTCGCCGCGGTCGGCGCCGGTGTGTCGACGGTGCGCGAGGGTGATCGCCTCGCCGCGGCGAATTCGGCGCCATGCGGCGAATGCCGCCCGTGCCTGGCGCGGCGACCCAACCTGTGCGAAGACCTCCTCTTCGTCAACGGGGCGTACGGCGAGTACATCGCGCTGCCGTCTCGACTTGTCGCCAAAAACGTCGTGCGCCTGTGTCGCGTCACGGCGGCGCGGGCCGCGTTTGCCGAGCCGCTCGCGTGCGCGCTGCTCGGCATCGAGCGCGCCCGGCTCGAGGTCGGACAGTCGGTCGCGGTGTTCGGCCACGGGCCGCTCGGCTGTCTGCTCGCGATGGTCGCCGTGGCTCGCAAGTGCCGCGTCATTTTGATCGGCAAGGCGGGCTGGCGCCTCGATCGCGTGCGCGAGCTGCGAATCGCCGAATGTGTCGACGCCACGGCCACCGACGATATCGTCGCCGACCTGCGCGCAAGCACCGGCGGGCGCGGTCCCGACGTGACGATCGACGCCACGGGGCGTCCCGAGGTGTGGGAGCAGGCCATGGCCGCGGTGGGACGCGGAGGAAGCGTGGTATTCTTTGGTGGCTGTGCGCCCGGGACCTCGGTGCAGATCGATACGCGCCGCACGCACTATGAAGAGCTCACACTTCTCGGCGCTTTTCACCACACACCCGACGTCATCCGGCAGGCGATTGACGCGCTCGAGTCCGGCTCGATCGTGCCGGACGGGCTCGTGACCCATCGCATGCGTCTGGACGGAGTCCGCGAGGCACTCGACCTCATGCAGACGGGGCAGGCCCTGAAGGTGCTCATCGAGCCATGATCGCGCGCGTCGGCATCGTTGCCGTGCTCATCGTCGTGCTGCTCGCTGCCGCGGCGCCGGCGAGGGCGTTCGACCCCGAGGAGACGTTCAAGAAGAACACGTTCGTGCTGTCAGGTGAAGGCACGTACGGCTGGCAGTTCAACCTCGAGCACAAGACGCGCGTGACCTATCTCGAGTTCTACGACGTGGGCGTGCGCTTCAGCGTGCTGCCCTTCGAGCCGCTCGGGCGCGACCACTTCTGGTACGGCGCGCTGGAGCTCGGCCTCGAGCCACTCTACCAGCATTACACGCTGCCGAAGCCGTCGTTCTGGGCGGGCCTGATGGCGATCGGACGCTA
>JBKOUQ010000089.1:0-33501 GCA_046723475.1 Candidatus Methylomirabilota bacterium
CGCACCAGTTCACCATCTGCGTGTCGTCCATCGGGATCCAGATGTGCGCGTGCATGAGCGGGTCGTCGCCGACCTCCGTCGGCGGCATAGTGTGTAAAGGCAGCAGGAACTGCGTGTTTCGCCAGTAGTACTGGCCGGCCGGCGCCTCGCGGCGCGCGCCGAGCAGCAGCCCCGTCGCCGTGTCGGCCACCTCGATATGCGGCGCCCGTTCGAGTTGGGCGGCGAAGCCGAACCCGGCGGCGGCGTTGTCGAGCGCGCGCCGCGCGGCCGCGTCGCGCGCGTCCAGCATGGCGTGCAGGAACGAGATGTGCGCGGGATCGACGCCGCCCTCGAGCGCCTGCAGATAGTTGCAGCCTTGCCAGAACTTCGACACGAACCGCTGTGCGTCGGGCACCAGCGCCCATTCGAGGTCGGGAAGCGCGGGCGGCGCGCTCGCGGGACCCATGTACGTCCACACGACGCCGCCACGCTCGGCGCACCGATATGCCGGCAGCGTGACCTTGTCCTGGAAGACCGACTCCGGCCGTTCGTTTGGCTGATCGACACAGCGGCCGTCCGGCGCGAACTGCCAGCCGTGATACACGCAGCGCAGCCCGCGCGGCTCGTTGCGCGCGAAGTAGAGCGAGGCGCGGCGATGCGCGCAGAACGCGCTCACCAGCGCGGCGCGTCCGTCCGGATCGCGGTAGGCCACGAGATCTTCGCCGAGCAGGCGAACGCGCTTGGGCCGGCCGCCGGCCGCGAGCTCGGAGGATTGCACCACCGGCATCCAGTACTGCCGCATGAGGTCGCCCATCACGGTTCCCGGCCCGACGCGCGTGAGCTGCGCGTTTTCGCTCGCGGTCAGCATCGCGGCTCCTCCTTCGGTGGTGCCGCCCATAGTACTCCGCGGCGCGCCGAAGCCGTCGATGGCCTCGACCTTGCTACCTCTCGGCTACATGAAGTCACGGCTCGTTGTGACCGTGGCGGCGCTGATCATTGGCGCCGGCGCTGGCGTGATGCCTTCGGGCGCTGCCGAACGCGGCGCCGACGTCGCGCGCGCCCAGGAGGCTCTCAAGCAACAAGGGCACGATCCTGGCGCGATCGATGGCGTGTACGGGCCGCGCACCGCCGCCGCGCTCAAGGCATATCAGCAGTCGCAGCAACTCGAGGCAACAGGCCAGCTCGACGACGCCACGCTCGCCCGGCTCGGCGAGCGCGCGAGCACGACGCAGTCGTCCTCGAAGACGCCGACGGGGGGTGACAGGCGCCCGTCGCCGTCGGATCCGGCGCAAGGCACGAAGACGGGCGCCAATGTCGGCGAGGGCGCCGCCTACTCTCGAAGCACCCAGAAGTAACTCACCGCGTCCTTGACTCCGCGGCCAGCCTGACGCAGCCTCGGAGACCCATGGAGGACGCAATGGCCACCGAGGCGACCGACGCGCGGCTTCAGATCGAACAGAACCTGCACCTGTACCGGCAGATGGCGAAGATCCGAGCCTTCGAGGAGCAGGTGAACGAGCTGTACAAGAGCGCCAAGATGCCCGGACTCGCCCACCTCTATATAGGTGAGGAGGCGGTGGCGGTCGGGGTGTGCGAGGCGCTGCGCCGCGACGACTTCATCACCAGCACGCACCGCGGCCACGGCCACTGCCTGGCCAAGGGCGCCTCGGTGAATCGGATGTTCGCCGAGCTGCTCGGCAAGGAGCCCGGCTATTGTCGCGGCAAGGGCGGCTCGATGCACATCGCCGATCCCGAGACGGGCAACCTGGGGGCGAATGCGATCGTCGGCGGCTCCGCGGGAATCGCGACCGGAGCGGCGCTGTCGGCGAAGATGCGCGGTTCGGGGCAAGTCGCGGTGTGCTTCTTCGGCGATGGCGCGCTCGGCCAGGGCCTGCTCTACGAATCGATGAACATGGCCTCACTCTGGAAGCTGCCAGTCATCTACGTCTGCGAGAACAATCTGTATGGCGAGTACACGCCCGCCGCCGAGACGGTGGCCGGCGATGTGCTGGCGCGGCCGCGCGCCCTGGGCGTGCACGCCGAGAGCGTGGACGGCCAGGACGTGCACGCGGTCGTGGCGACGATGAAGCGGCTGGTGGAGCGCGCGCGCCGCGCCGAGGGCCCGGCGTTTCTCGAATGCAAGACGTATCGCTACTACGGCCATCACGTCGGCGACGTCAACCGTGAGTACCGCACGCGTGAGGAAGAGCGCGAGTGGATGACGCGGCACGATCCGCTGCAGACGCTGGCGTCGCGCCTGAAGGGGCTCATCGACGACGGCACGCTCGAGCGGATTCAGACCGACGTCAAGGCGGAGATCGACGGCGGCGTGCAGTACGCGCTGGCCGCGCCGTATCCGGCCGCCGAACAGGTCGACGAAGACGTCTACGCCTGAGACGTCAAGGAGGCTCGCATGGAGTACGGGCTGTTCACGATGCCGTCGCATCCGCCCGAGCGCAGTCTCTACGACGGCCACCGGTGGGATCTGCAGCAGCTGCGCTGGGCCGACGAGCTCGGCTTCAGCGAGGCGTGGATCGGCGAGCACCATACCGCTCCGTGGGAGCCGCATCCGTCGCCCGACCTCCTCGTCGCGCAGGCGCTTCTCCAGACCGAGCGCATGCGCATCGGCCCCGGCGGCTTCCTCATGCCGTATCACCATCCGGCCGAGCTCGCGAACCGCGTGGCGATGCTCGACCACATGGCGCAGGGACGACTGAACTTTGGCGTCGCGGCGAGCGGGCTGCCGAGCGACTGGGCCATGTTCAACGTGGACGGCAACGCGGGTCAGCATCGCGAGATGACGCGCGAGGCGCTCGACATCGTGCTGCGCCTCTGGAGCGACGAGCCCGAATTCGATCACAAGGGCAAGTACTGGCACGTCACGAAGACCGGCACGATGATCGGCACGCTCAAGCCGCACATCACGCCGTTTCAGAAACCGCATCCGCCGATCGGCGTCGCCGGCGTCAGCAAGGGATCGGACACGCTGAAGCTGGCGGGTGAGCGCGGCTTCTGGCCGATGAGCCTGAACCTCAATCCGACCTACGTCGGCAGCCATTGGGAATCGGTCGAGATCGGCGCCGCGCGTACCGGTCGGACACCGAAGCGCGCCGACTGGCGTCTGGTGCGCGAGGTCTTCGTCGCCGATACGGATGCGGAGGCGATGCGGCTGTCCGCGGGCGGGATGATGGGCCGGATGATGCGCGAGTATTTCCTGCCGCTGCTCGCGTTCTTTCAGTTCACGGAGTTTTTGAAGCACAGCCCCGACGTGCCCGATTCCGACGTCACCCCGGAATACTGCGCCAAGCACAACTGGTTGGTCGGCTCGCCGGCGACCGTCACGCGGCGGCTGCACGAGATCTACGAGGAGGTCGGCGGGTTCGGCACGCTGCTCCTGTTCTGTTTCGACTACGTCGACAATCCCAACGCGTGGCGCCACTCGATGGAGCTGCTGGCGCGCGAGGTGATGCCGAAGTTCAAACACCTCGTTCCGAAATGATCAGTCCAGCACCGTAACGTCGATCCGCGCGCTCATCGCATGACGGGCGCGCGGGGCCAGCTGGACCGCGTGCGGTCTGACGTTCGCCGTCTCCACGCAGACGAAGCGCCGCCACGTATCCTCGCCGATGTCGCGCATCGTGCGCGCGCGCTCGCGTCCGGGATTCCACACGACGCTGGCCCGCGAGTCACGCTTCGTGACGCGCAGCCGTCGCGCCAGCCCCGGATCGTCGACGACACACGCCGTCATCGTGTCGAGGAACACTCGATCCGTTTCGCCGCTGATCGTCAGCGGCTCCTCGCCGGCGACCTTGTGCTTGCCGTCGTCGGTCTTGTCGACGAAGCGTGTGCCCTCGAGGCCACTGACGCGCACCGTTTCGACATCGCTCACGGCGAAATAGGTGTGCAGGGCCAGCTCGTACGCCATCGTGTCGTCGCCGACGTTCTCCACCTCGGCCGTCATCTCGAGCGCCGTCCCCAGCGACAGCGTGAGCGAGAGCCTGAACGCCGCGTTCCAGAGCGCACGCGTATCGGCATCGGAGGCCAGTCGCAGCACGACGCGAACGCTACCCTCGGCGTCGCGCGTCACGCCCTCGACGTCCCACGGACGCGTTCGCGCGAAGCCATGCGGCGGCTTGGTCGCATCGCTCGGATGCGCTCCGAACCACGGAAAGCAGATCGGCACGCCGCCGCGGATTGGCGTCCCGACCGCGAACACCGAGTGCGGGCTCATGAAGAGCACGGGCGACTGGTCGGCGGGCGCCCACTCGCAGAGCTGGCCGCCATACGGCGTGAGCCGCGCGCGGCAGCGATCTGTCTCCACGCGCAGGAACCGCAGGCCATCCGGGCCGTCCTCCCAGGTGGCGCCGTCTACCGTGACCAGAGCCCGCCCGCCAGGTAGCCGCCGTCCACCGCGAGCGTGTGGCCGGTGATGAACGCCGCCTCGTCCGAGGCGAGGAACAGCGCGGCGCGCGCAACCTCGTCGACGTCGCCGAAGCGTCCCATCGGGATGCGAGCCACACGGCGCTGGCGCGCCTCTTCGGGCAAGCCCTGGGTGAGCCGCGTGTCGATCTGCGCCGGCGCGATGGCGTTCACCGTAATGTGGTGCTTCGCCAGCTCGACGGCCATCGTCTTCACGAGCTCGATGACGCCCGCCTTCGCGACGTTATAGCCGACGAGATTCTCGACGCCGCGAAAGCCGTTGATGGAGGCGGTGGCGATGATCCGTCCGCCGCCCTGCCGTGCCATCTGCCGCGCGGCGAGCTGACAGCACAGGAAGACGCCGGTGAGATTCACGCGTAGCACGCGATGCCACTGCGCCTCGGGATGCTCGAGGAACGGCGCGGAGTGCGCGATGCCGGCGTTGGCGAACATCACGTCGAGACGTCCGTGCTCGGCGACGATCCGGTCGACGAAGCCCTGCACCTGTGCGGCATCGCCGACGTCGGCGCCCACCGCCAGCGCGCGGCCTCCGCTCGCGAGGATCTCCTTGGCGGCCGCCTCCGCACCCGCGACGTCGACGTCGCCGATCGCGACGGTCGCGCCCTCGGCGGCGAACAAACGGGCCGTCGCGCGCCCGATGCCGAGCGCGCCACCGGTGATCGCGACGATCCGTTTCTTCAACCGCATGGCGCTCGCCAGTATACTGACCGCGCAAAGCGCAGGAGGTCCGCATGAACGCGATCGTGTTCGCGCAGACGGGTGGTCCCGAGGTGCTCGCGCTGGCCGACGTGCCGAAGCCCGAGGTCCGTCCCGGCATGGTGCTGATTCGCGTCCACGCGATCGGCGTCAACTTTGCGGACACGCGTTTTCGTCAGGGGACGTACGTCGTGAAGCCGAAGCTGCCCGACACGCCGGGCATGGAAGCCGCCGGTGTGGTCGAGGCAGTGGGCGAAGGCGTGACCGGCGTGCGCCCGAGCATGCGCGTGGCGGCGTTCACCGTGAAGGCGTACGCCGAGTACTGCCAGGCGCCCGAGTCGATGATCCTGCCGCTGCCCGACGCGGTCGGCTTCGTCGAGGGCGCGGCGTTCCCGATCCAGGTGCTCACCGCGTACCACATGCTGCACACCGCGGATTCGGTCACCGCGGGCCGCGCCGTCCTCGTGCACTCCGCCGCCGGAGGCGTGGGCCTGGCGGCGGTGCAGATCGCCAAGGCGGCCGGCGCACGCGTGTTCGGCACGGTGTCGAGCGACGCGAAGGCCGCACTCGTGCGCGAGCACGGCGCCGACGCCGTCATCAATTACGGTAGCGACAAGTTTGCCGACGAGGTGCTGCGGCTGACGGACGGTCGGGGCGTAGACCTCATTCTCGACGCGGTGGGCAAGCCGACCTTCGACGAGGGGCTGCGCTGTCTCGCGCCGTTCGGCCATCTGATTCTCTACGGTCGCGCCGGCGGGCCCACCGATCCGCTCAACGTCGCGACGCTGTCCGCGAAATCGCTGAAGGTCAGCGGGTTCATGATCCCGACCGTCACGCGCAACTACCCCGACATGACGCGCGAGAGCGCCCAGCGGTGCTTCGAGCTGATGCAGCAGGGGCGGCTGCGGCTGCACATCGGTCGGACGTTCCCGCTCGCCGCCGCGGCCGATGCGCATCGCTATCTCGAATCGCGGCAATCGACGGGCAAGCTCGTGCTGCTGCCCGAGGCGCGGGCATGATCCGCGTCACCGCGCTCTGCACCGGCTACATCGACCTCGATCGCGCGAGCATGCTCGAGGATCTGACCCCTGGGCAGCCGTGGACGGTGCCCGTGCTGAGCGTGCTCGTCGATCATCCGCGCGGGCGGCTGCTGTTCGATACCGGCGTGCATTGCCTCGCACGCGTCGACCCGGTCGGCCGGCTCGGGGCAGAGCGGGTGAAGCGGCTCACGGTGAAATCGAAGGAAGGCGACGATGTCGTGCCGCAGCTGTCCCGCCTGGGCGTGACGCCGGACGAGATCCGCTACGTCGCCAACTCGCACCTGCACTTCGACCACTGCGGCGGCAACGAGTTCTTTCCGCGCGCGACCATCCTCGTGCAGCGCCCGGAGCTCGAGGCGGCGCGGCGTCCCGGGTTCGTGCCCTCGTACAGCCCGAGCCCGATCGACTTCGACCACCCGCTCGACTATCGAATGATCGACGGCGAGCACGATGTTTTCGGCGACGGCTCGGTCGTGCTGATTCCGACGTACGGCCACACGCCCGGTCATCAGTCGCTGCTCGTGCGCGGTCGCAATGGCGCCCCGCTTGTCGTGACGTCGGATGCCTGCTACACGCGTGAGAACATGGACCGCGACGTGCTGCCCAAGATCCTGTGGGACGCGGCCATCATGCGCGACTCGCTCGCGAGACTCCGCAAACTCCGGGATCAGACGGGGGCGACCACGATCTATGGGCACGATCCCGCGCAGTGGGACGCGCTGGCGCGCTCCCCCGCGGCGGTGCTGTGATGGCGCGGATGGGTCGACGCTGATGCGCATCGATCGCATCGATATCTACTGGGCGCGCATCCCGCTCGCGTTCGTGTGGAAGACGTCGTACGCCGACCAGCACGTGACCGATACGATCCTCGTGCGCATGCAGAGTGGCGAGCATCACGCCTGGGGGGAGAGCTGCCCGCCGTTCATCCCCGGGTACTCGGCCGAGCACACGCTGGCGACCTTCCACACCGTTCGCGAGCACATGGCCCCGCGGCTCATCGGGCAGGAGCTGTCGTCCGCGGACGAGCTGCTCGCACGACTCGCGTTCGTGAAGGGCAACCAGTTCGCTCGCGCGGCCGTCGAGATCCCGTGGTGGGTGCTCGAGGCCACGCGTCGCGGCGTGCCGCTGCATGTGGTGCTCGGCGGCAAGGGCGATGCCGTCGCGGTCGGCGCCGATTTCGGCGTCCAGCCATCGCTCGACGTCCTGATGGAAAAGATCCAGGGCGCCATCGAGGACGGCTTCCCGCGCATCAAGCTCAAGTTCCGCCCCGGCTGGGATCTCGACATGGTCGCCGCGGTGCGCTCGACGTTTCCCGACTTCACGTTTCACGTCGACTGCAACGCCGCCTACACGATCGCGGACATCGAGGTGTTCCGCGCCCTCGATCGCTACCGTCTGGCGATGATCGAGCAGCCGCTGGCCGACGACGGCATGAGCCTGGTCGACCACGCGACCCTGCAATCGCAGATCGACACGCCGGTGTGTCTCGACGAGAGCGCGTGCAGCGTGGCCCACGTCCGCGCGGCCATCCGGCTCAAGAGCTGTCGGGTCGTCAACATCAAGATGGCGCGCGTCGGGGGCCTGGCCGCGTCGCGCGAGATCCAGACGCTCTGCGCCGAGCACGGGATCCCGTGCTGGATCGGCGGCATGCTCGAGAGTGCGATCGGCGGCGCCATCTGCGCGGAGCTCGCGACGCTGCCGAACTTCACCTACCCGGGCGACATCTTTCCGTCGTCGTACTTCTATCGCAACGATCTCGGCAAGCCGGAGATCGTGCTGAGCGGCCGCGGCGAGGTGGCCACCGCGCGCGTGCCGGGCATCGCCCAGGAGCCGGACCCGGATCTGCTGCAGCAATGGACGGTGGCGCACGCCGCGTTCCGCGCGGAGGGGGCGTGATCGGTCGCCGAGGCGGCCTCCTCGCCGCGCTCGCACTGTCGCTCGTGTTCGTCGTGTCTCCGGCGTGCGCCGCCGAGGACGATGCCCGGCGGGGCTACACGCTGGACTGGGACTCCGGCACCGGCAAGAGTTACGTCATTCCCGCCGCCGAGATTCTCGGCTTCATCGGCGCGCTGAACGCATTCGACCGACTCGCCAGCGATTCGGACGAGTACAACGTCGACGGCAACACGATCTGGAAGAATCTGCGCACGGCGCCACAGTTCGATCGCGATCCGTTCAACGTCAATCAGCTCGGCCATCCGTATCAGGGCAATGTCTATCACACGCTCGCGCGATCCGCGGGCCTCAACTACTGGGAGGCCCTCGGGTACACGCTGGCCGGCAGCTTCATCTGGGAGACGGCCGGGGAGACGACGCCGCCGTCGATCAACGACCACGTCGCGACCGGCATCGGCGGCACGTTCGTGGGCGAGGCGTTGTTTCGCATGGCGAGCCTGCTCCTGGAAGGTGGCGGCGAGACGCCGGGCATCTGGCGCGAGGTGGGCGCGGCGGTGCTCGCGCCGGCGCTCGGCTTCAACCGGCTCGTCTTCGGCGAGCGCTTCAGGCCGATCTTCCCGAGTCACGATCCGGAGGTCTTCATTCGCCTGCGGGTCGGCGGGACGCTCACGACCAATGTGGCCGACGCCCGTCTCTCCCCGGACGTGAGAGAGCAGGATGGAAGCCTCGACTTCTATATGACGTACGGGCTGCCGGGCAAGCCCGGCTACACCTACAAGCGCCCGTTCGACTTCTTCCTCTTCGAGTTCACCGCGGTGCCGAACGCGGAAACCGCCGCCGACGCCATCGAGAACGTCACCATCCGCGGAATGCTGCTCGGCAAGAAGTACGAGGCGGGCGAGGACTATCGCGGCATCTGGGGGCTGTTCGGCGGGTACGAATATCTGTCGCCCCAGATCTTTCGCGTCGCCAGCACGAACTTCTCGCTTGGCAACATCGGTCAGTGGTGGCTGACGCGCACCATGGCGCTGCAAAGCACCGCGCTCGCCGGCCTCGGATTCGGCGCCGCGGGCACCGTGGGCGACCGCGCCGAGCGCGACTATCACTATGGCCTGATGCCGGAGGCGCTGCTCGGTCTGCGGCTCATCGCCGCCGACATCGCGATGCTGGAGGCGGAGGGACGGCAGTATCACGTCTTCGGCGTCGCCGCCGAACAGGCGCCCCACACGAGCACGTTCGGACACGAGCTCATTCATCGTGCCACCGTCGGTCTGACCGTGCGCGTGTTCGGCCCGCACGCGCTGAGCGTGCACTACGTCGTCTCCAGCCGCGACGCGACGGCGGTCAGCGGCGCCTCGCGTCACCAGTCCGTCGAAACCGTGACGCTGTCGTACAACTTTCTCGGGCACACGCGCTTCGGCGCCGTGGAGTGGCGCCCCTCGGAGATGCCGTCGCGCTGAGGCCCGGTGCTATCATCGCCGCCACCGCATGGCACTGCTTCAGGTCCGTGATCTCAGCGTCGCTTTCGACACGCACGACGGCCCCGTGCGCGCGGTGACCGGCGTGAGCTTTTCGCTGGACCCCGGCCGCGTGCTCGCGCTGCTGGGCGAGTCGGGCTCGGGCAAGAGCGTCACCCTGCGTGCGGTGCTCGGGCTGCATCCGCCCGCGCGCACGCGCGTGAGCGGTCAGGTGTTGCTCAAGGGCCAGGACGTCAACGCGCTGGACGAGGCCGCGCGCGAGCGTCTGCGCGGCGGCGTCGTCTCGATGGTGTTCCAGGAGCCGATGACGGCGCTCGATCCCGTCTACACGATCGGCGAGCAGATCGCGGAGACGCTGGTCGAGCACCGCGGTCTCGATCAACGCGCCGCGTCCCGTCGCGCGCGTGAGCTGCTGGATCTCGTCCAGGTGCCATCGCCGGAACGGTGTCTGGCCGCCTATCCGCACGAGGTGTCGGGCGGCATGCGCCAGCGCGCGATGATTGCCATCGCGCTGGCGTGTGAGCCCCAGCTCTTGCTGGCCGACGAGCCGACGACCGCGCTCGACGTGACGGTGCAGGCGCAGATCCTCTGGCTGCTGCGCGACCTGCAGCGGCGGCTGGGGCTCGCGGTGATCTTCGTCACCCACGATCTCGGCGTCGCGGCCGAGATCGCCGACGAGGCGGCCGTGATGTACGCGGGGCGCATCGTCGAGCACGCGCCGATCCGCGAGCTGTTTCACCGCCCCGCGCATCCCTACACCGAGGGCCTGATGCACGCCACGGTCCGGCGCGGGCAGAAGGGCAAGGCGCTCGTGCCGATTCCCGGCGCCCCGCCGAACCTCATCGCGCTGCCCGCCGGCTGTGCCTTCGCGCCGCGCTGCGCCCGCGTGCGTGGCGATTGCCTCACCGTGCCGCCATCGCTGCATACCGTCACGTCCGGTCACGTCGCCCGCTGCCATCTCGTCGCCTGAAGGAGGCTCGTCATGAGACGTGTCGTCATCGTGCTCCTCGCCGCCATCGTGCTCGCCTCGTCGTCCGGCATCGCGCTCGCCCAGGGGACGCTGCGGATCGGCATGACGGCGAGCGACATTCCGTACACGGGCGGCCAGACCGACAACGGCTTCGAAGGCTTTCGCTTCGTCGGCTACCAGATCTACGAGCCGCTGATCGCGTGGGATCTGACGCGCGGCGATCGGCTCGCACCGCTCGTGCCCGGGCTGGCCGAGTCGTGGGAAGTGCGCAAAGACGCGCCGACGAAGTGGGTGTTCAAGCTGCGCCGCGGCGTCACGTTCCACGACGGCAGCCCGTTCAACGCCGACGCCGTCGTCTTCTCGTTCGAGTCGATCAAGAAGAAGGACGCGCCGCACTTCGACTCGTACGGCTCGGGGCAGGTGGGCTTCCGGCTGGCCTCGCTGACCGGCATCCGGAAGATCGACGATTACACGGTCGAGATCGAGACGAACAAGCCGACGAGCTTCGTGCCGTACCAGGTCTGCTACATGGTGATCGTCTCGCCGACGCAGTGGCAGAAGGTCAAGGACTGGCGCAAGTTCGCCGAGCAGCCGTCGGGCACCGGCCCGTTCCGCGTGACGAGGTTCGTGCCCCGCGAGCGGCTGGAGCTCGAGGCCAACAAGAATTACTGGGACGCCAAGCGCCGGCCGAAGATCGACAAGCTCGTGCTGCTGCCGATGCCCGAGCCGACCACGCGGCTGGCGGCGCTGCGCAGCGGCCAGGTGGACTGGATCGAGGTGCCGCCGCCGGACTCGATTCCGCAGCTCAAGGGCGCGGGGTTTCAGATCACGATGAATTCGTATCCGCACAACTGGACGCACACGCTGCGCCTCGACAAGGAGCCGTGGAACAACAAGCTCGTGCGCAAAGCGGCCAACTACGCGATCGACCGTGTCGGCATCTGCAAGAGCCTGCTCAACGACACGTGCATTCCCGCCACGGGCATCGTCTACAAGGGCCACCCGTGGTTCGGCAAGCCGAAGGAGACCTACGAGTACGACCCGGCGAAGGCGAAGGACCTGCTCCGTCAGGCGGGCTTCGATGGCACCAAGCGCCCGGCGAAGGCGGTGCAGCTGATCTCGACGTCGGGCTCGGGCCAGATGCTGCCGCTCGCGATGAACGAGCTCATCCAGAAGAACCTGAAGGACGTCGGCATCGACATCGACCTGCAGCCGGTCGAATGGAACACGCTGCTCACGCGCTGGCGCGCAGGCTTCCACACGCCCGACAACGAAGGCCTCAACGCGTGGAACATCTCGTGGAACTTCCTCGAGCCGTGGAGCGGCTTCGGGCGCTTCTTCCACAGCAAATCGGTCGTGCCCGTCGCCGTCAACACGATGCCCTACATCAATCCCGAGGCCGACAAGCTGATCGAGGAGGCCGAGCGCACGTTCGACGTCGGCAAGCAGAACGAGACGCTCGCGAAGCTGCACGAGATCATCGTGGACGACGCGCCGTGGATCTTCGTCGTGCACGACCTGAACCCGCGCGCGCTGTCGCCGAAGGTCAAGGGGTTCGTGCAGCCGCAGAGCTGGTTCGCGGACCTGACGTCCGTCACCGTGAGGTAGCGCGCGGGCGTGTGGGTTTACGTCGGCCGGCGTCTGTTACTGGCGGTCCCGACGCTGCTCGGGGCCAGCATCATCGTGTTCGCGATGGTGCATCTGGCCCCGGGCGATCCGATCGCGGCCGTCATGCCGGCGGAATCGAGCCAGGCGGAGATCGAGGCCACCAAGCGGGCGTACGGCTTCGACAAGCCGCTGGCCGTGCAGTACCTGGTCTGGCTCGGCCGCGTGGCGCAGGGCGATCTCGGTAAGTCGATCGCCACGCGCCGCGCGGTCATTCTGGACGTGCGCGACGCGCTCGCCAACAGCCTCGTGCTCGCGCTGTCGTCGTCGCTGCTCGCGTTCGCGCTCGGGATCGGCCTCGGCCTGCTCGCCGCGTTTCGACAGGGCCGCCTGCTCGACCGCGCGGCGAGCGCCATCGCGGTCGTCGGCGTCTCGGTGCCGCACTACTGGGCGGGCATCATCCTCATCATTGTGTTTTCCGTGCAGCTGAACTGGCTGCCGGCCATGGGGGCCGCCGACGATCCGGGGCTCCTGCCGTATCTGCGGCACATCGCGCTGCCGACGGTGGCGCTCGCGCTCATCCCGCTCGGCGTGATCACGCGTGTCGTCCGCTCGGCCGCGCTCGACGTGCTGAATCAGGAGTTCGTGCTGGCGCTGCGCGCCAAGGGCCTCGCCTCGCGGCGCGTCTTCGCGCACGTGATCAAGAACTCGGCGCCGCAGATCCTCACCGTGCTCGGCCTGCAGTTCGGGTTTCAGCTCGGCGGCTCGGTGCTCGTGGAGGCGGTGTTTTCGTGGCCGGGCACGGGCTACCTGCTGAACCTCGCGATCTTCCAGCGCGACATTCCGGTGCTGCAGGGCGTGATCCTCGTGCTCGCGACGTTCTTCGTGCTGCTGAACCTGGCCGTCGACCTGCTGCAGACGCTGGTCGACCCGCGGATCGCCCGGCACTGATGGCGATCACGACCACGGTGCCGCGTGATCTCGACGCCGTCGTCGGCGCGCCGATGTCCTACTGGCGCACGGTGGGGTGGCGCCTGGCGCGCGATCGCGTCACCCTCATCGCGGGCGGTGTCCTGCTGCTGGTCGCGCTGTCCGCGGTACTCGCACCGTGGCTGGCGCCGTACGATCCCAACGCCGGATCGATCCGGCTGCGACTGGCGCCCGTCGGGGCGCCCGGGCACGTGCTCGGCACCGACGAGCAGGGGCGCGACATGCTGACCCGGCTGCTGTGGGGCGGCCGCATGACGCTCATCGCCGGGCTCACGCCGGTGCTGGTGGCGTTCGTCATCGGCACCGCGCTCGGCGTGGTCGCCGGCTACATCGGCGGCGTCACGAACACGCTCGTGATGCGCACGATGGACATCTTCTACGCGTTCCCGGCCGTGCTGCTCGCCATTGCGATTTCCGGCGCGCTCGGGCCCGGACTGCCGAACACGCTCATCTCGCTCTCCATCGTCTTCATCCCGCGCGTCGTGCGCGTCGCGGAGTCGGCGACGGTCCAGGTGAAGGGCCTCGAGTACATCGGGGCCGCGCGCGCGAGCGGGTCGGGCGTCGGTGATATCGTGCGGCATCACTTGCTCGCGAACGTGCTGGGTCCCATCCTCGTGTTCGCCAGCACGCAGGTCTCGCTGTCGATCATTCTCGCCGCGGGGCTGTCGTTCCTCGGGCTCGGCGTGACGCCGCCGGCCGCGGAGTGGGGCCTGATGCTGAACACGCTGCGCCAGTCGATTTACGTGAACGCCGTCGTGCCCGCGCTGCCGGGCCTCGCCATCTTCGTCACGTCGATGGCGTTCAACCTGCTGTCCGACGGATTACGCGACGCGATGGAGATCCGCGCGTGAGGGCGACGCCGCTTCTCCGGGCGCGCGACCTGCGCAAGCACTTTCCGCTGCGCGGCGGCGTGCTGCAGCGTACGTACGCGTGGGTGCGCGCCGTCGACGGTGTCTCGTTCGACGTGTACCCCGGTGAGACCCTGGGGGTCGTCGGTGAATCGGGTTGCGGCAAGTCGACGCTGGCACGGCTGATCTTGCGGCTCATCGAGCCCGACGCGGGCACGCTGCACTTCGGCGACGAGGACGTCGCCGCGGCATCGCCCGGCCGGATGAAGCGCCTGCGCCGCGACATGCAGCTGGTGTTCCAGGATCCCTACGCGTCCCTGAATCCGCGGCTGACCATCGAGGACGCCGTCGGCTTCAGCCTCCTCGTGCACGGCACGCCGCGCGCGCAGGCCCGCGACCGGGCACGCGCGCTGCTGAGTCGCGTCGGGCTCGAGCCGCGGCTCTACGGCCGCCGTTATCCGCACGAGCTCAGCGGCGGGCAGCGGCAGCGCGTGAACATCGCGCGGGCGCTCGTGCTGGACCCCAAGCTCCTGGTGCTCGACGAGCCCGTCTCTGCGCTCGACAAGTCGGTGCAGGCGCAAGTGCTGAACCTCTTGACCGACCTCAAGGTCGAGCGCTCACTCACGTACGTGTTCATCTCGCACGACCTGAACGTCATCGAGTACGTCAGCGACCGCGTGCTCGTCATGTATCTCGGCGAAGTGGTCGAGACGGGAACGGCCGACGAGCTGGCGCAAAGCCCGAAGCATCCCTACACCCAGGCGCTGTTCGCGTCGGCGCCGAGCCTGGATCCCGATCATCGGATGGAGCGCCCGCCGATCTCCGGCGACCCGCCCAACCCGATCGACCCGCCGTCGGGCTGTCGTTTCCGCACGCGATGCGCGTTCGCGATGCCGCGCTGCGCGGAGACGCCGCCCGCGTCGCGCGCGGTGGGCGCGACGCATGCGGTGGCGTGCTATCTGTACGAGAGCGGCGCTGTCGTCGACGCGCGCGTCACGACGTCGCCGATCGTCTAGCCGTCGCTGGATCGTTCGGGCAAGCGGGGGTTGAACGGCGAGTAGTCGACGAAGCGCCAGCCGAGCGGCCCGGCGCCGGCGATCTCCACGGTCTCGTCGATGCTGATCTCGAGCACACGTCCCGCCGGAGCGTCGGCCACGTCCCACACGATACGCGCCCGCCCGGTGAGCTGGAGCGTTGTGCCCGTGTCGAAGTCGACGAAGAGCAACCCCACGCGCGGATCGGCCGCGACGTTGCCCAGCGTCTGGAACATGTTGTTGCCAGGATAGTCGGGAAGCCGGACGGTGTGTGCGTCGACGACGCTGACGAACCCGGGCTGCCCGCCGCGGTGCGAGGCATCGGCGCCGGCCGCGGCGTGGACGCTCGCGATGAACAGTGTGTCGGCGCGCTCGATGCGCTGGCGCTGGGGCGGCGTCAGTGCGGAGCCACGCTGCACGACCTCACCGGATCGCGGCCGGCCACCGGCGTCCGGCGCGCGCCCCTGGATGTACTTCGGACAGTTGCCGAAAACTTCTTCGGTGTGCAGCGCGATCACTCCGGGCTGCGCGGCGCTGATGCGACCGTTGACACGCAGCCGGCGCCGCCGCTCCGGATCGAACACCAGCACGCCGAGCGGTTGCTCGGGTGCGATCGCCTCGCGCAGCGGATCGCCCAAGGGTAGCGTCGCGGCCAGCCACAGCGTTCGCATGTCGGGTGCCGTGATGAAACCGCGATCGCCGGTCACCAGCGAGGCCCACACGCGCCCCGCGGAGTCGATGCCTGCGAGCGCCGCGATGCGCTGCGCGCGCAAGAACGCCGCGGCGCCATCGGGAATGTTGGCCGTAATACCTCGGCCGAGATGACGCGCGTCGGCGTCGACGCCTGCCCGTCGCTGTACGGCTCGCTCGCCCGCGTGAAACACGCCCACGCCCGTTCCGATGCCGGGCGGCGGCGCGGCGATTCCGGTCAGACCGCGCCTTCTTCGGCGACGTGGGCGGCGGCCTCTTCGTCGGCGCGCGCCGTCGCCGCGGACGTCGGCTCCAGGCGGATGCGCCGCATGAACGGCAGGAACAGCGGCACGGCGGCGAACATCATCGCCAGCAGCCAGAAATCATCGGCGTACGCCAGCAGCTGCGCCTGCGAGATCGTCTCGCGGTACAGCATGACGACGGCCTGGCGATCGGCGGTGAAGCTGTCGCTGCCGTGGGTAATGAAGTGCCGCGCCCAGCGCAAGAGCCGTGCGCGCGTTTCCCAGTCGCCGGAGGTCAGGTGGGCCACCAGCGTGGATTGATGGAACTGGCTGCGCTGCGCCAGCAGTGTCGTCACGAGCGCGATGCCGATGCTGCCGCCGACGTTCCGCATCATGCCGTAGACCGCCGTCGCGTTCACCAGCTTGTCGCGCCGGACGGTGGCCAGCGTGAGGGTGGACAACGGCACGAAGATGAAGCCGACGGCGAAGCCCTGCACGAACCGCGGCAGCGCGAGCGCCCAGTAGTCCATGCCGAGCGTGAGTGACGTCATCATGTAGAGGCTAACCGCGTTCAGCAGACAGCCGAAGGCGAGCATCAAGCGCTGGTCCATGCGCGTGACGAGACCGGACGCGAACAGCGAGCAGATGTTGCCGAGGCCACCCGGGGCCAGCACGAGTCCCGATGTCCACGCGTCGTAGCCGAGCAGCTGCTGCGTGAAGACCGCGACGAGCAGCATCCCGGAAAACATCCCGAAGCCCACCACGGAGATGAGCGTGACACCGGTCGCGAAGTTACGATCCGAAAACGCGGTGAGGTCGACGATCGGCTCGTCCGTGGTGAGCTCACGGATCAGAAAGCCGGCGAGCGCGCACACCGCCACGATCGTCATGGCGACGATGGTCGCCGAATCGAACCACTCCTCGCGCTCGCCGCGGTCGAGCACCAGCTGCAGGCACCCGAAGCCGACCACCATCAGCCCCAGCCCCCACCAATCGATGCGCGCGGCGCGGCGCAGATAGGGCGGATCGAAGAGAAACGCGGTGGCCAGGAAGAAGCCGAGAACGCCGACGGGCAGGTTGATGTAGAAGATCCACCGCCACGACCACTCGTCGGCGAGATAGCCGCCCACGGTGGGGCCGAGGATCGGGCCGAGAATGAAGCCCACGCCCCAGATCGCCATCGCGAGCCCGCGCTGTCGGAACGGGAAGATCTCCCAGAGGATCGCCTGCGAGAGCGGAATGATCGGGCCGCCGCCGAGGCCCTGAAGGATGCGGGCGATGATCAGCGTGGTGAGGTTGGGTGCCGCGCCCGACGCAAACGAGCTCAGCACGAAGAGCGTCGTGCACACGAGGAAGAAGCGCTTGCGGCCGAGCATTCCGGCCAGCCAGCCGCTGGCCGGAATGACGATGGCGTTCGCGGCGAGATACGACGTGATGACCCAGGACACCTCGTCGAGCCCCGCGGACAGCGAGCCCTGCAGGTGCGGCAAGATGACGTTCGTCACGCTCGTGTCGAGAATCTGCATGAACGCGACGACCATCACGGTGAGGGTGATGGCCCACTTCTGCCCCGCCGAGACGGACGGGGCTTCGGGGACGGCGGATTGGCCAGTCATGATGCGGCGCCCGTGGTGCGATAGGATAACGCCACTTCCCGAGGAGGTTGCCATGAAGGCTGCGTTGTTCCATGGACCGCACAAGCCGCTGACGATCGAGAACGTTGAGGTCGACAAGCCTCTCGGCCGAGAGGTGCTCGTGCGCACCGTCGCGTCCGGCGTGTGCCACAGCGACTTGCACTTCGTCGACGGCTTCTATCCGTTTCCCGCGCCGGCCATCCTCGGCCACGAGGCCGCCGGCATCGTCGAGGCCGTCGGCCCGTACGTCAACGAGTTCAAGGCCGGGGATCACGTCATCGCGTGCCTGTCCGTGTTCTGCGGCACATGTGATTACTGCCTCACCGGCAAGACGCATCTCTGTCAGACGCGTCCGGTGCGGCGCAAGGACGAGCCGCCGAAGCTCACGTGGAACGGCCAGCCGGTGAACCAGTTCGCGAACCTCTCCGCGTACGCCGAGAAGATGCTCGTGCACGAGAACGCCATCGTGAAGATCGACGATGAGATGCCGTTCGCGCAGGCCGCGCTCATCGGCTGCGGCGTGACGACGGGCGTGGGCGCCGCGCTCAACACCGCGCGCGTGGAGCCGGGCTCGACGGTGGCCGTCTTCGGCGCCGGCGGCGTCGGGCTCGCCGTCATCCAGGGCGCGCGGATCGCGGGCGCGCGCATGATCATCGCCGTCGACACGGTCGAGTCGAAGTTCGCCAAGGCGCGTGAGCTCGGCGCCACGCACACCGTCAACGCGAAGAGCGACGATGCGGTGAAGAAGATCCGCGCGATGACGAACGGCGGCGTGGATTACTCGTTCGAGGCGATCGGGCTCAAGATCGCGGCCGAGCAGTGCTTCGACTGCATCCGTCCCGGCGGCACGGCCACCGTCATCGGAATGATTCCGGTCGGGCAGAAGATCGAGCTCGACGGACCCATGTTCCTGCGCGAGAAGAAAATCCAGGGCTGCAGCATGGGCAGCAACCGGTTCAAGGTCGACATGCCGCGCTACATCGAGTTCTACCGCCAGGGCCGGCTGAAGCTCGACGAGATGGTCAGCCGCCGCGGCAAGCTCGAGGACGTCAACGAGGCGTTCCGCGCGATGAAGGCGGGCGAGGTCGCGCGCACCGTGCTGATGTTCGACTGATCGCGCGCACCACGGCAGCCTTGCCTGCGACCATGCGCGCCGCCGTCATGCGCGATCGGAAGCTCATCGTGGCCGACGTGCCGATTCCCGAGCCCGGCCCCGGTGAAGTACTCGTGCGCACGCTGGCGTGCGGGATCTGTGGCTCGGACCTGCACGCGCTGAAGTATGCGGAGCAGTTCGTCGAGACGTCACGCCGCGCCGGCGGCAGGCCCATGGATCTGAGCCGCGACGTCGTCATGGGCCACGAGTTCTGCGCAGAAATCGTCGAACACGGACCGCACACGACGCGCGCGCTCGGAGTCGGCGCGCGCGTCTGCTCGCGGCCGGTGCTGATGCGGGCCACGGGTCCGCAGACGATCGGTTACTCCAACGAGCATCCGGGCGGCTACGGCGAATTCATGCGACTCAGTGAAGCGCTCCTGCTGCCGGTGCCCAACGGCCTTGCCACGGAGCAGGCCGCGTTGACGGAGCCGATGGCAGTCGGTGTGCACGCCGTACACAAGGCGCGCCTGACGCCCGACGACGCGCCGCTCGTGATTGGCTGTGGACCGGTCGGGCTGGCCGTCATCGCCGCCCTGCGGCTCACGGACGTGCGACCGATCGTCGCCGCGGACTTCTCACCGCGCCGTCGCGAGCTGGCGCTGGCTCTCGGCGCCGATGTCGTCGTCGATCCGGCGAAGACGACGCCGTGGGAGAGCTGGCGCCAGGCTGCCAGCGTCTGGCCCGAGCCCTCGCGTGCGCCGCAGGCGCCACCGTGGCTGCCCGGCCCGGCGCTTCGTCCCGCCGTCGTGTTCGAGTGCGTCGGCGTGCCCGGTGTGCTCGACGCGATCATGGCCGCCGCGGCGCGGGGCTCACGGATTGTCGTCGTCGGCGTTTGCATGGAGGCCGACGCGATCCACCCGATGCTCGGCATCGTAAAGGAGCTCAATCTCCAGTTCGTCCTCGGTTACACGCAGGACGAATTCGCGGCGACGCTCGGCCACATCGCCGAGGGCCGGATCCCGACCGAGCCGCTCATCACGGGGCGCGTCGGCATCGACGGTGTCGCGCGAGCATTCGACGAGCTGGCCTCGCCCGAGCGTCACGCCAAGGTGCTCGTCGTATGAAGCAGAAGAAGCGTCGGGTCAGACGGGCAGCGAGGTCGGCTTGAGCCCGAGCGGCAGCGCAATCTTGTAATAGGAGCCGAGGAACCCCTCCCACCACTCGCGGCGCTGCCCGCCGCGCGCGACCTCGACGAAGAGCTGCAGGCTCTCGTCCTGCCAGCGCTGGATGACGTCGAGGTTGGCGGCGTCGTCCTCGATGAGGACCTTGACGAGCGCGCGCGCAAAGCTGATGTGGCGCGTCTCGTCGCGCACGCGCGCGCGATGGTTCACGGCAGAAAACACGTCGCCGCGGGCCTCCGCGCCGTCGGCGAGCACGGCGAACGTGCCCGGGCCGGCCGCGCCCTCTGCGACGAAGTTCGCCTTCACGAGAATCTCCAACGTGTCCTCGAGCTCCAGCACGTGGCGGAAGAAGCGACACGTCGTGCCCGGCGCTTCCCAGGCGGGCAGCCAGTCGCGCTCGGGGATGCCCGCACGCTCGAACACCTCACGGTCCATCTCGAGGTGCCGCTGCTCGTCGGCCAGCTGGAACAGGCAGCACTTTTTCAGCTCGTCGAACGGCGCGTGTGCGGCCGCCGTCGCGATGTAGTGCGTGGCCGAGAGCTCGGAGTAGTAGTTGTTCGCGAACTGGTCCACCGCGCGCTCCAGGTATTGCGGGCTCACCGTGCGGTAGGCGAGCGCGTCGGCGGGGATCGCGGCGCGGTCGGCCAGATAGCGCTCGCGCTCGCGCGCCTGCAGGGCGACGTAGCGCTCCCACGAGAGGTTCGCCGGGTCCTTGAACCGGCTCGGGTCGCGCAGGCGGATCTGCGGCCGAGGCATGCGCTACAGTAGGCAGGCTCGCCGCCGCTGTCAAACGCGGGTACGATAGGCGGCCCAAGTCCATGAAGGTCCTCGTCACCGCGAAGAACGGCACGCGCGACTTCGACTGCGAGCCCGGAGAACCGATCCTCCACGCCGGCCTGCGCAGCGGGGTCGAGCTGCCGTACGAGTGCGCGACGGGCACCTGCGGCACGTGCAAGGCGCGGCTCGTGAGCGGCCGCGCGCAGAGCCAGTGGCTCGACGCTCCCGGCCGGCGCTATCTGAAGACCGAGGCGGAGCTGCTGACGTGCCAGAGCGTGGCGCACGACGATTGCGCGCTCGAGGTGACCGGCACGTTCAAGCCGCAGGAGCGTGACGCCGCAACGCCGCGCGCCGTCGGCGGCGTGATTCGACGAGTGCGTTCGCTCACGCACGACGTCGTCGCGTTCGACGTCGACCTCGACACGCCCGTCGACTTTGCCGCGGGCCAGTTTGCGCTGCTCACGGTGCCCGGCATCGTCGGTGCGCGCGCGTATTCGATGGTGAACTTCGAGCCGCGCGCGACGCGGCTGTCGTTCGTCGTGAAGAAGAAGCCTGGCGGCGGTGTCAGCGAGTGGCTCTTCGGTGGCGCGGTGGACGGCACGCGGGCGGGGCTGTTCGTCCCGCTCGGCCGCGCGACGTTCGCGCCGCCGCTGAGCCGTCACGTGCTGTGCGTCGCCGGCGGCAGCGGTATCGCGGGCGTGATGTCGATCCTCGCCCGCGCGTGCGGTGAGCGTCACTTCGCGACGTGGAACGGGCACGTCTTCTTCGGCGTGCGCACGGCGCGGGACGGCTTCTTCCTCGACGATCTCGAAGCCTTCCGTGCGCAATACCCCGAGCGGCTCGCGATCACGGTGGCGCTGTCGGACGAAGACGTACCGGCCTCGCTGCGCGCGGCGTATCCCGGCTTCGCGTTCGCGCGCGGATTCGTTCACGCGGTCGCCGCCGAGGCGATGGCCGGCCGCTACGCCGACGTGCGCGCCTGGGTGGCCGGACCGCCGCCGATGGTCGACGCCGCCCTTCGCGTGCTGCTGCGCGAGGCGCGGCTTCCGCTCGCCGACATTCGCTACGACAAGTTCAGCTGAGCATGCGGTGACCGAGAGGAGCGACGATGGGCCAGTACGATTGCCATGTGTTCGTGTGTACGAGCGGTGAGACCTGCCCTACGCAGGGCGATACGGAGAAGTTCGTCAAGCTGCTGCGTGCGGGCGTGCAGAAGGCCGGTCGACAGCAACAGGTGCGCATCAACAAGGCCGGCTGCTTTTCGCAGTGCGGCCACGGCCCGATGATCGTCGTGTACCCGGACGACGTGTGGTACGCGGGCGTGCAGGAGTCGGATCTCGAAGAGATCCTCACCTCGCACATCCTCGACGGTCGGCCCGTCGAGCGGCTGCGCTACGCGCCCGGGGTGCCGGGCGCCAACAAGGTCGACGTTCCGCCCGCGCCGGCGGCGCCGGCGGCCGCATCGGCTTTGGCGCCGCGCCCGGAATGGACGCGTGTCTGTCGCGTCGACGAGGTCCCCGCCAGCGGCATGAAGGAATTCGCCGTCGATGGCACGAGCGTGCTCGTCGTGCACACGGGCGCCGCGTTCGTGGCGTGCCAGGCGATGTGCCCGCACGAGGCCGTGCCGCTCGAGCAGGGCGTGCATGACGGCTGCCTGCTCACGTGTCTGGAACACACGTGGCAGTTCGACCTCGCGACGGGTGCGCCGGTCGGCGACGCCGAGACGGGCATCAAGATGTATCGCCTTCGAGAGGATCGCGGCGAGCTCTACGTCGCGCTCGAGGGCTGAGCCGCCGCGCGTGCCTGGGGTGCGCGCGCTCGCGGTCGTGGCCGCTCTCGCCCTGATCGGTGCGACGCCCGCCGGGCCGGGCGCCGCGCCCGGCCCCGTTGCCGCGCACGGCATCTCGATCCACGGCGATCTGAAGTACCGTTCCGACTTCGCGCACTTCGCGTACGTGAACCCGCAGGCGCCGAAGAACGGCGACGTCAAGCTCGCCGCAATCGGCACGTTCGACAATCTGAATGCGGGCAACCTTCCGTTCATCCTCAAGGGCGTGGCTGCGGCCGGGATCGGCAGCACGTTCGACACGCTGACGGTCTCGTCCACCGACGAGCCGTCGTCGGAGTACGGCCTGGTCGCCGAGACGATCGAAACGCCGGCGGATCGCTCGTGGGTCGCGTTCACGCTGCGGCCCCAGGCACGCTTCCACGACGGCAGCCCGATGACCGCCGACGACGTGATCTGGACGTTCGACACGCTGCGAACGCGTGGGCATCCGCTTTACCGCTCGTATTACGCCCAGGTGGTGAGCGTCGACAAGACGTCGCCGCGGACGGTCAAGTTCACCTTCAAAGCCGGCGAGAACCGCGAGCTGCCCGTCATCCTCGGTCAGCTGCCGGTGCTGTCCAAGACGTACTGGTCCGGTCGCGATTTCGCGAAGACGACGCTCGAGGCGCCGCTCGGCAGCGGGCCCTACCGCGTGGAATCGATGGAGCCCGGCCGCTCGATCACGTATCGCCGCGTGAAGGACTACTGGGCGGCCGCACTGCCGGTGAACGTGGGTCGCTACAACTTCGACACGATCCGCTACGACTACTATCGCGACGACACCGTGGCGCTCGAGGCGTTCAAGGCGGGCGCGTACGACTTTCGGGCCGAGGCGTCGTCGAAGAACTGGGCGACCGCGTACGATGTGCCGGCCGTGCGGGACGGACGCATCCGCAAGGAGCAGATCCCGAACGAAGTTCCGACCGGGATGCAGGGCTGGGTCTACAACACCCGCCGCGCGATCTTCAGCGATCCGCGCGTGCGTGAGGCGCTGGCCGCCGCGTTCGACTTCGAGTGGAGCAACGCACACCTCTTCTACAACGCCTACACCCGCACGCGGAGCTACTTCTCGAACTCCGAGCTCGCCTCGCGCGGGCTTCCGAGCGAGGCCGAGCTCGCGGTGTTGCGACCGTTCCGCGATCGCGTGCCCGACGACGTCTTCACGCGGGAATACGTGCCGCCGTCGACGCAGCCGGGTGGGTTGCGGCCGAATGTGGTCCACGCCCTCGAGTTGCTGAAGCAGGCGGGCTGGGCCGTGCGCGACATGCGATCGGTCGACGCCCGGACGGGGCGGCCGATGAGCTTCGAAATCCTCATCGACGACCCGAGCTTCGAGCGCATCGCGCTGCCGTTCGCGAAGAACCTGGAGCGCCTCGGCGTCGCCGCGCGCGTACGCACGGTGGACGCCGCGCAGTACGAATACCGCATGAAACAGTTCGACTTCGACATGACCGTGGCCGTGTTCGCGCAATCCCTGTCGCCCGGCAACGAGCAGCTCGACTACTGGTCCTCCGGCGCCGCCGACACGCCGGGCAGCCGCAATCTCGCCGGCGTGCGTGATCCCGTGGTCGACAAGCTCATCGAGTTGCTGATCGCGGCGCCCGATCGCGCGGCGCTCGTGGCGCGCACGCGCGCGCTCGACCGCGTGCTGCTGTGGGGCCACTACGTGATCCCGCAGTTCCACGTCACGGCGTTCCGCGTGGCGTACTGGAACCGTTTCGGCCGGCCGGCCGTCTCTCCGAAGTACGACCTCGGCCTCGACACGTGGTGGATCGCGCCGGGCGGCGCCGGGCGCGGGGCGTAGATGCTCGCGTACATCGCGCGTCGCGCGCTCCTCATCATTCCGACGCTGTTCGGCATCATGCTCGCCAACTTCGTCATCGTGCAGGCGGCGCCCGGCGGCCCCGTCGACCTCATGATCGCGCGACTCCGCGGCCAAGCGGGTGCAGCGACCGCGCGGATCGCGAGCACCGGCACCGGTGAAAGCGCGGGCGGCGGCACCACGCGCGCCTCGCAGGGCATCGATCCGGACCTCGTGCGTCAGCTCGAGAAACAGTTCGGGTTCGACCAGCCGGCGTGGCGGCGCTTCCTGCACATGATGCGCAGCTACGTCGTCTTCGACCTCGGGACGAGCTTCTATCGTGACCGGCCGGTGCTCGGGCTGATGCTGGAGAAGCTGCCGGTATCGATCAGCCTCGGGCTGTGGACGACGCTGCTCGTCTACCTGATCTCGATCCCGCTCGGTGTGGCCAAGGCCGTGCGCGACGGCACGCCATTCGACGTGTGGACGAGCGCGGCCGTCGTCATCGGGTACGCAATCCCCGGCTTCCTGTTCGCCATCCTGCTCGTCGTGCTGTTCGCGGGCGGCTCGTTCTTGCACTGGTTTCCGCTGCGCGGCCTCACCTCGGACACGTGGGCGCAGATGTCGTGGCCCCATCGCATCGTCGATTACCTGTGGCACATCGTGCTGCCCGTCACCGCGCTCGTCGTCGGCGGCTTCGCCAGCCTGGCGATGCTGACGAAGAACTCGTTTCTCGACGAGATCAACAAGCAGTACGTGGCGACCGCGCGCGCCAAAGGGCTGTCGCGAGGCCGGGTGCTGTACGGGCACGTGTTCCGCAACGCGATGCTCATCGTCATCGCCGGCTTCCCCGGCGCGTTCATCGGCATCCTGTTCGCCGGCGAGCTGCTGATCGAGGTGATCTTCTCGCTCAACGGCCTCGGGCTGCTGGGCTTCGAGGCCGCGGTCAACCGGGACTACCCGGTGATGTTCGGCACGCTCTACATCTACACGCTGATCGGTCTGCTGCTGAACATCGTCACCGATCTGACGTACACGGTCGTCGATCCGCGCATCGACTTCGAGCGACGCGAAGCGTGAGCCTCTCGCCCCTCACGCGACGCCGACTGGCCAGCTTCCGTGCGAGCGGCCGCGGGTACTGGTCGCTCTGGATCTTCCTCACCCTCTTCGTGCTCTCGCTCGGTGCCGACGTGCTCGCCAACGACCGGCCGCTGCTCGTGCGTTATGGCGGCCGGTTCTACGTTCCCGTCGTCCGCGCATACGCGGAGACCGAGTTCGGCGGCCAACTGCCGACCGAAGCGGCCTATCGCGATCCATACGTGCGGCGCCTCATCGAGGACCACGGCTGGATGGTGTGGCCCCCGGTGTCCTATCGCTACGACACGATCGATTGGGAGCTGCCGGGCGCCGCGCCGGCGCGGCCGTCGATTCGCCACTGGCTCGGCACCGACGACCAGGGGCGAGATCTCCTCGCGCGACTGATCTACGGCTTCCGCATCTCGGTGCTCTTCGGCCTCGTGCTGACCATTGCCAGCTCGGTGATCGGCGTCGCGGCCGGCGCGGTGCAGGGATACTTCGGCGGCTGGACCGATCTGCTGTTCCAGCGGTTCATCGAGATCTGGTCGGGCTTGCCGGTGCTGTATCTGCTGATCATCCTTGCGAGCATCGTGCAGCCGAGCTTCTGGTGGCTGCTGGGCCTCATGCTGCTCTTTTCCTGGATGTCGCTGGTCAGCGTCGTGCGCGCGGAGTTTCTGCGCGCGCGCAACCTCGACTACGTCCGCGCTGCTCGCGCGCTCGGCGTGCGCAACGCCGTCATCATGGCCCGCCATCTGCTGCCGAACGCCATGGTCGCGACGCTGACGTTTCTGCCGTTCATTCTCAACGGGGCCATCACCACGCTCACGTCGCTCGACTTTCTCGGCTTCGGACTGCCTCCGGGCTCGGCGTCGCTGGGCGAGATCCTGGCGCAGGGCAAGGCAAATCTCCAGGCGCCGTGGCTCGGCCTCACCGGCTTCGTGGTCCTCGCCGTCATGCTGACGCTGCTGATCTTCATCGGCGAGGCGGTGCGCGACGCGTTCGACCCCCGCAAGGTGCGCTGATGCTGCTCGCGGTGCGCGACCTGTCCGTGTCGTTCGCGGTCGACGGCGGTGAGCTCACGGCGGTGCGCCACGTGTCGTTCGACATCGAGCGCGGCGCCTCGCTGGCGCTGGTCGGGGAAAGCGGCTCGGGCAAGACCGTCACGGCGTTGTCGATCATGCAGCTCCTGCCGTATCCCCCGGCGCGGCATCCGTCGGGGAGCATCCTGTTTCAGGGCGAAGAGCTCGTGGGCGCGTCCGATGCGAAGATGCAGCGCGTTCGCGGCGATCGCATCGCGATGATCTTCCAGGAACCGATGACGTCGCTGAACCCGCTGCACACGATCGAAAAACAGGTCAACGAAGTCTTGCGCCTGCACAAGCGGCTGTCGCGGTCCGCGGCGCGCGCGCGCACGCTCGAGCTGCTGCGGCTCGTGGGGCTGGCCGAGGCGGAGCGGCGGCTCGACGCCTATCCGCACCAGCTCTCGGGCGGCCAGCGCCAGCGCGTGATGATCGCGATGGCGCTCGCCAACGAGCCCGATCTGCTGATCGCCGACGAGCCGACGACCGCGCTCGACGTGACGATCCAGGCGCAGATTCTCGCGCTGCTCGGCGACCTGCGGGCCAAGTTCGGCATGGCGCTGCTGTTGATCACGCACGACCTCGGCATCGTCCGCAAGATGGTGGACCGCGTCTGCGTGATGAGCGGCGGCGAGATCGTGGAGGCCGGCCCCACGCGCGACATCTTCGAGTCGCCGCAGCATCCCTACACGCGGCACCTGCTGGCCGCCGAGCCGCGCGCGATCGCGCGGGCGCCGCGCGCGGATGCGCCGGTCGTGATCGAGGCGCGCGATGTCCGCGTCTGGTTCCCGATCCGTCGAGGGCTGCTGCGGCGGACCGTCGGCTACATCAAGGCGGTGGACGGCGTCAGCGTGACCGTGCGCGAGGGCCAGACCGTGGGCGTGGTCGGCGAGAGCGGCTCGGGTAAGACCACGCTCGGTCTCGCGCTGCTTCGTCTGCAGTCGTCGCAAGGCGAGATTCGGTTCGCGGGGCGCGACATTGCGGGCGTGCCCTCGAACGCGCTGCGCTCCCTGCGGCGCGAGATGCAGATCGTGTTTCAGGACCCGTTCGGCGCGCTCTCACCGCGGATGTCGGTGGCGCAGATCGTCGGCGAGGGGCTCGGCGTGCACGGCGTCGGCGCGACGCCGGCCGAGCGGCGCGAGCTGATCGACGTCGCGCTGCGAGAGGTCGGGCTGGATCCCGCGCTGCGCGATCGCTATCCGCACGAGTTCTCCGGCGGGCAGCGGCAGCGCATCGCTATCGCGCGGGCGCTGGTGCTCAAGCCGCGGTTCGTCGTGCTCGACGAGCCCACGTCGGCGCTCGACATGTCCGTGCAGGCGCAGGTGGTCGACCTGCTGCGCGAGCTGCAGGCGCGTCACCGGCTGGCCTACCTATTCATCAGCCACGACCTCAAGGTCATCCGGGCCATGAGCGACGAGATCGTCGTCATGCGCGACGGTCGCGTGGTCGAGCAGGGCCCGACCGAGCGCATCTTCGAGCATCCCGAGCAGCCGTACACGCGAGCGCTGATGGCCGCGGCGTTCGATCTGGAGCCCGTCGATGAGGGCGCCGTCCGAACGTAGATTTCTCAGCGGCGCCCGGGCCCGCCAGTGAGGAAGTTCAACCCGGCCTGCCAGGCATCCGGCGAGTTGAGAATTCCGAGGTGCGACGAACTCAGGACGTGATCAAAGGCGCCTTGGCCGATCAGGTCGATCTCCCGCGCGCCTTCGATGTGAGCGCTCAGCGAGAAGTCGTGGGGATTGCCCTCGCGATCCTCCGCCGGGATCGGCGGCAAGAACGGCCCATCCTGCTTCGAGAAGTACACGAAGCTCGTGTCGGCGTTACGAATGACGAGGTACTGCGTCGGCGGTTGCGCCTCGTGAGGACCGTCGCCGTTCATGAACCTCACGAGCGGCGTGTTGTCCGAGCCGTACTCGAGGCAGAGGGCGCTGTCGGGTGTAAAGCCGCCGAGCGCGGGCGACTGATAGATATTCAATGGCGAGGGTGAGCAATTGATGATCCCGTGATTCGGGCCGTCGATCGCGACCAGGCGGCGTACGATGTGGAACGCGTTGTCGGTGCGCATCCACGCGCGCGCCAGCGTAACCCCGAGGCTGTGGCCGACCATATCGACCTGACGCGCGCCGGTGTAGTCGAGCACCGCCTGAACGAAGCGTCGCAGATCGGGGATGTTCGCCACCGTGGAATGCGCGCCGGCGGAGCGATGTGTTTGGTCCGCCAGCAAATCGCACTGATCGCCCTGATATCCGAGCCCCCACAGCTCGCTCAGCGCATAGCCGTGGTCGGCAAAGAATTGCGCCATCGAATGGATGTAGCCGAAGGGATTGCAGGCGGTCGGAAACGGCGTGTCGTTATTGCCGTGCAAGAAGACGACCGGCGTTCTCGTCACCCGACCGGCGGCGCCAAACCCGATGACCGGCACGCCGAGCGAGGCGTCCTTGATGACGGGGAAGTCAGAAGGGAACGAGGTGCCGACCTGATCGGCGGCCGAAGCGAGGCTCACCAGTCCCAGCAACACGAGCATTACCAGCGCCGTTTGCACGGTCCGCATCGAGTCCTCCTCGCCGAGCGTCGACTGCGGCTTTCGCGGCGCTACAGTAGTCGGGCGCGCGCGCTGCTGTCAACGACGCGCGGCGCCCGCGGGCCGCTCGCTTGACTCTGCGCGTGCGCTGCCGCAGCCTCGGAGGCCGGCACAACGACTCGACGGCGGAGGGACAGACATGAACGGGCTGACACGGCGCGGGTGGTTGGGCGCAGCAGGCCGGCTGGCCGCAGTCGTCGCAGCGACCGGGACCGACATGCGG
Source organism: Candidatus Methylomirabilota bacterium (assembly GCA_046723475.1). Classification (GTDB taxonomy): domain Bacteria; phylum Methylomirabilota; class Methylomirabilia; order Rokubacteriales; family CSP1-6; genus AR12. Next base: position 29,186 of record JBKOUQ010000089.1, read on the forward strand.
AGCCCGGCGGGGGCGGGCGCGCAGGGGGGCTCGGTCGAATCGCTGCTGGCCGCGCTCAAATCCGCGCGCGTGTTCGATCTGTCGTTCACGTGGAGCGACCAATCGCCCGTGCTGGCGCTCAATCCTCCGTACTCGTTCGCGCTGAACCGCACGCACAAGATGACGCACGAGATCTTCGGCCAGGTGCCGGGCAGCCGGATATCGTGGGCGTCGGAGATCATGTTCTTCAGCGGCCAGCACGGCGCGCCGACCATCGATGCGATCGGTCACATCGGACGTGATCTCAAGCTGCATGGCGGGGTTGATGCCGTGGCCGCGACGTCGACACCGGGTGGCATCGGGGAGAACCTTGGCATCGATAGCTTCCCGGTCGAGCTGATGATCAACCGCGCGGTATTCCTCGATGTCGCGCGCCACGTCGCCGGCGGCGATGCCGATCCGCTGCCGCCCGGCTACGAGGTCACCGCGAAGCATCTGGACGACACCGCGAAGGCGCAGGCCGTCGACGTCCGCAAAGGCGACAGCGTGCTGATTCGCACGGGCTGGGGGCAGTACTTCGGCAAAGACAACGCGAAGTATCTCGGCGAGCAGTCGCCGGGCCCCGGTCAGGATGCGGCAAAGTGGATCATCGACAAAGGTGCGCGGCTGGCCGGTGACGACACCGCGACGTTCGAGAAGCGCCCCGCCGCGTACGGCAAGGAGCTGTTCAGCGTGCACATGATGCTGCTGACCGACAGCGGTATCTACATCGTCGAGAACATGAACCTCGAGCCGCTGTCGGTGGCGAAGGCGTACACGGTGGCGCTGGTGATCACCCCGCTCAAGATCCGGGGCGGCACCGGCTCACCGCTGCGCGCGGTGGCGGTGGCGCCATGAAATACGGGCTGCACTCGGTCAACCTGCACACGTGCGCGCATCCCGACGCGGCGGCGCAGCTCGGCCGGGCCGCCGAGGACGCCGGCTTCGAGTCGCTGTGGGTTGCCGACCACGTCGTGCTGCCGGATCCGCCGGTGCCCGGCCGGCCGATGGCGCCGGACATGCCCCTGCTCGATCCGCTGATCGCGCTGACGTACTTCGCCGCGCACACGGCGCGCATCAAGCTCGCGACGGGTGTCATCATCCTGCCGCAGCGTCAGGCGCTCGTGATCGCCAAGCAGCTCGCGTCGCTCGACGTGCTCAGCAACGGGCGCGTCATCTTCGGCATCGGCGTCGGCTGGTGTGAGCCGGAGATGCGCGCGGTTGGAGCGCAGTTCGCCGAGCGAGGCCGCGTGGCCGACGACTATCTCGCGGCGATGCGCGCGGTATGGACGCAGCCCAAACCGTCGTATAAAGGACCGCACGTTTCGTTCGACGGCGTGCAGGCGATGCCGCGACCGGTGCAGAATCCGATTCCGATCGTCGTGGGTGGGCGCACCCCGCCGGCGTACCGGCGCGCGGTGACGCAAGGGCACGGCTGGTACGGCTTCGGCCTCGACGTCGCGGCGACGACGACGTCGGTGGCGGCGCTGCGCGAGGCGCAGAAGACGTCACCGCGACCGGCGGCGCTCGGCCGGCTGGAGATCAGCATCACGCCGCCGGGCTTCGACGTCCCCGACAAGGCGACGATCGACGCGTACGCGGCGGCCGGCGTCGATCGATTGATTTTGCGTCCGCAACCGGATATGAGCGTGTCGGCGCTGGTGAGCTTCGTGGCCGAGACCGGCCGCGCGCTCGGCACCTGCCTGACTTGAGCGGAGTGGAGGAGAGGATGGCGACGACGGAGACGGCGGTGCGCGAGCTGACGTACGGCGAGGCGGTGCGCGAGGCGATCGCGGAGGAAATGCGGCGCGACCCGCGCGTGTTCCTCATCGGTGAGGACGTTGCGGAGGCCGGGCACCCGTTCAAGACCCTCGTCGGCCTCGTGCAGGAGTTCGGCACGCAGCGGATCATCGACACGCCGATCTCCGAGCCGGGCTACGCGGGCATCGGTGTCGGCGCCGCCATGACGGGAATGCGCCCGATCGTCGACGTGATGTTCGGCGACTTCATCACGCTCACGATGGACCAGATGGTCAACCAGGCCGCCAAGGCGCACTACATGTCGGGCGGCAAGATCAAGGTGCCGATCGTCTTTCGCACCACGCTGGGGGCCACGCGACGCTCCGCCGCGCAGCACTCGCAATCGCTGCATGCCTGGGTCAGCCACATCCCGGGCCTGAAGGTGGCATTGCCGTCCGGACCGTACGAGGCCAAGGGCCTGATGAAGACGGCGATTCGCGACGACAGCCCCGTCGTGATCTTCGAGGACAAGATGATGTACCGGCTGAAGGGACCGGTGCCGACCGAGGATTACACGATCCCGTTCGGCGTCGCGGAGGTCAAGCGCGAGGGACGCGACATCACGATCGTCGCGACCAGCAGCATGGTCGGCGTCGCGCTCGGCGCCGCGAAGCTGCTCGAGGACGCCGGCATCAGCGCCGAGGTCATCGACCCGCGCACCACGTGGCCGCTCGACAAGCAGGCGCTGATCGATTCCGCGCGCAAGACGTCGCGCGCGCTGGTCGTGGACGAAGGCTACGAGCGCTACGGTGTGACCGCGGAGATCGCCTCGGTCATCGCGGACGGCGCGTTCTATTACCTCGACGCGCCGGTGAAGCGCATCGGCGCCATGGACGTCCCGGTGCCGTTCTCGCCGGTCCTCGAGGACCTCACCGTTCCGACAGAGCAGCGCGTGTTCGAGACGGCGCGCGCGCTCTGCCGAAAGGCATGAGCGTGCGCATCGACGTCGACCTCTACAGCGACACCATCACGCGGCCGACCGCCGACATGCGGCGCTTCATGTGCGAAGCCGAGGTCGGCGACGAGCAGAAGATGGAAGATCCGACCGTCAACCAGCTCTGCGAGATGGTGGCGGAGCTGCTGGGCAAAGAGGCGGCGGTCTTCCTGCCGTCCGGCACGATGTGCAACGAGATCGCACTGCGCGTGCACGCACGACCGGGCGAAGAAGTCATCGCGCACCGGACGGCGCACCCGATCCACTTCGAGACCGGCGGCCCCGGCGCGCTCGCGGGCGTGAACATGCGCGCGATCGACGGCGCGCGCGGTCAGTTCGACGCGGCCGCCGTCGAGGCTGCCGTGCGCCCGGCGTTCCGCCACTTCCCGAAGAGTCGGCTGCTGTGGGTGGAGCAGACGAGCAATCTCGGCGGCGGCTCGATCTGGCCGCTCGAGCGCATTCGCGAGGTCACGGCGGTGGCGCGCCGTCATGGTCTCGCCACACATCTGGACGGCGCGCGGCTGATGAACGCCGTCGTGGCCAGCGGGGTGTCGGCCCGTGACTACGCGATGCCGTTCGATTCGGCGTGGATCGACTTCACCAAAGGGCTCGGCGCGCCCGTCGGCGCCGCGATGGCGGGCTCACGCGCGTTCATCGACGAGGCGTGGCGCTGCAAGCAGCAGATGGGCGGCGCCATGCGCCAGGCGGGCATCATCGCCGCCGGCGGTGTCTACGCGCTTCGCCATCACGTGAAGCGTCTGGCGGACGATCATGCGAACGCGCGGCGCCTTGCCGACGGACTCGCTGCGCTGCCCGGCGTGCGGCTCGACCCGAAAACGGTCGAGACGAACATCGTATTCTTCGACACGACCGCGAACGCCGCGGAGGCGGTGGAACACCTCCTCGCGCACGGCGTGCGCATGGGCGCGCTCGGGCCCCACACGATCCGTGCCGTCACACATCTCGACGTCGACACCGCGGGCATCGAGCGCGCGCTCGCGGTCGCGCGCGAGGTGTTCACCGGTATTCCGGGCTGAGGCCGCGATGTCGACGAACGTGATCATGCCCGCCCTCGAGCTCACGCAGGAGACGGGCAAGGTCCTGCGCTGGATCAAATCGCCGGGCGAACGCGTCGTGAAGGGTGAGCCGCTCGTCGAGATCGAGACGGACAAGGTCACCGTCGAGGTCGAGGCGCCCGCGTCCGGCGTGCTCCGCGACGTCAGCGCCCGCGTCGGTGACGTCGTTCCCGTCGGTCGCACGATCGCCGTCATCGCCGGCGCCGACGAGGCCGCCGCGGCGCCCGCGGCCCCCGCGGCGCCCGCCGAGCCCGTGAAAGCGTCGCCGCTCGCGCGGCGGCTGGCCGAACAGCACGGCGTCGATCTCACGCGGCTCGAGACCACGAGCGGCCGGATCGAGAAGGCCGACGTGCTTGCGTACGTCGAGCGTCAGAAGGCGCCCGCGGGGAACGGTGCGGCGGCCACCCGCACCACGAGCGTTTCGCCGGCGCGCCTGACGCCCGCGTCGCCGAAGGCGCGCCGGCTGGCCGCGGAGCGCGGGATCGACA
>JBKOUQ010000128.1:0-10749 GCA_046723475.1 Candidatus Methylomirabilota bacterium
CGGGGGAGGGGGGCGGGGCGGGGGGTTTTCACACCCCGCCCGGGGCCCCCACCCCACCGCCCCACACCCGCCACAACCGCCCCCCCACGCCGCACCTTCATGCGAAGCTCTTCAGCGGCTGAAACTGAGGCAGCACACGGAAGTCCTGGCGTAGACGATCGATCGTGTCGCCGATCTGCTCGACGCGCTCTTCCGCCACGTTGCCGAGAAAGCGCCCGGCCTCCGCGAGAGACCGGATCCGCCGCGGGTCAACGGTCATGAGCCTGGCGGCGGTGGCGTCGACCGCCACCAGGTCGTCCCCGAACACAAGCGCGCCGCACCGTCGCGCCTCGCCCTGGATCGGACCGTTGCCCTCCATGCCGACGATGGCGTCGACGATGGCGAAGCGCGGAATCTGTAGCGTGCTGTTGATGTCGACGATGCTCTCGTGAATGCCGGCCCAGTGCAGGACGTTCTTGGGCCACCCGTAGATCGCGCCGGGGATGCATCCGAACATGTTCTTGAGCGCGAGCGTCACTCCGGCCCAGTGATGGGTCTTGAGCTTCGGCATCGAGACGAGCAGATCCGCGTCGAGCAGCGTTTCGGGCAAGTAGAGACGTTGGAGCGTCGTGTAGTGGCTTCCCATACGCACGGCCCGCACGTCGTCGTTGTTGAGATCGACGTACCGCGTGCGATGTTCGCGCAGGATGGCGTGCAGCCCGGTCGCGGTCAGCAAATCCTCGGTGTCGCGATAGTGCCCCGGCCCTTCGGCGACGATGACCTGTTGCGCGCCCACGCGCCGAAATGCCTCGATGGCTGCCGCTACGAGCGCAGGGTGGGTGTTGACGAGACCGTTCGGGTCGTGCTCGACCAGGTTCGGCTTGAGCACGACGCGCTTGCCCACCAGCGGCAGGCGGAAGAGCTGCAGCCCGCGCAGCACGACGTCGACGAGGCTCTCGTCGTAGGTGCTGGCAGGCAGGATCGCCACGCGCGACCGCGGCGTCTGTCGCACCGCCTCGCGTTCCCAGCGACGCGCGTCGGTGCATCCGTACAGCGCGGAGGCTGTGCCCGCGACTAGTGCGCGGCCAAGGAACGCACGCCGACCTGGGTTCATGTCTGGAACGTCTCGGCCCCGCCGCTGAGCGCGAGCAGCGCGAGGGCCAGAACCTTTGTCTCGCCGAGGAATGCCGTGCGCGCGTAGCCGGCCAGCAGCCGCGCCCGCAACGGCGTCACATCCTCGCCGTACGCCGAAAGACACAGCACCGACCACGCCAGGGCGAGGCCGGAGTCGACCCGGTCGAGCATCGCGCGAAGCACACGAAGGCTTCGCTGATTGGCGTCGCGCGCGCGGTGCTCGGCAAGCGCAAGGAGGGCGATCGCGGTGACGTCGGCGTACGGCGCGAGCTGCGCTCCGAGCACGACCGAATTGCCGTAGTTCCAGCCGCCATCGACGCACATGCGGTCGTAGACCATGCCCTCGGCTTCGTGGATTCTCTCGGTCGCGCCCGCTCCGGGCAGGCGCCGTCGCAATCGCTTGAGCGCCAGCACCGCGTAGCAGGTAGGCTCGACGAACGCGGCGCACTCTTCGACCCAGGGCCAGCCTTTGAGATCCCAGTTCAAGCGAACCGAGGCGGCCTCTGGCGCGAGTCGGTTGAGGAGCGACATTGCGAAGCCCGGCCGGCGAGGCGTGCGCCGCAGCAGCCAGCGCGCGCCTCGCACGGCGGCGTCGGGCCCGCCCCCCAGCGCGTCCAGCGCCAGCACTGCCAGCGACGTGGCCCAGGTGGCGTCGCTCACACGCGCGCTTACCGGCCATCCACCATCGTCGTGCTGCCGATCGGACAGCCAACGCACGCCGTCGGCCGCGCTGAGACGCGCGTCCGGCGTATCGAGACGCCCCAGCGCCAGCGTGGCCAAGGCCGTGATCTCGGTGCTACTGACGCGGCCCGGCTGCGATCCCCAGCCTCCGTCTCGATTCTGGCTGGTGATGAGCGGCGCCAAGCTGATCATCGGGCGGCGTCTCCGACTCGCTCACTCCAGCTCACGCCGTCTGGGAATCGAAACTTGGTCACGATGTCGCCGCTCGCGCTGCGCCCCGTGAACCAGTCATCCTGCTCCCACAGCACCCCCTGGGGCAGCAGGACGCGGGCAATCACCGCACGTCCAGATCCATCGAGCGTCATCGGCGCCAGCGCGTGCGCAGCACCGCCGAAGGAGAGCACCGGTCGGATTGCCACGCGCGTCCCGGCGCGATAGGTGACGAAGAACGTGTAGACGCCTGGGCTGGCGTCCCGAAGATACGCGAGCTCGAGACCCAGCGCGTCCGCGGAGTTCACGGCATTTAGCGGCACCGCACGAACGCCCTCCAGCCTGGCGGGATTCGATCGCCACGAGACCCCGAGATCGATGGGACCGGCAGCGTCGCGCGGCCAATCGAGGAGCGCCAGCGCGATCGGCGGCAGTGCGGCGGTGGCGCGCACCGTGACCGTCGCGCTCCCGCGCCGTTCGGCGCCGGTCTCGGCTCGGATTCGGACCACTGGTTCCAGGACCGGCACGACGTGGCTGAACCGTCCGTTGCTGACCGGGACTGACACGCGGCGGTCGTTGGCGACGAGCCAGACGGCCGTCAGAGCGCTGTCATGCACCTGTCCCTCGACCGTGATGAGCGGCGGGGCGCCGGGCGTCAAGGTGTCTCCGTCGCGCGGATTCGTGAGCGTGATGTCCGCGGCCAGCGGCGGCACATAGTCGACCGTCACGGGTTCTTCGACTTGCGCGCCGAGCGCGTCCGTCGCGAGGACGCGGACGTGGTTGACGCCTGGCAGAAGCTTGATGGTCGAGGTGAACAATCGGCCGTCAAGCGTCGGCTCACTCTGCCGGCCATCGACGTCGATCACCACGCGCCCGGGCGTTCCGCCGATCAGCGTGCCCGAGATGACATCCGTGTCTTGGCCTGTCGTCCGTGTGGACGCGCCGTCGAGCCGAATGCGCATGCGAACGAGGCCGAGCCCCGGCAGCGTGCCGGGCATATGTTGTCGGGCGTTGACACGACCTGGGCCGCCCGTTGGCCGGCCGCCGTCCGCGATCTGGCGAAACGGGGACGAGTTGGATGAACGTGGTGTGGGTTGCGACCGCGCCGTCGTCGTTGCCGGTGATGATTCCAGCTCGAGGACACTCGGCTCGGCCACTGTCGACGTCGCGGAAGTCGCGACGGGACCAGCGGGCTCGAGTGGTGTCGCCAGCACCGGCATCGCCGCCTCTCCGGTTCGCCCCGACGCTTCCTCGATAGGCGCCTGTTCGGTGCGTAGGGCGACGATCGTCGCCGCGGCGGCGGGACTCTCGACGTGAACGTGGGCGCTTGCCGACTCCGCCGTCGCGGTCTCGGAGAGATCGGGTGCAGCCAACACCGGCGCCGTTACGACGTCGGCTCGCGGCGCCGTGCTCGTTCGTGCTGAGGTCGTGTTGCTGCCGACGGCCGCGTTAGTGATCGCCGGCTGATCCATGGCGAGCCGCGGGCGAGCCGGTGACGGTGAGCGGCGGCCTGGCTGCGAAGCAACGCGGACCGGTCGCGAACCGATTGGAGTGTCGACAACGGCGCGCGCGGGTGTGGCCTCGATGGGACCGGCGGCGAAGACTTCGAGAGTCGTTGGCCGCGGAGTTCCGCCTGCGAATCGGGCCAGCGCAAGCAGCACGGCGGCGTGAAACGCCACGGACATTACGAACGCGTAGCGCGCGCGCGAGGGGTTCGACCGCGCGTACCGCGCCGACGCCTGAGCGCGCCAGGCCGCGGGCTGACTCATCGACGCGGGCGACGAGCTAGTTTCGGCCCTCCACGCCTGCGGCGGCCTGAATCGGGGTTAGTGCGCCGGCCGGATGCAGGGGCGTGGATGCGCCGTGCGTGCGATGGCCCGACTCGGGCCGCGAGGTGGTCGGCTCGACCACTGCCGGCGAAGCTGCGACGGCTGGCTTTGGCACGGAAACGGGCGGCGCCGGGCCGCCGACGGTCGGCAAGGCTGCCGACAGCGGCACCGTCACCACCGCGCCCGGTTCGAGTCGTATGGTGGCCCTATCCTCGCGAGCCGGCACCGCGCGCTCTGCGGTGCGGCGCGCCTCGATGTCGGAACGCAGCTTGTGGACCTCGGTGTGCAGCGTCGCCAGCGCCTCGGCGGCGGCCGGATCGGCTGGCGGCGTGCGAGCCACCGGCGGCGCCAGCACTGCAGCGATCTGATCATGAATCTGAGCGCTCGTGTCTCGATCGGCGAGCATCCGGCCGCGCTCGACGCGCAGCGCGACCTGCGTCAAAGTTGCGGTGACCCGCTCGAGCGTCGCGTGCAAGGTCACATCGCCGGCCACCGCGCGGAGCCGTCGGCTATCGTCGTCCCGCTCGCGCGTCTCGATGCGGAATCCGAGGCGGACGAGCACCGCCTCGGTCGCGGCCTGTGCCTCGGCCAATTCTGCGGGCACCGTCCGTTCCACCGAACGATCACCGATCAGCTGCACGGCGGACATCAACGGGCCGGTGGCGAGGCCCGCCGCCACGCAGCCCGACGTCGCGACCGCCACGATAAGCGCAAGGGCCAGTCCGCCGACGCGTGTGAGTCCGCGTGTCGGTCGCGTCATCGGTACATCTTCACGAGGCGTAGCCGGTTCGCCAGCGCCGTTCGCGGCCCCGGTATCGGACTCGGATTGCCGGGGATGATCGTGCAGGAGAAGTAGCCGAAAACCGCGCGCATCGAGGTGTCGTTCTTCGACGCCGTGCAACCGTTCGAGGTCCCGGCTGCCTTCCACGGGTTGCCGCTCCAGTCGTTGCTTACGGCGCACTTGCCCTTGTTGATGACCTGCGCGATGACCATCTCGGTCCAGCCGACGATCTGATGGTTGCCGGAAATCGCGCCCGTCGGGCAATCGGTCTGGATGACGGGTACGTAGACCTTCCAACCCTTACCGCTGTAGGTGACGTCACCGTTGGCATTGGTCACCTGGACGGTGCTCGAGGCGTTGTACTTCTGGACGAAGACGCTTTCGAGCGAATTCATGACGTTCTGATCCATACCGTTCCCGGTGTTCGCCGTATCGCCGGTCTGTGCACTCGCCGCCGGGCAGTTGCCCTGACCGGCGCCTTTGATCGCGTTATTGAGGTAACCAGCGCTGGCGCTTCCCCCTTCGAGGTTCACCCAGGCCGCGCTGTTGGTGCATGGAGGGGAGAGACAACCGGCGCCCACATCGCCTTTGCCACTGCTCGTGATGAATGTAATGGGCGTGCCGCAGCCCACCGAGCTGTTGCCCTGGAAGGGGCAACTGCCAACGCCGATCGGCAGCGTACATTCGGTCACCGGCGGCGGCGGTGCCTGAGGAGGGTTGGCGACCGCGATCGCGGAGGCGGTGATCGGCAGGCTCTGGATACCGAGCACGCGCAAAAACGTGGTCGACACCTGCGAGCTGAACTGACACCGTACGGCGTTCACGACCGTCCCGTCCACCGATGGCGTGAAGCCGTTGTTCCAGACGCCGAGCACGATGTTGCCGTTCGCCGCATTGCCCGGGTTCAGATCGAGGTTGATCAGATTCCCGAACACCGGGTTGTGCTGCGGATTGAATTGACCATACTGTCGCGCCGACTGCCTGACCGTTGGAAACACGGTGTCGTTGAAACCGAGCTTGCCGGCGCCGGCTAGAGCCGCGGCCTCCATGCTGCGCTCGAGCTCGCCGATGGCCGCCATCTGGTACGTGATGTCGACCGCGAAGCCCATCAGTGCCAGCAGGAAGATCATGAAGCCGAGCGCGAGCAGAACAGCGGTTCCCCGCTGCTCGCACACCAGTCGTCGAATTATCGCCCGCCCCGCGCGCCTCATTGTCACCTCTTGAACCGCACGATCTCTATCTGTTCCCATGGGATGTCCACTCGACCGTAGGCCGTCCGCCCCCGCAGCGACGTCGTGCCGAGGCTCACGTAGTCGCCATCGATTCGAGACCCGTCGGCGAGGACAGCGGTCGCGGCGTAGCGGTAGTGCGCGGAGGCGACGTACGGCGGAAGGGTGCTGGCCGCAGGCTGACGCGTGAAGAACAGCGCGGCGACGCCGGCGAGCGGTAGGCGGATCTCCGTTCGATCCTTGCGCAGCGTGATGACATCGCTCTGCCGGTGACCCTGGATCGGCTCGGGCTGCTTGTCCAGGAACTGGCCGATGGCCGAAGCCGAACCGAACAACATGGGCGTCTTGGCCCCGGTCGTCGGCGCGGTGTCAGCCGGGGCGGCAGCGTCGTCCTTCTTTGGGATCATGATGGTGTAGAGGACTTCGAGCGACGGATCAGTCAGTTGGTACACCTGGCCAGTCCAGGTGCGGACCTCGGCGTTCACGGTCTGGGCTGCAAGCGGCGTCGCGGCGCCGACGAGCGCGGTCACCGCGGTCGCGGCACTGATCAAGACTTTCCCCATCATACGAAGTGTCCTCACTTTCCAATGGTGCTCATGATCTTCAGGATCCGAAGGAATGATGGCGCCGTGGCGACGAGCATGAACGACGGCAACAGGAACAGGACGGTTGGCGCCAACATCATTAGCGGTGCGAGCTGGGCTTTCTTTTCGGCGCGATGTCGCCGCTGGACTCGTGACGCATCCGCCAGCACGCGCAGCGTTTTTCCGAGCGACGTACCGAGCCGCTCGCTCTGGATGAACGACCCGACGACCGATCGAAGCTGCTCGGTGCCGAGGTTGTCCGAGAGTGCGCGCAGCGCCTCCTCGCGGGGCCGGCCCGCTCGGATCTCGAGGTGCATCCGCAGCAGTTCCGCGTGCAGCGGGCTGGCCTTGGAGCCGCGCTGTTCGGCGATCCGCGCCACGGCCGCATCGAATCCCATGCCGGCCTCGACACAGACCATGAGGAGGTCGAGGACGTCCGGGAGCGCATCGGTCACCGCCTGCTGGCGCTGTCGCGTCTTGAACCCGAGCCAGAGATCCGGCACGAAGAACCCGATTCCGCCCAGAACAATGGAGATGGGCAGCAGATTCGGCAGTACTCGCTGAGCGATTGTCCCGAAGACCAGATACGAGACGCCGAACGTGATCGCCGCGGTGACCTTGCCCCCGAGGAATAATGCGACGGCGCTCGGGTCGTGAAAACCGGCCCGGGCGAGCCGTGTGCGGTATCGAGCGAACACCATCGGGTCGCGCGGCATGAGCCCGCGGCCCACCCGCTCGACCATGGTGTGCCAGTGTCCGGCCGCGCGTTGCTCCCACCGCAGGATCGAGACATTGTCGGTGCTTGACCCTGAAATCGGCGTGATGAGGCGCTCCGCCCGGACTGCGGGGAACAGCCGTAGAAGGAGAGCGCCGACGGCGAAGGTCACCCCGGCCACCAGCACGAACGAGAGCGTGACGAACATGATCACGCCCATGGCTCAGACCTTGATCTTTGCCATGCGCCAGATGACCGCCGCGCCGATCGCCTCGAGCGCGAGCCCCGCCGTGATGAGCATCGGCCCCATCGGCGACTCGAGGAGAGGGTCGAAGTACCCTGGCGAGATGAAGTAGAAAACCACCGAGAACAGTGCGGGGCTCGCGCCGACAAAGCCTGCCGAGTACCGCTGCTGCGCGGACAGCACCCGGGCGTGGCTCAGTAGCTCGAACCGCTTTCGGATGACGTCGCTCAACCGGTCCAGGATCTCGGCGAGATTGCCGCCGGAGCCGCGCTGGATGAGGATCGCCGTGCAGAAGAACTCGACGTCTTCGGTGGTAACCCTCTGCCCCAGTCGCATCAGTGCCTCCCCCGGATCGAGGCCCAGGCGAATCTCCTCGGTGACATGTCGAAACTCCTCTCCGATGGGATCGGCCATCTCCTCGCCCACGAGCTGGATCGCCGCGCTCAACGCGTTGCCCGCCCGGATCGAGCGCGAAACCATGTCCACCGCGTCCGCGAAGTGCTCCTGGAAGCGCTGTCGCCGGCGGTGTCCCTTGTGGATGAAAAAGAGGACGGGCAGGGTGGCTGCGATCAACCCCGAGATCAGGGCGCCACCAAAGGTGCCGATACGCCAGCCGCCCGCGATGCCGCCGAGGGCCGCGACGCCGGCGATGATGAGGAGGAGTTCGCTCGCTGTCCGCTTCGAGCCGGCTTTCGTGGCGAGGTTGGCGAGTTGGGCACCCAAGTCGCTCTTTCGCACGAGCCGCTCCCAGATGGCGTCGCTCATCACGACGTCCCTTCTGAGCAGCTGGCCCTCGGGCGAGTCGAGAACGACGTGACGTCCCAGCCTGCGTCGCAACTGCTCGCCGGACTGGTACACCCACCACAGGCCTACGATGAGCGTGACGACCCCGACGAACACGAGCACGGCGGCGGCGAGGAAGGTCATGATGCGTACTGCTTTCGCGACGGGTCGAACAGATCTGGCGGCAGGTGCACGCCCGCCCGCTCCAGCCGTTCGCTGAACCGGGGTCGAACACCGGTTGCTCGGTGGAAGCCACGGACTCGGCCGTCCTTGTCGATCCCCTGCTGCTCGAACACGAAGATGTCCTGCGCCGTGATGACGTCGTCTTCCATGCCGACGATCTCGGTCACCTTGACGAGCTTGCGCGCACCGTCGCTGAGGCGCGCCAGCTGGATCACGAGGTTCAGCGCCGACGAGATGTAGTCACGCATGGCGCGAATCGGTAGGGCGAGTCCTGACATCAGGGTCATCGTCTCGATGCGCGACAGCGCGTCGCGCGTCGAGTTGGCGTGGACCGTCGACATCGACCCATCGTGGCCGGTGTTCATGGCCTGCAGCATGTCGATAACCTCGGCGCCCCGGACCTCGCCGACCACGATCCGGTCGGGGCGCATCCGCAAGGCGTTGCGGACGAGGTCGCGAGCCGTCACTGCGCCCGTGCCCTCGATGTTCGGGGGACGGGTCTCGAGTCGCACCACGTGGTCCTGCTGTAGCTGCAGCTCGGCGGAGTCCTCGATGGTGACGATGCGCTCCGAGGCCGGGATGTAGTTCGACAGGATGTTGAGCATCGTGGTCTTGCCGGCGCCGGTGCCGCCGGAGATCAAAATGTTCAACCGCGCCCGCACGGCGCCGTCGAGGAGCTGCGCGAGCTGCTCGGTGAGCGCCCCGAACGTCAGGAGGTCGGTCATCTTGTACGGATCCACCGCGAAGCGCCGGATCGAGAGGACCGGCCCGTCGAGCGCCAGCGGCGGAATGATGGCGTTGACGCGGGAGCCGTCCTTGAGTCGGGCGTCGACCATCGGCGACGACTCATCGACCCGGCGACCCACGGCGGAAACGATACGGTCGATGACCTGCATCAAGTGAGCATCATCCCGGAAGATGGCGCTCGTTTTGTGCAGCTTTCCGCGCCGCTCGACGTAGACTTCGTGCGGACCATTGACCAGGATGTCGGATACGGTCGGATCCTGCATCAAAGGCTCGATCGGGCCGAGGCCAAAGGTCTCGTGCTGAACCTCGACGACCAATTGCTCGCGCTCGGACCGGCTGAGCGGCGTGTCGTCGTCGACGAGCATGTCCTCCACGATGCGGCGGATCTGTTGCTGGAGCACGTCGGCAGGCAGCATGGTCAGCTTGGTGAGATCCAGCCGCTCGATCAGCTGACGGTGCACCCGGGTCTTGAGGTCGTAGTGGGCGAACTCCGGACGCCGTGCCGGGTCGCTCGCGGTTGACGCCGTGGGCACGGATGCGGGTGGCGCGGCAGTCACGGCAGGTCGGGGCTCCCGATCACCGTTACGGTTGCCGAAAAGTGCCATCGCTTAGGCTCCCAAGAGGTTCCTGATAGGCCACGCGGATGCGAGGACGGATGAAGACCGACGCGGCGACACCGCCTCGCGTCCGTCGCCCAGCAACATGTCGGACAGCTCGCGGACGTTCTTCGCGAACTTCGACCGCGGCGCCTCGCTGACAACCGGCCGACCGTTGTTGATGGAGCCCACGACCGAGGGGTACTCGCTTGGCGTCTTCCAATAGACCGGCACGCCGAGCGTCTCCCGCACGTGCTTCACGGTGACGTCCTCGCCGGTGCCGTCACGCATGACGACCACCTTGACCTTTTTCATGTCGAGACCGAGGTGGCGGAAGGCCGCCAATGCCGCTGCACTTGACCGGAGGGCCGAGACGTTGAGAGTCGTGAGGAACAAGACCGTTTCCGCCGCCTCGAGAGCGGCGATCGTCCCGGGATCGAGGTCGTGGCGAAGGTCGAGCACGATCTGATCGAAGTGGCCCCGAAGCAGCTCGATCCCGGCCTGCACCTGATCGCCGGCCACGTGGCCGCGCTCGATCCGCGATGGTCCCGGGAGCACCCAAAGGCCGCTCCCATGCTTGACCATGAGGCCCTGTAGCAGCGACTCGTCCATCCGATCGATGCTGTCGAAGACGTCGAGGATCGAGTAGCGCGGCCGCAGGTCGAGAAACGTCACCACGTCGGAGTGACGGGTATCGAGCTCGACGAGCAGAGTGCTCTTCGTCGAGTTTTCGGCGAAGCAGACTGCGAGGTTCACGGCCAGGGTGGTCACGCCCAGGCCGCCCTTGGCAGAGAACACCGCGGTGACGCGCCCAGGCTGGCGCTGGGCGGACCGCCCCTTGAATCGGCCCAGCTTGTCGAGCGCGGCCACGAGCTCCCGGTGATCGATCGGACGCCGCACGAACTCCATGGCGCCGGCTCGGATGATCTGCAGCACGAACTCGGCGGTGGCGTTGGTCGCGGTGGCGATGATGGCGCTCTCAGGGAGCCGGCGCGCCAGCCGCTCGATCGCGGCCGCCGACCCGGCGTCGCCCTGAGCCGGATCGATCGGCACC
>JBKOUQ010000075.1:0-10421 GCA_046723475.1 Candidatus Methylomirabilota bacterium
GCGTCGACGACCGCTGGTCGCGCGGCGTACCGCGCCACGACGGCCTCGGCGCCGTCGCGCGCGGCTGCCGGCGTCGTCGCCACGACGAGCGCGACCGGCTCGCCGACGTGACGGACGATGTTCGTCGGGAGCGAATGCCAGATCGGGTCGGCGAACTTCGAGCCGTCGCGGCTCCGGATGCCGCCGCCCCGCTCGGCGATCAGCGTGGGAATGGGGGAGACGCCGTCGTTCACGAGGTCGTGGCCCGTGAACACGGCGAGCACACCGCGCACCGCGCGCGCTCGCGCCGCATCGATCGCGATCAGCTCGGCGTGCGCGTGCGGCGAGCGCACGAATGCGGCGTAGACCTGATCGGGCGCGTTACAGTCCTCGGCGTAGCGTCCGCGGCCCGTCAACAACCGCGGGTCCTCGCGCCGCTTGACGGAGGCGCCGATGCCGAAGCTGGTCATGCCGGTGCCGAGGCTCAAGCGGTGAGTGTTCGTTGGCGCTCTTCGAGGGCCGCCACGACGAACTGTGCGCGCCTGATCGCCGTGACGTTTGTGCCGACCGCAACCGCGGCCAAGGCCACGACCACGACATAGTAAGCGGGATGCTGTGAAGGCTGTTCGGCCAACGCGGCAACAACTGGAGCGACGACGGTCGCGAGAGCCAGCCATACGGCGCGCTCGTGACGTTGCATACAACCAAATACGGGGTCGACGCCGAGTGCAGCGCCCTTGGCGCGGATATAGCTGATCGCGACGGTCCCGATGAGCGCGGCAGCCGCGATCAACCATGAAACAAGCTCGGCGCGGAAGTAGTACACGAATCCCATCATGACGATGACATCGTTGTAGCGATCGATCATCGCGTCCACTGCCTCGCCGGCATCGGAGGCGATGCCGAGTGCGCGGGCGAGCGCGCCGTCCCACGCATCCAGACTGAAGGACACGATCAAGAGCGCTCCTCCGGGAATGAAATGGCCTGCCGCGATGAGGACCGCGGCACAGACAGACGTCGGCACGGACAAGAACGATAGGAGATTCGGGGTCATTCGCAGGTACCGCAACAGCGGGACAACCGTGCCGAGCAACCAGTGGCCGAAGTCGAAAACGATCGCCGGCAACATCTGCCCGCGTGATCTCGGCTGTTTCGTGTGGGACGCTCTGCGTCTGAAATAGACGACGAAGAGACTGGCCAGACACGCGCTGCCGATCGATGTCACGACGTATTCCATTAGGGTCTCCAGCGTCCGAGTCGAGTTGCATGCATGCGGCTGCACGACCGCAGCAGCAGGTACACGCGCAAGGCTAGCGAAAATGATCGTGGCCGGAGGGGTTAATTCAAAGCCCGCTCGCTTCCGTGACGAGTCGTTTCAGCTCGCGCTGAAGCCGCCCGCGGACCGGCGCGGCGGCGCCGTTGCTGGCGAGGTTCTTCAGCTCCCACGGATCGCGCTCCAGGTCGTAGAGCTCGTCGAGCTCGCCGTTGCGGCTGCGGTTGAGCCAGCGGATGTACTTGTAGCGGTCGGTTCGCACCGCCTTGTAGGACATGCCGACGAGCCAGGGGAGGGCTTGCTCCGCCCAGTATTCGATGAGGATCGATTTGCGCCAGTTGCGCGGTGTGCCGCGGAAGAGCGGGACAAGCGACCGGCCCTGGATATGCTTGCCGGGTGCTGCACCGGCGAGCTCGAGCAACGTCGGGGCGATGTCCTGGCAGATGACCAGCTCCTTCTTCTTCGTGTCGGCTTTCACGAGCGACGGATAGCGCAGCACGAAGGGCGAGCGAATGCCCGCCTCGTAGGCGAAGCGCCGCTCGGGTCCGAGGCCGTGCTCGCCGAAGAAGTAGCCGTTGTCACCGAGGACAAGGATGAAGGTACAGTCGAGCTCACCCGAGCGCTCGAGCAGCTCGACAATCTTGCCGAGGCTTTCGTCAACCGAAGCCATCATCGCCGCACGCAGACGGATCTCCTCCTGCTGACCGGCGTGAATGGGCGCGAGCAGCGCCTGAGAACGCTGGGACTTTTTCAGCTCGAACGCTTCCGTCCACGCCGGCTTGCTCTTGATGACTTCCTCGGGCCGCAGCATGTTCGGCGTTTTGGGAAAGAGGCAGCCCGTATAGAGATCGCGATGGCGATCCGCCGGCACATAGCCGACGAGACTCAGCGTGCCATCGGCCGCCTGCTCGGCATCGGGGTGCACGGCCTTGTGGGCGAGGAAAAGCGAGAACGGCTTCTTGCGCGGCCGCTCGAGGAACGCGAGCGCTTCATCAGTCAGGATGTCGGTGATGTAGCCCGAGCGCTGCTCGTACGTGCCGTCGACGTTCAGGTTCGGGTCGGACAGGCGGCCATGGCCGTCGAACGAGACCCAGCGGTCGTAGCCGGGGCGCGGCGCTCCGTCGTTCCCCATGTGCCACTTGCCGACGTGCGCCGTCTCGTAGCCGAGCTTGCGCAGCACGAGGTGGTAGTTCGGCAGGCGATGGCTCATCGCGTCGCGCGCGACATTGTCGATGATGCCGTGGCGGCTGGCGTATTGCCCCGTCATGATCGACGCGCGGTTCGGTGAGCAGATCGGCGTGGTATGAAACGCGCGTTCGAAGAGCGCGCCCTCGGCCGCGACACGGTCGATGTGCGGCGTCTTCATGTAGGGATGCCCACCGGCGCCGAACTCGTCATAGCGGAGATCGTCGATGAGGACGACGAGGAAGTTCGGCTTGCGCATGAGACGGATTTTAATCCCGCGTCTCAGGAGAGCGCGCGCAGCCACGCGCCGACCACGACGGCGAGGGCGGCGACGGCGAGCACCCACTGCGCCGGCGTGGACAAAGGGCGCGGCAACGCGGCCGCGGTGATCAGGCCTATGACGCCGCCGAACAGGAGCCCGAACAGATGGGCGAGGACGTCGGCATCCGGGCTGGTACCGAGCAGAGCGAGCAGCGCGAGACTCGCGGCGACGACCATCCATCGTTTGCGCGTGGCCGAGTGCCGCTCCCGTGACACCACTCGCGTGGCCGCGAGGATTCCGATGGCGCCGAACATCGCCGTCGAGGCGCCGACCGAGTTGTGGTGCGTACCGTGGGCGACGGCGGTGAGAGCGTTGCCGCCGGCGCCCGCAACGATGATGAGCCAGAGGCCCACACCGGGCCCGAACTGATGACTCACCGCCCAGACAAGCCCCACGCTCGCCGCCGCGTTGGCGAGCACGTGCGGCGCGTCGGCGTGAAGCGTAAGCGCGGTGACGGTTCGCCACCACTCTCCGGCGACAATACGTTCGGCGGCGGCGCCGCCGCGCTCGAACCAGACGCTGCGACTGGCTCGCGTCCCGGTAACGGCAAAGAATCCGATCAGCAGCAGGCCGACGACGACGCCGACGGCAGCCGCGCCACGAACGGGGGCCACGACATCGGCGCCCACCTGCGCTGTGTCGGGAATGTTCTCTCGGTCATAGGCGTCGAGGGCGTCGCGGGCAGCGTCCGCGTCGTCGGCCGCGACGATGAGCGCCCAGCCATCGAGCCGGGGACGCAACCGATGCGGAATGCTGCCGGCGGCGAGCACCACGGCCCATTCGTCGGCCCGCTGGCGCTCGGGCGTCACGCGGACAGCAGTTCCAGCGAGATCCTCCATCTGCCAGCCATGATAGACGTCGTTCCGTGTCACTCACCACGACGCCTCCAGCACGAGCGCGCTCCAACCCGCGCGTGACTGAGCCAGCACGTGCTGCATGCCCAGGCGTCGGTACGCTCGATCGAGATCGTTTTCGACCGAAGACGGAATGCCCGAGAGCACGAGACGACCGTGATGTCCGACACGTCGGACGAGGACTGGCGCCAGCTCGATGAGCGGAGCCGCCAGCAAATTCGCCACCACCAGCGGCCAGGTGCCGGTGAGCGCATCGGGTCCGCCACGCATCAGCTGCAGACGCCGTTCGACTCCGTTGAGTCGCGCGTTTTCAGCGGCGGCACGCAGCGCCTCGGTGTCGATGTCGAGTCCGAGCGCTCGGGGTACGCCCATCAGCAGCGCCGCCAACGCCAGCACACCCGACCCGGTTCCCACGTCGAGCACGGCGCCGGGAGTGGAGTGCTGAAGCGCCTCGTCGATCGCCTCGAGGCACATCGCCGTCGTCGGGTGCAGTCCCGTTCCGAACGCCGCTGAGTCGATCAACCTCAAGTCGCCGGGTTCCGCCCTCGCGTCAGCCGGCACGATCCGCAGGCGACCGATGCGAGTCGCGCGCGGAGTCAGGATCCAGACCGATTCTGCGTCGCGGCCGATGGCGGGCGAGATGGAGAGATCGTCGACGCCGAGCGCGCGTGCCACCGCTTCCGGCTCGACGCCATCGGGCATCACGGCGGCGATGCCGCCGCCGGGCGAGCGGTCGACGTCGAGCGCGCCGAGCTCGACGAGGCGGTCGAGCACAGCGTCGCCGGCGCGGGCGACGCTTATGCGGTACGGCACGCTCAGTCTATTGCGTGCTCATGCGGTACGGCCACGCTCAGTCTATTGCGTGCTCATGCGGTACGGCACGCTCAGTCTATTGCGTGCCGCGGCCCGCGATCACGCGGCGGCGTCGTTCTCGAATCGAAGCGCGTCGGCGAGCGTCATCCGTAGCGCCGGGTCATGTCCCGTCTGCTCGACGTAACACTGTCGATGAACAATCTCGCCGACTTTCGGCAGTCGGTTGGCCATGTCGGTGAGCGCGATATCACGGTCGCAGGCCCAGCAGTTCATCCCACCCACCTCCGCGTATTCTGAACGGCGCGTTGCGAAGACGGACTGTAGCACGATCCGGCCGGCTCGTCGCGCGCGGCTGGCGCACGTGGCCTGGGGGGTAGAAGATGACGCGCATTGGATACGCTGCTGGTCGCGTTCGATCTTGCGGGGACGTTTGTCTTCGCGCTCAGCGGCGCAACAGCCGGGGTCAAGCACAGGCTCGATCTGTTCGGGGTTCTCGTTTTATCTTTCGCCGCGGGCAGCTCGGGTGGGATCGCCCGCGATGTGATGATCGGAGCGATTCCGCCCGCCGCCATCATCGACTGGCGATATGTCGCCGTGTCGATGCTGGCCGGGCTGATGACGTTTTATCGGTATCGACTCATCAACCGAATGAGCAACCCCGTGCTGCTGTTCGACGCCGCCGGACTGGCGCTGTTCGCTGTATCTGGTGCGGGAAAAGCGCTGACGTTTCACGCCGGGCCGGTTGCGGCGACGCTTCTCGGCACGCTGACAGCAATCGGCGGCGGTATGGTCCGCGACATCCTCGTGAGGGAAATTCCCACCGTGTTGCGTGCCGAGGTGTACGCAGTCGCGGCCCTGATCGGCGCGGCTGTGGTCGTGCTGGGACGCGTGCTGGATCTTTCGTCGTCCGTGGCGTCCATAGCCGGCGCCGTGCTGTGCTTTGGGCTCCGGTTCATCGCGATGCGACGAGGCTGGCAACTTCCCACGGCGCGCCCACCAGAACACTCCTGATTGCATCCAGAACACTCCTGATTACATCATCAGCGCGGCGGAGACATCGGCAGCGGCGCGGTCGCTCGCAGCACGGGGACGCAATCCGCCGTGCACGACGAGTTGGGATCTGGCGCAGAGCCCTCCCGGTGGAAGACCGCACGCATGGGTGTCAGGACCAGGCGATGGACCCCATCGCCGGATTCGACGGTGGCGCGGCCGTCGACGAAGAAGGAGTAGTCGCTGGCGGTGCGGACCGGGAACAGCAGCGAGACTTCGGGCCGGGCCTTCGCGTTTGCCGCGGTCGTGTTGCCGACATCGGCGACGAGGCGACCGTTGCTCCACACGACGTTCAGATAAACGGCGTGCGGGCGGCCGTCGTTCGAGACCGTGAGCACGTACGCTCCCGGACCGCGCTCCGCGATCGCGTTCCCGAGCTGCTGCAGGACGTCGACGTTCATCGAATTGCGAAGAAGTCTACCACCTGCCGATGACGGCATCCCCGTGAGGCGCGCGGCCGCTGCTGTTTGTGACATGATCGCCGGACGATGACGCAGCAGTCTTCCGATGTCGTGATCGTGGGCGGCGGCATCGCCGGCATGACGACCGCGTACTATCTGGCCAAGTCCGGCGTGCGCAGTGTCGTGATCGAGCGCGACGCGATCGGCAGTCATGCGTCTGGCTTCGCGTATGGCGGATTGAGCCCGCTGAGCGGGTTCGGCATTCCGGGCCCGCTGGGCGAGATCGCGCAGGATGGAATGCGGCTGCACCGGGAGTTGTCGAAGAGCCTTCTCGACGAAACCGGCATCGACGTCGACTTTCGACTCCGCGCGTCTCTGGCGCTGGCGTTCACCGAGGCGGACGTGCGCAGACTTCAGGCGGCGATGCCGTGGCAGAAACAGCAGCCAGGTTACACGGTGCGCTGGCTCGACATCGCGGAGGCTCGGCGGGTGGAGGCGCGGATCTCCGACGAAACGCTCGGCGCAACGCTGACCGAGGGCGGAGGCGCCGTCGAGCCCTATCTTCTGGTGCTCGCGCTCACGCGTGCGGCCGAGCGCCTCGGCGTCACGGTCCGGCATGGACGCGTGGTCGGCCTGCGACGCGAAGGCGGGCGCGTCACCGGCCTGATGCTCGAGCGAGAGGTGCTGAGCTGTGCCAGCGCGGTGCTCGCGCTCGGCCCCTGGAGTGCCGAGGCATCGCACTGGACCGGTGTGCCGATCGAGGTTCGTCCGCTCAAGGGCCAGATTATCCGCCTGCAGGCTCCCGGGCCACCCATCGAATGTTCTGTCGGCTGGGGCCACAACTACGCCACGACGAAGACCGACGGTCTGGTGTGGGCGGGGACCACCGAGGAAGACGCGGGCTTCGACGAGGAGTCGACGCTCGCGGCCCGCGATGAGATCGGTGCCGCGCTTTTGAAAATGCTGCCGGCAATGGCGGATGCGCAGGTCGCGCAGCAGACAGCCTGCCTGCGTCCGGTGGCATCAGACGGGCTCCTGGTGCTGGGCGGTGTGCCGGGAATCGATGGTCTGTATGTGGCGACGGGCGGCGCGCGCAAAGGAATTCTCTATGGTCCCGCGATGGGCCACGCGATCGCAGACCTCGTCCTCGGCCGCGCCACGCGTGTCGCGCTCGACCAATTCGCACCCGGGCGCTTCAGCCGACCACGAGATTCACGATCTGCCCCGGCACGTAAATGAACTTCCGCACCGCCTGCCCGGCCAGGCGCGTCGCGATCCCATCCGCAGCCAGCGCGGCCGCGCGCGCGTCCGCCTCGGAGGCGTCGCGGGCCAGCTGAACGCGTCCGCGCACCTTGCCGTTCACCTGAACGGGGAGCTCGATCACGTCGTCGACCGCGAGCGCCTCGTCCCACGCTGGCCAGGGCTCGTAGGCGAGCGATGCCGCGTGGCCGAGATGTCGCCACAGCTCCTCGGCGACGTGCGGCGCGAATGGCGAGACGAGCAGGACGAGCGCCCGCACCGCCTCGCGCGGCATCGCCGAGAGGCGGGCGAGGTGGTTCACGAACACCATGAGGGCTGAGATGGCCGTATTGAAGGCCATCGCGTCGATGTCCGTGCTGACCTTCTTGATGGTCCGGTGGAGCAGCCGGCGCGTGCCGTCGTCCATCGTGTCCACGAGGGGCTGGCGACAGACCGCGTTGAGCCGGTCGCGGAAGCGGACCACGCCCTGGATCTGCGACGTCTGCCACGGCTTCACGGCCTCGAGCGGTCCCATGAACATCTCGTAGAGCCGCAGCGCGTCGGCGCCGTACTCCCGCACGATGTCGTCGGGATTCACGACGTTGCCCCGCGACTTCGACATCCGTTCGTTGTCCTCGCCCAGAATCATTCCCTGGTGCACGAGCTTCATGAACGGCTCGGGATGCCGGACGTGACCGAGATCGAAGAGCACCTTGTGCCAGAAGCGGGCGTAGAGCAGGTGGAGCACCGCGTGCTCGGCGCCGCCGACGTAGAGGTCGACGGGCATCCACGCGTCGTACGCGTCCATCGTCCAGGGCTTGTCGTCGTCGTGCGGGTCGAGAAATCTCAAGTAATACCAGCACGAGCCCGCCCATTGCGGCATGGTGTTGGTCTCGCGTGCGAACCAGCGACCGTCGCGCTGGAAGAAGCGCCAGTCGCCGACACGCGCGAGCGGGCCGGCCGGGTCCTCGCCCGGGTTGTAGTCGGCGAGCTGGGGCAGACGAAGCGGCAGCTCGGACTCGTCGACCGCGAGCGGCTGGTCATAGCGAATCGTGTGCGCGGCGCCTCGCCGAGGGTCGCCGGTCGGGTCAGCGAGCTCGACTGCGAAGTAGATCGGGATGGGCTCGCCCCAGTAGCGCTGACGCGAGAAGACCCAGTCGCGCAGCCGATAGCTGACCGTGCCGCGGCCGCGGCCGAGCGTCTCGAGTCGGCAGACGACCGCGCGCTTGGCTTCGAGCGTCGCCAGACCGTCGAACTCGCCGCTGCGGACATTGACGCCGTCGCCGACATACGCGGTCTCGAGCGCGTCGTGCAGTCGCCCGTCCGGGCTCACGACCTCGACGATCGGCAGACCGAAGGCGGTCGCAAACTCGAAGTCGCGCTCATCGTGCCCGGGGACGGCCATGACCGCGCCGGTCCCATAGCCGCCAAGCACGTAGTCAGCCACCCAGATCGGCAGCCGAGCTCCGGTGATCGGGTGAATCGCCACGGCGCCCGTCGGCACACCGCTCTTCGTCTTGGCGAGCGCGACGCGGTCGAGCTCACTCTTGCGGGCGGCCGCCTCGACGTACGCGACGACGGCCTCGCGGTGAGCGGGCGTCGCGAGCGTGCGCGTCAGCTCGTGCTCGGGCGCGAGCACGACGTAGGTCGCGCCCATGAGCGTATCGGGCCGCGTCGTGAAGACGGCGATGCGCGCGTCCGGGTGAGCCTCGGCGCCGAAGACGATCTCGGCGCCCTCCGAGCGGCCGATCCAGCGGCGCTGTGCGGTCAGCGTCCCCTCGGGCCAGTCGACGAGCGCCAGGTCCTCGGCGAGCCGATCGGCATACGCGGTGATCTTCAGCATCCACTGTCGGAGTGGTGTGCGATAGACGGGATGGCCGCCGCGCTCGCTCTTGCCGTCGACGACTTCCTCGTTGGCGAGCACGGTGCCGAGCGCGGGACACCAGTTGACCGGCACCGTCGCCTGGTAGGCGAGGCCGCGCCGGAAGAGCTGCAGGAAGATCCACTGCGTCCAGCGGACGTAGCGCGGATCGGTGGTGTCGATCTCCCGCGACCAGTCGTAGCTGAAGCCGAGCATCTTCAGCTGACGCTTGAACGTGGCGATGTTGTTCGCCGTCGTCCCCGCGGGATGCTGTCCGGTCTCGATCGCGTGCTGTTCGGCCGGCAAGCCGAACGCGTCCCAGCCCATCGGATGCAGCACGTCGTAGCCGCGCATGCGCCAGGCCCGCGCCATGATGTCGGTGGCGGTGTACCCCTCGGGATGACCGACGTGCAGACCGACACCGGACGGGTACGGAAACATGTCGAGGACGTAGCGCTTGGGCCGGCCGCTCCGGCGCGTGGCGCGGAACGTCCCGTGCTCGTCCCAGTAGCGCTGCCAGCGCGTCTCGATCTCGAGGTGGTCGTAGGGCATGCCCTGTTGTACCGCGTTGGGGCGGTGCCTGTCGTTCGTGTGGTTCGTTGACGCCGTCGCCGCGCGCGGGCTATCGTCACCCAGCCCCCCACCCGGCTCACTGGAGGCTCGGCAATGAAGTGTCGCCGGTGCGAGCAGGACAACCCCGTCGCAGACGCCGAGTTCTGCCCTCGGTGCGGGGCACCGACTACGCATGCCGAGCTCCGAACTACGCCAGCGGCGTCTTATGCGGAGCTACAACGTTCGTTGTCCGAAGTCTTGGAACAGCAAACCGCGACGAGTGAGATTCTCCGCGTGATCGCACGCTCGCCAACCGAATACCAGCCGGTATTCGACACGATCGTGCGAACTGCGGGCGTCGTGTGTGGTGCGGTGGACGCAATGCTCTGGACGATCGACGGCGATGAGCTCGTCGTTCGAGCTCATCACGGCCCGCTCGCGGCTGCAATCGGCGCGCGGCAACCGGTGTTGGGGTCGGTGGCTGGGTATGCGGTACGCCAGGCCCGGGTGGTCCACGTTGACGATCTGACCGAGGCGGACGACTTTCCAGTCGGCCGGGATATCGCCCGCCGGCTCGGGTGGCGCACGACGCTCAGTGCTCCTCTCCTGCGGGATGGTGGCGCCCTCGGCGCCATCCTCATCCGCCGAAGTGAAGTGCGTCCCTTCACCGACAACCAGATCGCGCTCCTCCAGACCTTCGCCGACCAGGCCGTCATCGCCGTTGAGAAGGTGCGGCTGTTCAACGAGCTCCAGACGAGCAACCGCGAGCTGACGACGGCGCTGGATAAGCAGACCGCGACGAGCGACATCTTGCGCATCATCAGCCGCTCGCAGACGGACGTCCAGCCAGTGTTCGACGCGATCGTCACGAGCGCCGTCCGTCTGTTGGGGG